>JAURWL010000153.1 GCA_030654965.1 Dehalococcoidales bacterium | reverse complement strand
ACGTGAGTGCGATGGTACCTAGCCAGCGGTACCAGTATTTTAAAAACAATGTGAGCCGTCTACGCCAGATGAGGAAGATAGGTGTAAGAACGGCGAAGATAACCAGGAACAACCCCCAGAAAAACAGTGTCCAGATATTCTGAGCGATATCAGATAACCAGTTGACAATGTCGCTCCACGGAATGATAACGATTGCGTCAATGATAGCCAGGACGACGATGGCATAAAAAAACCAGTCCCAGTTACTGCCGTCGCTCGCTTGCTGATTGGCGCCACGTTTTGGCATATTACACCTTAACCATAAACGGGAGAATCATCGGGCGGCGCTTGGTCTGTTCGTAGTAGAATTTATTCAATATATCACGCACCTTGGTATAGATAAAGCTCCAATCGGCAGGATGGTCGCCACCTCGGTCCAGGTATTCCGCCACCATGTCACGGCTTTTGTCCAGCATGTCATTGTACTCCTTAGTGTCGACAAAACCGCGTGAAACGATATCCGGACGTCCCACCAGTTTACCCGTCTGTCGGTTGATGGCGATAATGACCACGACCATGCCGTCCCGGGCAAGCATCTGGCGGTCGCGCAATACTACCGTGCCGATATCGCCGACACTGAGACCATCGACATAGACATTGCTGGAAGTGATGCGCCCGTCCACTTTCGCCGAGGATTGGTCAATCTCCAGTACTTCCCCGTCTTCCATTACAAAAGTGCGCTCTTTGGGAATCCCGACCGATTGCGCCAGCTTAGCGTGGAGGCAGAGGTGGCGGTATTCGCCGTGAATGGGCATGAAGTATTTCGGCTTCACGATGTTCATCAGCAACTTCAATTCTTCCTGGCTGGCGTGCCCGTGGACGTGAACTTCAGCGATATCATTATATAGCACCTGCGCGCCCTGTTTGAAGAGATTATCAATGGTGCGTGAGATAAGAGCTTCGTTGCCGGGGACCGGCGTCGCTGAGATAACCACGGTATCATCGGCGATGATATGTACCTGACGGTGGTCTTTATTGGCAATTCGTACTAGAGCGGAAGTGGGCTCTCCCTGACTGCCGGTGGTAATAAAAACGGTACGGTTGTGAGGCGTGCCACGTAATTCATCCATGCGTGCCAGAACGCCATCCGGGGCTTTGAGATAACCCATGTCCAGTGCCATGCGGACGATTTCGCTCATATTGCGCCCGACTATAAAAACACGTCGATTATGGCGGGCGGCGGCATCGATAATCTGCTGTATGCGTGAGACCAGTGACGAGAAAGTGGCGATGATGACCCTGCCCGGCGCTTCAATCATGATGTGCTCCAGAGCTTCACCCACCACGCGTTCAGAGGGTGTATAACCGGGCAACTCGGCGTAAGTGGAGTCGGACATCAAGAGCAGAATACCCTGACTGCCCACCTGTGCCAGCCGGGATAAGTCGGTGGGATTACCGGTTACCGGTGTATAGTCGATCTTGAAATCACCACTGTGGACAATAATGCCCAGCGGCGTGTAAATAATCAAGCCGACCGAATCAGGGATACTGTGACACACCGGGAAGGTCTCGACTCTGAATTTGCCCAGTGTCACTTTCCCACCGGGAGGTAGGATTCTAAGGTCGGCGTTTGCCAGCGTCTTGCTCTCCTTTAGTTTGACCGAAATAAGCCCATGCGTAAGGCGGGTGGCGTAAACGGGGCAGTTGAGTTGAGGTAGAAGATAGGGGAGAGCGCCGATGTGGTCTTCGTGACCGTGAGTAATGACCAGCGCCCTGATTTTATCTTTCTTATCCATGAGGTAAGAGATGTCCGGGATGACAAGGTCGACCCCCATCATCTCTTCTTCCGGGAACATCAGACCGGCATCCACAAGGAGAATATCATCCTCGTACTCAATTACCATCATGTTCTTGCCGATTTCGCTCAATCCGCCGAGCGGTATGATTCTTAACTTTGGTTTTGCCATAGTTCCAATCCTATGTTTCGTAGCCTACAATAGCGGCATCGGTGGCGGCTACCTGGATTTTAAAAGGACGCTCCGTATTTTTCGATAAAAATCCCCCGCCAATAGTGGCAATGCCTTCCACGTCATAGACGACAATACCTTCGATTGAGGCGAGTTTGACCCTATCGACGGAGATATTTTTGAGATTTTTCAGCCGTTCCTCCAGAAACCGCTCCGCCGCTACCTGTGCCTCATCCAGGGTAATGATTTCTTTATCCGGCATTTATACCCTCACTCCACTGGAGTTCACTAAAACATGCTCAACTGCTGTGGTTCTGCCTGTGATACGGTCTCCTTGCTGATTGTCTGTTTTACCTGCATGAGTAAGCCGGGTAGTTTCTGCATATCCTTGATAATATCCGACCGCAGGTTACCCTGGTGGAGAGCCGCCGCCGGGTGGTACATCGCGAAGTAGGTGATGCCATCACGTGTCTGTGATGTGCCGTGTATCTTGCTGATGCTCTTGCCGGGGAAATACATTGCCATTGAATAGCGCCCCAACGTGACTATGATTCTGGGGGAAATCAGCTGAATCTGGCGTTCCAGCCACGGCTGACAGTTGGTGATTTCAATCGGTAAGGGGTCGCGGTTATTAGGCGGACGGCACTTGATGACATTGGCGATGTAGACTTTCTGGCGGGTGAGATTGATGGAGGCTAGAAGCTCCTCCAGGAACTGCCCCGCGGGTCCGACGAAGGGACGACCTTGCTGGTCTTCATGGAAACCCGGTGCTTCACCGATAAACATAATGTCAGCGTTTTCAGCGCCCTCGCCGGGGACAACTTTCGTCCTGCTTCTGGCAATTTCGCACTTGCGGCAGAGGGCAATTTCTTTATAGAGGTCGGTCAATGCTGACATTGCATGCGTTAATCCGCGATATTACTCTTTTACTTTGTGTCTATGATAGCACGGTAGTGAATTCAAGTCAATCTGACATCGCAGTGTGTTTTGATATTGTTTAGAGATTCGATATTAGAGATTAGAATTTATCGCAATTGACACCACCCAGCCCTCGTTGTACACTTCTCTTTATTGAGGGGGCAATATGAGTTATCTGCAAAAAACCGACCCGGAACTAAATCGGATTATCGAACTGGAGAAAAAACGTCAGCGCGAAACGATAAATCTTATTGCATCTGAAAACTATACCAGCAAAGCTGTCCTTGAAGCCCTCGGTTCGTTTTTGACAGATAAATATGCCGAAGGTTATCCGCACCACCGTCATTATGGCGGCTGTGAGAATGTGGACGAAATTGAGACGCTGGCGCTGGAGCGTCTGAAGAAGTTGTACAAAGCCGACCACGCCAATGTTCAGCCGCACGCCGGCGCCCAGGCGAATATGGCGGCGTACTTCGCCCTGCTTGACTATGGGGATACCGTCATGGGAATGAAGCTGGCACACGGCGGTCACATGACCCACGGCGACCAGATTACTTTTTCCGGACGCTCCTATCATTTTATCCATTATGGTGTCAGCAAGGAGACAGAGCGGATTGACTACGATGAAGTGGAACGCCTTGCCCTTGAGCATAAGCCAAAGCTCATTGTCGCCGGCGCCAGCGCCTATCCGCGTATCATCGATTTTGAACGTTTCCGTTCCATTGCCGATAAGGTGGGGGCGAAGCTGATGGTGGATATGGCACACATCGCCGGGTTGATAGCGGTAGGTTTGCACCCCACACCGGTGCCGTATTCGGACGTGGTGACGTCCACCACGCATAAAACGCTACGTGGACCGCGGAGCGCTTTCATTCTCTGTCGCAAAGAACTGGCGCATGAAATTGACCATGGGGTATTCCCTGAGATGCAGGGCGGACCTCTTGTGCATGCCATTGCCGCCAAAGCGGAGTGTTTCTATGAGGCGCTTCAGCCTTCATTCTACGATTACCAGAAGGCAGTGCTCGATAATGCCTTGATACTGGCAATGGAGCTACAGCGGGATGGTTTGAGATTGGTTTCCGGCGGAACAGATAACCACCTTATTCTGGTGGACCTGACTCGTACTGGAGTCACTGGCATGGACGCCCAGGAAGCACTGGAGCGGGTGGGCATTGTGGTTAACAGGAACTCAATCCCATTTGACACACAGTCGACATGGACAACGGGTGGTATCCGGTTGGGAACACCGGCGGCAACCACGCGCGGTCTCAGGCAAACGGAGATGAAACAAATTGCCGGATGGATTCTGAAGGTCATCAACCATGTCGGTGATAAGATTGTGGAAACACAGGTGCGGGAAGAGGTCAGGCATCTGTGCGGTCGTTTCCCCGTGCCGAGTATCGACTGAACCACGGTAGTTCTTTGATGAGACTGGCTGGTATGGGTTCGTCCGTGCCAGCTTTTATTTTATGTGGGCTCGGGTTAAAGTTGTCTTTTGATGATGGTATAATGTAATTGCTCGAATTACGTAGACGAGAAGGAGAATCATGGACGACCTCAAGGTTTTCACCGGTAATGCCCATCCGGAACTGGCAAAAGATATCTGTGAGTATCTGGGAATCCCGCTCGGGCAGGCGGAAGTCTTTGAATTCACCAACGAAAATATCTTTGTTCGTATCCTGGAAAATGTCCGCGAGCGTGATATTTTTGTGGTACAGCCGATTTGTCACCCTGTACAGCGAAGCCTAATGGAATTGCTGATTATGCTGGATGCCTTGAGAAGGGCATCAGCAAAGCGTATCACAGCGGTAGTCCCCTATTACGCTTACGGGCGTAGTGATAAAAAAGACCAACCGCGTGTGCCCATTACTGCCCGTCTGGTGGCTGATTTAATCACTGTGGCGGGCGCTAATCGATTGCTGATGGTCGACCTGCACAGCGCCCAAATTCAGGGATTTTTCAGCATTCCGGTGGATGAATTGACAGCGCTGTATATATTGGGTGACTACTTCAAGCAAAAAAAGTTAAAGGACCTGGTGGTGGTCGCGACTGATTTTGGGATTTCTAAAAAGGCACGGGACCTGGCAGCCAAATTGAATACCCCACTGGCGATTATGGAGAAGCGGCGTATTGGCAATGCTGATAAATCAGAAACACTGACCGTCATTGGTGATGTGAAAGGTAAACGTGCACTGATTTTGGATGAAGAAATCGCTACAGGAGATTCCCTTATCAATACGGTAAGCGCCTTGACTGAGCGCGGTGCAAAGGAAATCTACTCCTGCGCCACACACCCTGTTTTCTCAGGTCCGGCAATTGAGCGCATTGCCAAAAGCCCGGTTAAAGAAGTGGTGGTGACGGATACTATCCCTATGTCACCGGAAAAACGGATTAACAAAATCAAGGTCATATCTATGGCACCGCTACTGGGGGAGGCAATCCACCGTATCCACACCGGACTCTCCGTGGGAGCCATGTTTGAACCGGAATAGTGAACTGGTTGAAATCTATATAGCCAGAGGGGAAGCCGAAGCGAACATCATCAAAGGCTTGCTCGACAGTTACGGCATTCCCAGCTTATTGAAAGCGCAGGCATCACCTTCCGTACATGTTTTTGCGGTTGATGGTATGGGGCAGGTGGCGATACTGGTCAGGGCGGAGGATGCCGATGACGCGCGGGAACTAATCAAAGGGGAACAGGAATAATATGCTGAAATGGCTTGGAGCATTGGTTGATTCGAACGAGAAGCAAATACGACGACTTCAGCCTATTGTCGATAAAATAAATGGACTTGAAGCGGAATATGAAAAGCTGGCAAGCGAGGCACTGAAGGCAAAAACTACTGAGTTCAAAGCCCGGATAGTGGAAGCTACGGCAGATATTAGACAGCAACTGAAAGAACTGCGGGCAGGGCTTGAAGAAGTCAAGCAGAAACTCTCAAGTAGCCAGGAGGATTTGAATAGGGAAGAAGCAGAAGGTCAACGTAA
>JAURWL010000145.1 GCA_030654965.1 Dehalococcoidales bacterium | reverse complement strand
TACACAAATTACATACCGTGCACTTGTCCCGGCGCGGTGCGTGAAGGACATAGTTGCCGTCAATACGGGGATCCATATCCTCGAGCCGCTTTTCCTTAGACATTACCCGGGCGACATTGAAGACAGCCATCGGACAAATCTGCAAGCATTTTTTGCACAAAAAGGGAACTGTGCATTTGGTCAGGTCAAGAGTGATTTTAGGGAATTTTCTTCCCATTGGTAGTGGATATGTCATCTCCAAACCTCCGCAACGGCTGGAACACTCGAACGGTCCAGCAGAGTAATGGCGTCCCTGGGACAGCCGGTCTGGCAGAGTCCACAGCCAAAACATTTGAAAACGTCAATGTTGGCTTTTTCGTTGGTAACCTCGAATTTTAAAGCACCCCACTGGCATCTCTGGGCACAGATACCGCACCCGTTACATTTTTCGTAATCGACCATAGCAACATAATGACCCTTGATTGGTCCGATGCCGAAATCGACGGCGTTTCTGACGGCACCGCAGTCCGGGTAATCGCACTGGCAGAATCCGCCAATATAAGGGGCGCCGAAAAGCATCAGGATATGGACAAAGCCACGCCGGTCCATTTCATGGTTCCACTCTTTGGCTTCATCGATATTGACGAATTTGACGCCGCCCTTGTAACGTTCGGGCCAGCGTTCCCATTTGAGCATACCGACACCCATGCCCATACAGGTGTATTCAAGCTCATTTCGCTCATCAATTGCCCGACAATCCTTGCGGCAGATACAGGCTATCAACCCGATAGGGGAACACAATTCGAGGACTTTATCCGCATCCGCCATAGGGACTACCTGACTACCCTGTCCTCTTGCCAGCATTGCCTTCTGGATTCTATCGTATTCGCTATAGTCCCCCTTCTCCACCGCCTCCATGAGGTCCCTGATTGACGGACCGGAGCGGGCACCCGTCTCCAGACCCGCCTCAGCGCCCTTTAGCCCCTCCCCGGGAGCGCGAAGTTTGTACATATTCCGGGCGTAGTTGGTCGGATTCAGATACCACAAGCCATTGCCATGTTTGGCATCACCAAATTGTTCGCATAAAAAACACATCTGTTCTTCCTCCTGATTCCGAGATTATAACAGTCTCATCGCTGTTTCATAGCACAACTGTCCGCGTTCAAAAACGCAGTTAGCGCACATGCGACAATTAAGACAGCGGTTGGCTTCCTCAACTGCCTGCCAGTACGCATATCCCAGATTCACCTCCTTGTTGGTATTTATTGCTTGACGGGCGGATAGCTTCGGCATTTCCCAGCGGTCGCGCCTCACGAAATAGCCGGGCACCTGCTCTGGTTTGATAGTAATCACGCCGTGGTTGTCTTTCTGGATGGCAATAGGCTGACCACTGAGATATTGGTCAATACCAATCGCCGCCTTCCGTCCCGCCGCCATTGATTCGGTTACCGTACGCCCGTTACCTGCGGCATCGCCGGCGGCAAAGACACCGGTAACACCTGTCTCTCCCGTTTCGGCATTGATATTGATAGTGCCCCTGCGATTAATATTTACAGCAGATAGAACATCCCGGTCCATTGTTTGCCCGATGGCAACGATAACGGCATCGGTGTCAACGGTAAACTCACTCCCCATTCCCTCGGCAAGTGTCCAGGAAATGCGACCGTCACCATCCAGAGAGGTCGATGTGACCCTCTTAAATTTGATGCCGCTTACCCGTGAACTGCTCTTCGTGATGAATTCCTGCGGCGCCAGGGCGGCATGAATACGGATACCCTCACGCTCCGCCGCTTCAATCTCCCAGATAAACGCCGGCATCTGTTCCCTGGATTCCAGACAAGCAACGTGAACTTCCTGGGCGCCATTGCGCAAGGCGGTGCGGGCACAGTCCATCGCCACCGCGCCGCCGCCAATCACCCAGACCTTGCCGGTAAACGGTCGCAGGAAACCACGCTTGGCTTCTTTAAGATAATCAAGAGCAGTAGAAATTCCTGGCAGGTCAGCGCCCGGGATTCTCAAATTAACGCTCTTCTGGTTGCCAATCGCGAGCAGTATTGCCTTATAGCCCCGCCTCTGGACTGCTTCAAAGCTGACATCCTTACCCACGCATATCCCGGTGTGAATCTGGACTCCCAGCGCCTTGATATAATCGATGTCTTTCTGAACGGCGTCTTTTGAAAGGATAAAGTCAGGGATGGCAGAAGTTAATATACCCCCAGCGACCGGCGCCGCTTCAAAAACGGTAACACCGTATCCTTTCCGTGCCAGGTCATGAGCCGCCGTTAAACCGGCGGGACCAGACCCGATAACCGCCACTTTTTCAGCTTTGGTCACGGGAACAGCCTTCAATTTCTCTTCCGGTCCCCAATCGGCGGCAAATTGTTTCAACGCCGCAATGGCGATGGGCATATCCACGACTTTACGATTGCAGTCCGTCTCACACGGGTGATGACAGACACGACCACAGACTGAGGGGAGGGGATTGGTTTCTCTAATGATTGCCAGCGCTTTCCTGGGATTTCCCTGAGCAATGGCAATGACATAATTGGGGACGTCCATATGGAGCGGACAGGAGGCTTCACACGGGGAGTATTTGTCTACCTGAGGCCAGCACCGCTCCTGGTGGATGAAAGCAGGTATTTTGGCAACACGTGCCTCGCTATAGTAACTCTGGATAACCGCCATTCTTCTGGTCCTCCTCTGTAGGTCTTGACTTCTATTCGCATTGATTGTAGCATTCTGCTGGAAATATGGTCAATGCATTCTAACACTGGCATTAATATTTTTCAAATGGCACGTTATGGAGCAGCAACATAGGGTTGCAATACCACTGCAAGATGCATTAGAATGCTTGAAAAGTTTAGACTGCCAAGCGAATCCTGAGTCTACCAAATACGAAAGGAGAATTCCTATGGCTGTTGATTATACAAAAGAAGGCAGAATAGCTATTTTCACTCTTAATCGCCCAGAGGTACTGAATGCAATTAACGCTGACCTGAGCCGGGAATTGGGTGAGGCACTTAAGGACTTCCGCGATGACCCTGAGTTGTGGGTCGGTATTATTACCGGAGCCGGTGAAAGGGCTTTTTCTGCGGGCGCTGATATAAGAGGCTTCCGTCCCGGTCCCCGTGAGGTAGTAGGAGATGCAGGTGAGCGGGTACGCGCTGACCAGATATGGAAACCAATAATTGCAGCCATACACGGCTACTGCCTGGGCGGCGGACTGGAACTGGCTTTGACCTGCGATATCAGGATTGCCGCCGATAACGCTCGCTTTGGATTGCCCGAGATAAAGGTGGGCGTCATACCGGGAGGGGGTGGTATCAGTAGATTGCCGCGGTTCATTCCTCGGGCAAAAGCCGCCGAGATACTATTAATGGGACAGCATATCGATGCCCAGGAAGCTTACCGTATCGGGCTAGTAAACAAGGTTGTACCTCGTAACGAGTTGATGCCTACCGCCAAACAGTGGGCAAATCTTATATGCGAGGCGGGTCCCCTGCAGACCAGGGCTGTGAAAGAAGCGATGATACGAGGTTACAGTATGCCGCTGGATGAGTCATTAAAGCTGGAAAGGCAAATGGCTGACCGTATTAGAGAAACTGAAGATTTTATCGAGGGACCTAAGGCTTTCCGCGAGAAGAGGAAACCCAACTGGAAGGGAAAATAGCTATCCATAATAGCTGGCTGGACGACACGAGCGATATTCAGAGTCGAGCCATACCATCACGTTTCTGAAGGACAGCTCGTAACATTTCCACCCTTTCCCTAGTGCCACCCGTTCTAGTACAATAACCGTGATATGCGTGATAGTGTAACCCCCATCCGGCAACAGTATCTGCGAATCAAGCGCAAATACCCGCAGGCGATTGTGCTATTCCGACTGGGTGATTTTTACGAAACCTTTGATGAGGACGCGAAAACCACCTCACGGGAGCTGGAAATCGTCCTCACCTCGCGGGAGATGGGTAAGGGTAACAAAGTGCCGATGGCAGGCATTCCCTACCACGCTATTGATAACTATCTTGCCAAGCTCATCAACCGCGGTTATAAGGTGGCAATTTGCGAGCAGATAACCAAACCCGGTGAAACAAAGGGTATCGTGCAACGTGAGGTCATCCGCGTGGTCACGCCGGGCACAGTGATTGAGCCAGGCTTGTTAGAAAGCAAGAAAAATAACTACCTCTTGAGTCTGGTGGCAGATGAGACAATGGCAGGCATCGCCTATGTGGACATCACCACCAGCCAGTTCGCCACCACGCAATTGCCCATTAACCGTGTCCGCACCGAACTGGAACGGCTCAAACCCTCGGAAGTTATTATCGCTCAGGATGCGGAACTCCCCGACATCGGGCTTACCCCACCACCGACAAAAGTCGATAACTACTGGTTTGATGGCGAGGTTGCCCGGCAAGCCCTCTTCGAGCATTTTGGCGTGACGACACTGGAAGGCTACGGATGTGCCCATCTCCCACTGGCTATCAGGGCGGCGGGCGCAATTATTCACTATCTTGAGGAGACACAGAAAGGGGCATTGGCGCAGTTGTCCCGACTCTCCACCTACTCAACCGATTCCTTCATGGCGCTGGACAATCAGGCACAGACCAATCTGGAAATCTTCCGTGCCGCGACCGGCGCCTATAAAGGGTCACTGCTTTCCGTTATCGACCAGACAAAGACCGCGATGGGTGGACGTCTGCTGAAACGGTGGTTGAGCCAGCCCCTTCTCGATATCAAAGAACTGACCAAACGTCAGGATGCTATCGCCTGGTTCGTGGAACAGACGCTGGCGCGCGCCCGGCTCATTACCTTACTCAACCAGACCGCCGACATAGAGCGGCTCATCAACCGTATTGCCGGCGGGAATGCCCTGCCTATTGAACTGATTGCTCTGCGCCGCACACTGGAAAACTTGCCGGAGGTGTTAGAGATATTGAGTTCCGGGGCAAGCTCGATTGACTGGCTTAAAGACAGCCTGAAGCTGCACCCGGAGGTGATTGAGCTCATCAGCCGCGCGCTCGTTGACGAACCATCAAACAGTATCGGGGAGGGTGGGGTTATCAGGGCAGGCTTCTCCGAAGAGCTCGACCACATTCGTTCGGTATCGACCAATGCCCGGCAGTACCTCGCCGGACTGGAGCGCACCGAACAGGAAAAGACAGGCATAAAATCGTTGAGAATCGGCTACAACCGGGTCTTCGGCTACTATATTGAAGTGTCCAAGTCGAATCTAGCGCAGGTGCCGCAGACATATATCCGCAAGCAGACCCTTGCCAACGGAGAACGCTACTTCACTCCGGAACTCAAAGAGTATGAGTCTACCATCTTAAATGCTAAAGAGCGCATCAATGAACTGGAAACGGCATTGTTCCAGCAAGTGTGTAAACAGGTGAGCGGTTTCAGACAATCGATTCTGACCCTAGCGGACGCGCTGTCGCACCTGGATGTCTTTTCCAGTCTCGCCGAAGTGGCGGTCCGCAATAGCTATCACCGTCCGCAATTGACCGAAGATGACGAAATAATCATCACGCAGGGCAGGCACCCGGTCGTGGAGCGCTCGCTGACCGACACCGCCTTCGTACCAAACGATACACGGTTGTCTAATAAGGATATGCAGGTTATCATCCTCACCGGTCCCAATATGGCAGGCAAGTCGACCTATCTCAAACAGGTGGCGCTGATTGTTTTACTGGCGCAGATAGGGAGTTTTGTGCCGGCGGAATCAGCGACGATTGGACTGGTCGACCGCATCTTCACGAGGATTGGGGCGCGGGAAGACCTTGTTTCAGGGCAATCGACCTTTATGATCGAGATGGTAGAGACAGCGAACATCCTGAACAACGCCACACCGCGCTCACTGCTCATTCTCGATGAAATTGGCCGGGGCACCAGCACCTACGATGGCTTGTCCATTGCGCGGGCGGTAGCGGAGTATATCCATAATCACCCGCGACTCGGCGCGAAAACGCTCTTTGCCACTCACTACCACGAGATGGTTCAGCTTGCCGACTACCTGCCGCGGGTGCGTAACTTCAATGTAGCGGTCAAGGAAGAGCGCGGTGAGGTCATCTTCCTGCGCAAGATTATCCCTGGCGGTGTCGATAGAAGCTACGGTATTCATGTTGCCAAGCTGGCAGGACTGCCGCGGTCCGTGGTGCACCGGGCACAGGAAGTTCTGGACGAGCTTGAAACGGAGAACGGCCAGCAGTCTCAAATCGGGCGGAAGCGTGGTAAGAAAGAAACTGTTCAACAGATGCCGATGTTCGTGGAGAAATCACCTGTGCTGGAAGAACTGAGCAAGCTGGAGATTGACTCCCTCACGCCATTGGAAGCCCTGACCAAGCTGTATGAACTGCAGAAGCGGGCAAGAGAGGGAAACCTTAAGCAATAAAAAACTGCACACTCCCCGCGCCCTGTCACCCGCAAGGCTATTCCGCAGAGAGTGTGAGTTTGCGTATAGGAGTACCGAATACTCTAGGCGTTAAGTTCTTTAAGCAGAGCGTCA
>JAURWL010000128.1 GCA_030654965.1 Dehalococcoidales bacterium | reverse complement strand
CGCACGCGCCTCCTCGCACACGACGCTCTCTCGCGCATTCTGCATCGCCACATCCAGCACAACTCCGCGCAGGCGTGCAAGCCGCCTCACGATCCTCCGTCGAACCACTCCGACGCACAGCAGGTCAGTGGCGAAGTGCGGACGACAGGAAGTGAGTTGGAGGCTCTGTGGCTCTGCGTGAGCACTCGTATCCGCGCTCACGAGCTCGTCGTCCTGCATCTCTCGTGTTTTTGTCGATAGCGACACATAGTGGTTCCTCTCGCTCGCTAGACTCAACCTCTCGCGCTTGCCTCATTCTCAGATTCAGCGCATTCGTGCTCGAAACTACCACATCCTCCAACGCACGAACAGGTCAGTCAGGCATGCGAGCGATGTGCGGCTGAGTGGATGATTGACAGCGCGTTGAATGTGATGGGTGAACAACGGAGGCGTATTCACGGTACTGTCTCGCCTCTCATTGACGCATCCAGCTGTCACGTCCTCAACAGATGTCCGCGCCCGCGCCTCTGTGCAGCTGCACGCAAGAGAAGCTCATGTCGAAGTACGCGGACCTGGACATCGACGACTACTGCCCCCTCTGCACGGAGGCCGGTCGTCAAGTTCGCATCGGCTTTCATCCCAGCCAGCCAATCGTCGTACCAACTCCCGCATCCACCGCAGGTCAGTCACAGCACACAATGCACGAAGCGAAGAACACGGAATGCGAGCGATCGAGCGAGGCGAGCAGTCGGGCTCACACGTGCTTTCTTTCTTTCTCTCTCTCTCTCTCTCTCTCTCTCTCTCTCTCTCTCTCTCTCTCCCTCTCTCTCTCTCTCTCTCTCTCTCTCTCTCTCTCTCTCAGGTGGCTCCCCTCCGCGTCTGTCTGTGCCGGCATTAAGCGCCTTCTGGCATAGCCTCTGCGCACTAGACGCGTCCATCAAGGTCGAGAAGATTGATGGCGAGGATGCCGGTGGAGCTTACTGGTTGCATCTCGAGCACGCACCCAGCGGGCCGCCCGTGTTCTGGCTCGGCGAAGTGATGTTGGGCGATTACCTGTACGTGCGCCGCTGCTATCAACAACTCGCAGGCATCGTCGATGAGATATGGAGAAAGCATCGCTGGGTGCTCATCCTCGGCTCGCCAGGTCAGTCGGCCATGCCGAACACTAGCTGCAGATGAAGCGACGCGATCGGTCATGTCGTGACTCTTCTGACCCTTCTTCATTGCGCCGCTGTGGTTCTCTAGGGATTGGCAAGAGCATGTTCCGCTGCTACCTTCTGCACTTCATCTGCGAGAAGCACATCCCGAACCGTGAGCCTTTCCTAATCATCCTGCAGACGCCTCCAGATGAAGTCGACAAGCACGCTGGCAGCTGCGACTGGCTGATGTGGACTCCTGCCACGGTCGAGTGCGAGCGTTCACTTTCCGACAAGCTTCCATCGAAGTGGCGCGACTTGCTCATGTCGCCGCCTGCCGTCCTGCATGGCCGCGTCT
>JAURWL010000127.1 GCA_030654965.1 Dehalococcoidales bacterium | reverse complement strand
GATCTCCGTAAGTTGGCTGTCAACTTGATCCCGTTCCCGCGTCTTCACTTCTTCATGATCGGTTTCGCTCCGTTGACCTCCCGTGGTTCGCAGCAATACCGTGCCTTGACTGTTCCGGAGCTCACTCAGCAGATGTTCGATGCTAAGAACATGATGTGCGCTTCTGACCCGCGTCATGGTCGCTACCTCACTGCCGCTGCCATGTTCCGTGGTCGCATGTCGACTAAGGAGGTCGATGAGCAGATGTTGAACGTGCAGAACAAGAACTCATCGTACTTCGTTGAGTGGATCCCGAACAACATCAAGTCGTCTGTCTGCGATATCCCGCCAAAGGGACTCAAGATGTCGACTACCTTCATCGGTAACTCGACCTCGATCCAAGAGATGTTCAAGCGCGTGTCTGAGCAGTTCACTCTTATGTTCCGTCGTAAGGCATTCTTGCACTGGTATACCGGTGAGGGTATGGATGAGATGGAGTTCACTGAGGCCGAGTCGAACATGAACGATCTCGTGTCTGAGTACCAACAGTACCAGGATGCGACTGCTGAGGATGAGGAGTTCGAGGATGAGGAGGAGGACGCCGATGCCGAGGCTGAGGATGCATAAACATGCACGACGAAACAATCGTCAACACGTCGGTAACACGACTCGAGGGTTACTAACGCCTTTCTACAAATAAAAACACTTTCCACTGCATCCATCAACGATCTTCCTTCCCATCCGTTCCGTCCTGTCCTTCCTCTCTTCGATCTGCACTCGTGTATTTTATCTTCTCGGGTTCTTATGAAATGTCTCGCACTGCCTCCATGCAATGCATGTGACGCGCAGGTGCTTGCATCGTTTCTAAGAACAATATTTCAAGCAACCGACGAGACAGCAGAAAACAAACAGCGGAAGCAAGCGCACGCGATAGAACAAGACGTTCAGCAACAAATGGAACAAAAATGATTAAAAAGCTAAATAATTTCAATGAATCAAGGAGCGCAGCAGCATGCAAGTGCAGTCGATCAGCCAGCATGCGCAATTGCAACATTGCAAGCGATCATGACTGCAATCGATCGCGCGCGCGATGAATGCAATAATGTCTCGATTCTAATATTTTTGCGAGTGTTGCGCGGAATTCGAATCGAGCTCGATCACACCTTCGAATTCGGCTGAAGTGATCAAATAAAGTCGAACAGTGTATGATCATGGTGGTAGATCAGTGAGCGGAACAGTTGAGCGTAGAGAGATCTAGAGGCCGGACGAGCGTGCATCATGAGCGACGAACGGACGACAACCTTAAGTCGTCCGTTCGTCATCAGTCTCGTTCGAGTCAGTGTTTGAGCTGGAAGTGACGGTCGAGGGGTCTGCATTGGCCGCCGCCGCCGCTGCTGCTGCTGCCGCTTGTTTTTCTCGCATTTGTCTGACGACCTCCAGTGCCGACAGCTTCGGTGCAGGTGGTGCAGCAGCGACAGCAGCTGGTGTCCATGTCGCAGTGTGAGTGGTCGCTACGGGCGCACCTTGCTGCTTCGCCTGCTTCACTTCGGCGCTGATGATCGCAAGTTTCGACATCAATGCCTGCTTCTCGGCGATCGTGAGCGTGTCGCGCTCATTCGTTAATCGCTGCTGTAGATCACGCTGAGCCGCTAGTTGCTTGTTCAACAGCTGCTGTTGTAACCGCGCTTTCATTGCCTGCAGGTCAGCAGCGGCAGTCGACTTCGGCGTGACAGCAGCAGGTGCAGTCGCAGGTCCCTCGGATGTGGAAGCGGCATCACCAGCAGTTGCATCGAGTGCGGCGGCGGGAGTGGAGTGTGTGGCCATCAATGCCTTTGCTACTTCTAACGCGGAGAGTGGAGCTGGAGCAGATGCGGATGCAGCAGATTGATTGAACGGTTTACCGTACGACGGTTTCGGGTGATGAGAAGAAGTGGTCGTGAAGTTGGCTGGTGCGCCTTCACCTTTCGCGTACTCTACTTGAATGAATCGATTTCCGAGTACGGCTTTCTCTGAGTGTAGTGCCGCGGCTGCCTCAGCTGGCGTCGACATCTGCACGAGCGCAGCCGAATCACCGAGCACCTTGAAAGAGGTGATGTTACCGAACTGTGCGAAATGCGGCGACAGAGCCATCAGCGTGCA
>JAURWL010000107.1 GCA_030654965.1 Dehalococcoidales bacterium | reverse complement strand
CTCATCGCCATCGCAATTTGCGCTGCATGCCTGCAGCTGCTGCTAGCGCTTGCGCGTTGGCTCGATCGAATGTCGAGCATCGTTGATTCGTGTTGAATTGATTATTTAGCTGTTTATTTTTATTTCGAATATTTTTTTGTTTCGACGACTCGAATCTCAACAACGAACGGTCGCTGCAGCATACGAGCGTGTTTCGCTCGCTCGTTGTTTGTTGATTCTCTTCGTCGCTACTGTCCGACGGCTAAGCTACCTGCTCTTCCCTCGAATTCTCGTTCTCGTGTTCGACCGTTGACCACTCCCCGTTGGCTCGCCTATCGATTCGACCAGCCAAACGATCGATGTTGAATCGACCATTCGTCACGATGAGGAATCGATGAGAACGAGGAAAGGAGAGTGGGAAGGGGAAAACACGAAGAATCGATGTTCGAACGAAAGGCCAGAATAGACTTCACATCGGTCACTCGAATCGCGTAGTACGAAAGGAGCTCAGTAGAGAAGGTTGGTACGGTGGGGTAGGGTACGATGGTACGGTTGGTTGGTTGGTGGTTCGATGGTATTCTTCTATTGCCGGTATGTGTCGATTATTCACTGCCGAGTGTTCCTTGTATGAATCGTTGCTTGGTCGTTGGACCATCGACTCTTCATTTAGAAGCACTTGCGGTGAACGATCTGCGGACCAGACTCATCGTACTCCTGCTTCGAGATCCACATCTGTTGGAAGGTGGAGAGCGAGGCCAAGATGGAACCTCCGATCCAGACGGAGTACTTACGCTCTGGCGGTGCGACGATCTTAATCTTCATCGACTGCGGTGCGAGCGCCTTGATTTCCTTCTCCATACGAGCATCGATACCCTCGAACATGGTGGTACCGCCTGAGAGGACGATGTTTCCGTAGAGATCCTTACGAATATCGACATCACACTTCATGATGGAATCGTAGGTGGTCTGGTGAATTCCGCTGAACTCGCGGCCGATCAAGTTCGGCTTGAAGAGAACCTCCGGGCAACGGAATCGCTCGTTACCGACGGTGATGACCTGACCATCCGGCAGCTCGTAGTTCTTCTCGAGAGCAGTCGACTGCTTGGCCTGGTTCATCTCATCCTCGAAGTCGAGTGCGACGTACGAGAGCTTCTCCTTGATATCACGAACGATTTCACGCTCAGCGGTGGTGGTAAACGAGTAACCACGCTCAGTGAGAATCTTCATGAAATAATCGGTCAAATCGCGACCAGCGAGATCGAGACGGAGGATAGCGTGCGGGAGAGCATAACCCTCATAGATCGGCACAGTGTGCGAAACACCATCACCTGAGTCGAGCACGATACCAGTGGTACGACCAGACGCATAGAGCGAGAGCACGGCTTGAATGGCGACATACATGGCCGGGGTGTTGAAGGTCTCGAACATGATCTGAGTCATCTTCTCACGGTTCGCCTTCGGGTTCAACGGTGCCTCAGTGAGGAGGACTGGGTGCTCCTCCGGGGCAACACGCAGCTCGTTGTAAAACGTATGGTGCCAGATCTTCTCCATATCGTCCCAGTTGGTGACGATACCGTGCTCGATCGGATACTTGAGAGTCAAGATACCACGCTTCGACTGAGCCTCATCACCGACGTAAGCATCCTTCTGACCCATGCCGACCATCACACCCTAAGGAACAGACGACGAGAGAAGATGAGCATCGAGCGATCGGTCTATCGAGCGAGAAATCGAGCTCGCATCGTGCTTGCCGATAATATAATATCTCGACTCTAGCTGTTCTGCTGCTTTGTTCGACTGTTTTGTTTTTTTGTTCTGTCGACTGACTTTGTGTCGTGGGCGTCCGACGATGGACGGGAAGACTGCACGCGGCGCATCATCACCAGCGAAACCAGCCTTGCACATACCACTGCCGTTATCAACGACGAGAGCTGAAGAGGAGAACACGAGACGAGTTGAGAGAGAGTTGAGAGAAGATTCACAGAAGGCCGAAAGCGAGCAGAGAGCGATCGCAGAACAGCGGAGCAGTGCAGAGCAGTGCGATGCGACGTCGATGCGAATGTATCGGTGACTCACCTTGAACGTCACCACCGTCAGACATGTTGAAAGTTACTTAATAGGAGAGAAGAAAATCGACCTGAGAAGTGAAGTCGAGAGCAGATCTTCTCCAGTCAGTCCACTCAATTATTCGCAGCACGCGCATCAGACGACTCCACGACACCATGATGAGGAAAATGAAACAACACCAGCATCGATTAGATCGTTTCGAACATCGGCAAACACATGCTGCCGTTGTCAATTGAATTTTAACGAGGTGCTTCATCGTTGTTGGAGGTCCAAAAATTCGCATTGTGTTTCGATTTGTTT
>JAURWL010000086.1 GCA_030654965.1 Dehalococcoidales bacterium | reverse complement strand
CGGTGATCATTACGGTAGCCGCGGATGTTACCCTGTCTGCGCTCATAGGGCCGACGCTTGAGAAAGCCGGTCACCTCTTCCTCCAGGGCTACGGTTAACAGCAGTCTGGCTCCTTCCCGAGCAAATAGCTCCAGCGGTTGGCCAGCAAGCTCTTCCAGCGATAGTCCCAGCTCTGACATGGTCAATTCCTGTCCCTTGTGGTATCCTTTCTTCATCGGTATATCCTCCCTTTCTGTTAGTTGGCTTTCTTATAGGGTAGGATATACCGATCCACTTTTCCACCACATTCGGGACACTACCGCACTCCTCCATACAAAGCACTGTCATTCCCGACTTGATCGGGAATCCAGTATCAATCGTGACCATTTATATTTTTATTGCGAAGTGGGGAAACGACTATACGTTAATCGAACGGATGCCCCCCAGAGATTGCCACGCTTCGCTCGCAATGACATTTTGGGATTAGAGCTTAAAAAGTCGTTGGGCATTTTCGGTGGTTTGTTCGGCAAATTTTTCAAAAGACATCCCCACTGCCCTCGCCACTACCTCCGCTGTGAGCACCACGTAAGATGGCTCATTACGCTTACCCCGGTGTTTCTGCGGTGTCAGGAAGGGACAATCCGTCTCCACCAGAATTCTATCGATGGATATCGTCTTAGCTACGGCTGGCGCACGGCTTTGCGGGTAGCTGACATAGCCGGCGAAGGAAATATAAAAACCCAGGTTCAGGTACTTCCGCGCTGTCTGCGCATCATCGCTGAAGCAGTGAATCACCCCTCGCGGTCTGCCGGAGGTGTCTTTATGACGCTTCACCCAATCGCTGAGGGTCTCAATCATTTCCAGTGCTGCCTGCCGGGCGTGGATAATGATGGGCAGATTTAGCTCCGCCGCCAGTTCCAGTTGCCCGCGCAGAATGTTGAATTGTGCTTCTTTTGGCGAATAGTTACGGTAGAAGTCTAACCCCGTTTCCCCGATGGCGACCACCTTCGGGGCCTTTGCCAATTCTGCAAGTCGGGCCAGATATGAACTCTCGACTCTGCCGGCATCGTGAGGATGAACACCGACGGCGGCATAGACCTGCGGGTACTTCCCGGCAAGCGCAATCGCCTGCTGGCTGGAAGTGATATCCGTACCGACCGTGATTATTCTGGTGACGCCAGCCGCCAGTGCGCGGGTAATGACCTCATCGCGGTCGCCGGCGAACTCTTTCATATCAAGATGAGCATGGGTATCAACGATGGATAGTTTGGGATTGCTCAATTTAATCTTCCATTAGGATACTGCTTGCTTATTCATACCGGCCTCGCAAATTCAAGCCGATATTCCACGACTCTATTTCGAATTGAATAGCATTTGTATTACAATTTGTATTACTGCGAATGCAAAGACACTAACAACAAATCCAGTTACCGCCGATTCCACAAATTTTCCCCCAGCTCTTTTGTTGATTATGGATACTGCAACACCGGCACAAATTGATACAACGAGTTTAATTTGTGAAAAACTCATTCCTTTGAAATCTATGTTAGATATCATTAAAAAGAACAGCCAAACTACAAAACCGACAAGTAGTGCAACACCGATAGTCTCTACAGTTGTCTTTCCTAACTCAGAATTACACGGCTTCAATTGCTACTTCACATCCTATAGTACTTTACAGCCATTATCCTTAGGCAACATGAATACGCTCTAACTAATTATTGACTCGTGATTTTATACTTACGAAGAATAGATTTGACATGCCCTTGTAAAGGGATTTTTTCCTTCATGTCCCACCATATAAATCCATCAAGTTCTTTATGATCTATATGTGGTATACCTTCGACCACAAGCAAACTGACTTTATGATGAGCTCTTTCACCTTCGTGGTCACAACTTCTTAGTCTTGTGGCTGAAATAACTTTCATTTTTAATTCTTCTGCCACTTCTCTGATACATGCTTGTATGGTGGATTCTCTTGGTTTAAATCCGCCACCCGGCATGGAGTAGTCATGCCTTCCCTTATCCCTGACTAGAAGGACTTTGTCATTTCTAATTATAAGGGCGGTTGCTCTATATCGTGGCATACGGACATCACTTTTCTTTTGGCGTGGGTGATATGGGATACTAAATGTATTTTTTCATGACTTCAATCGAGCAATCCCGATTAACTTCCGGATATCTTTAATCTTCTCTTTGCGGAGGAATTTTTCTATTCCTTCCAGAATGTCCAACGTGGCGCGCGGATTCCAGAAATTCGCCGTGCCAATCTCAACGGCGGTCGCGCCCGCCATAATGAACTCAAGCGCATCCGTCGCCGTAGCAATGCCGCCGCACCCGATAATGGGAATGTCTACTGCATCTGCCACCTGGTAGACCATCGCCAGCGCCACCGGCTTGATGGCGGGACCTGATAGCCCTCCGAAGACATTACCGAGCACCGGCCTGCGCGTTTTGACATCGATTGCCATACCCTTAAGAGTATTGATAAGGCAGACGACATCAGCGCCCGCTTCTGCCACTGCTTTAGCGATTCCTACAATGTCACTAGTGGTAGGGGTAAGCTTCATTATGACCGGGAGAGCGGTAGCTTTTCTTACGACTGCCGTGACCTTAGCCGCGGACCTGGCATCGGCACCGAACTCTACGCCGCCGGCTTTGACATTGGGGCAACTGATATTAACCTCGATACCGCTTATCCCCGGTACTCCATCCAGCCGCGCGGCGAGTTGACCATACTCCTCAACTGTTTTACCGGCAATATTGACGATGACCGGCACCTGCCACTTCGCCCAGACCGGCGCTTTTTCACGGATTAATGCTTCCACACCGATATTTTGCCACCCAATGGAGTTGAGCATACCACTCGCAGTCTCTACGATGCGAGGCTGGGGATTCCCCTCCCTCGGTTCAAACGTTGTGCCTTTGCAGACAATCGCGCCTAACTTCTGGATATCGAACAGGTGCTCATACTCCATCCCATAGCCAAAGGTACCGGAAGCCGTCATCACCGGGTTGGTGAGCAGAAGCCCCCGCTTGTTTTTCGGCGCCAGTTGGACTTTTAGATTAATAGCCATCTTCTAATCCAGTGTTAACCTTGTCCCGGCATTATTGAAGAAGAAGCGGTCGCCTAGCTCCTGCGCCATGATTGCCGCCGCCGGCAGACCGGTGCAGTGCGATGCGCCAATCTTCTGCACATCCATTTCTTTCAATGCGGCAAGCGTCAACCGGACCCGCTCCGTGGACGTACCGATGAGATGACAACCCCCGATGACCATGCGGATTTCCTGACGGCGTGTCAATTTCTGCGCGTGACGCAGGGTATTGATAAGTCCGCGGTGCCCGCAACCCAAAATCACCACCAGCCCTGGCTTCGTATTGATAATGAGCGCCAGGTCATCAGGTAAAGTATCCGGTTTGAGTTCACCGTCCTCTTTCACAAAAAAGCGATTCGGTTCAATCTGTTCGTATTCGGTGATTTCGGGCACCTCGCCGGTGGTGAGGACATCATTGGTGATTCTCACCGGGTCTCTGGAGAGGGTAAAGCTGGCGCCAAGTGACTCCAGCACAGGACGTTGGAAGGGGATACCGATGTAACGGTAAGTAGTCTCGTTCTGCCGTGCGTATTTCTCACCCCAGACATCGGGATGGGCAATGATTTCCATCTTTTTTCTCATGAGGCGCAGGACATTCTGCAGACCGCCGGTGTGGTCGTAATGACCGTGGCTAAGAATTATACGGTCGACTTTTTTCAAATCGATTCCCAGTATGCCGGCGTTATGCACCACTGTACTGCTGAGCCCGGTATCCAGCAGAACTGTCAGCGAGTCAATTTCTACGAGGACACTGAACCCCCATTCCGCGAGCAGGTCAGGGGCGGAGGCGGTGTTTTCACTGAGCGTGGTGATTTTAATTGCCATTTTATCTCAGTCAAGATTATAGGTCATTAGTGCTCGTGGGGCAACTGCCTACCGACGACAACCAGCGGCAGGGCAATATCGCTGAGACAGCACGGAATCCAGACAGCAAGGAAGAGGAAGACAAAAATAATAACAAATTGAACAGCGGTCACAGTGGCTCCCAGCGCCATAATGAAGTGGAAAAGTGATGCCCATGTGCTGATGAGGACATGCGCCGAGTGCGGGAATTTGGTTGCCGGTCTAATAAAACTAATGAGAATGCCCAGGAAAGCCGCCGGATTGACAAGCCACCACTCTTCGAGGAAACCGATGTGTAACTCACGCTGGGGTAAGCTGAGGGCGGCTTCACCGAGGTAGGGAATCAGGGAATCACTGAGCGTCGCCATACTCACTGAGATAATATAACCGACCAGAACGGCTTGCCAGATTGTGCCTGGTTTATATTTGCGATAGAGCGAGGTGATAACAATGGCGCTGAAAGTAACATGAAGCGGGTGCAGGACGTAGAAGACCGTCTCCGAGACGCGGTTTACCTCCGGTAGTATGTTTGCCAGAGAAATTACCAGCATGATGATAATGCCGCTCACCGCTCCGATGGCAGTAAAGGGGGCATGGTGTTTCAGTTCATCAGAAATCAAATGTAGCATATCAATCCTCTCACGGAATCCAGATTTCTCGCGCCGCGATGATTTCAGTATCGCCCGGGAGCATTAACTCCGTGGGAGATTTTGTGAAGAACATCAATCCTTTGTAGGCGGTCAAATACTGATAATGGGGTTTGAAAAAGCCGCCTTTAGCAATTACTACCAGTGGTTTACTGGTGCGTGAGAGTATTTTATTGAAATCATCCGGTTCCAGCCGGACAATAGCACCGGAGGCTTTGATTGCCTGCGCAATTGCTGCTGCCGCTGCGGCCGTCGCCCCACCGGAATTTGCTGCGTAAGCCATATAACACCTCCAGAATAATTATTTAGTTTCCTGGCAAGCGGAACACACGCCGATGAACTCAAGGACATGATTCTGAATCCTGAAACCGCTCTCGCGGGCAAGTCTGTTTTCCAGCGGCGCAAGGTTGTGACCCGTAAAGTCGACCACCTTCCCACAACCCGAACAGATGAGGTGGTGATGGTGTTCCGGATTGCTGGCGGTATAGGTAGGACAGGTACCGCCCGAATGTAGCTCGCAGATAAGACCCAATCGTGATAAAAGCTCCAGCGTGCGGTAGACTGTTACCAACCCGATATCCGGGTGCTCACGGCTCACTTTTTCATAGACGCGGGCGGGTGTGAGCAGGTCCTGGCTAGCAACAATTGTGTCGATAACTGCCTGGCGTTGAGGGGTGAGTTTGTAGCCATGCTTACGGAGCTCTGTGGTAATCTTTCTTTCCGTGAGTTTCATTGAGCGTCCAACTGAAAACGATTATCAATTAGCAGTATAAAAGAGAGAGGCGGAAATGTCAATAAAGTGAAAATATTGGTAATAAATACATTTGGTTGAAAATAATATCTACCCATAACTATCTGCTTGAATACCCGCCCGATAAATTTCACTAGCGGGTAAGGATTCGTTTCGTAAAATGGGGTGAAATTTTAAAAACTAATCGTTGTGGATGTGCGTTGTCCCTCTCGTGCACAAAGCCACGTGAGTAGTCCGATGTCCCCGGCACCGATAGGAGCGTAATCCCTGTTAATTTTCTCAATAATCCCTCTTCAATTCTCCCCTTACAAAGAGGAGAAGGTTATGGGAGATTTAACAGGGTAAGGACTGAGGGGTATATCGCAATACCCTTTGTCCGATTACATATTCCAATGCCTCGAACAGGCACCCGCGTGTTTTAACGCGAGGGAGTGGATTCTGACGACAAATTTTACTGCTCCTTCACTGGACTTTACACCCCAAAGCCCTAAATGAATTCTGCAGTCAGAATCGACGGCGTCTTTCTCCTGCTCTAGACGCAAAAGGTAAGATAATAATAAGACAGGAGAGAGTGAGAGGGCAAGGGAGTTTTGTCGTTAAACGAGCTATCAGAAAAAATAACGATAAACAAGATACAAGACTCAAGTAACAGGCGGCAAACAACCAAAACAGAAAAGAAACGGAAAAAGGCTTAAGTAGAGATAAAAAGAGTAGCGGAACTGTGCTTGGAATGCAGGGAGGAAGAAAAGGTTATCGACTCGATATTGTCGCGGCAAAAAGTTCGTTAATTCTTGCTTTCCATTCGTCGTCAAAGACTACTTTGAAAACGACCTTTTTCTCGGGAAATTCCATCCCCAATTCATCCCAGCTTTTTTCTACCCCAATGTCATTGCAAATATCAAGAATACTCTTTTTGTATTTTGTGTCTTCACTACCACCTAGATGAAGCCCCTTGGTTTCCACCACAAATACTTTGCTGTAAGCTTTGTTATCCCCCGCATCTATTTCCGTAAAAATAAAATCCGGGTAAATCTTGTTCTTTCTCCAGCCCTGAATATAGTAGTCTTGCCGAGAGAGATTGCGGTACCACCAGAGCAACTTTTCTTGTTCCTCCAGGTACCAGGCTACACTCTGCTCCGATGTGTTAAATTCATTCTCGGGGACAAAATCAAAGAGGCTTCGCTGTAACGGCTGACCGGCAGCATTGTAAAACGGCTTAATACCGCCATCAATTATGCGGGTATCAGGTAGTTTGTTTCCGGCGGCACTCCGTATAATTAAGAACTGCAGCTTTTTATCCGTAATCAATTGCCGGAAGACTTGTTCTGCCAGCCTTTCCTTTTCACTTTCAGCGTGTTTCCTCAGTTCTTCAATGATAAAGACAAAGTTGTTAGCCACCACTGACGGAGCGTATTTCCCCAGGAAATAATTCAAGACAGTCTTACCGTATTCATACGCTACCCATGGATTTGGAATGATATCCAGCAAGTGCCGTGTCATAAACTCGTAGTCTAGCTCAATACCGCCTTCTTTAAGCCGGATGAAATCCTTCTGTTTGATAACAGCTTTGGTATCATCGCTTAACACATAAGCCGTCTCAGTGTCTTTCTCTTCTAAGTTGGACAAAAATGTACCCAGTATTTTATCTGTATTTATGTTTTGCCATTGAATACGGCTAACGATGTCCGATTCGTAACATACCTGCCGTCTTTTACCGTTCTCCTCAATAGTGAATACGGGTAAATAAATCTTGCCGGCAAAATGTTTGAATTTATCCCTTAAAGAGATGGTACGTTTGCTTTCCGCAGGCTTTTCATTGCCCATCTCATCGGTCACAACCTTGCCCGTTAAATCGCCAAGCCCTTCCCCTTGTAACCCCGCCCTAATGCTATCCAATAAATTGACTGCCTTTTGCTGATAGCAGAACACGTAACTTTCATCGAGGTCAGTAATTTTAGTTTTACTGGCATACGGTTGTCTCAAAATACGCCCGACAAGCTGGGTAAGGTTGTTTTTGGAACTTGGGTTGGTGAGTATTGCCAGCACATAAGCAAAAGCGCAATCCCAGCCTTCCTGGAGGGCTTGCTTGGTAATGATGTACCTTATAGGGCAATCGCGTGCGAAAAGGTCAATCCCTTCAATATCGTCACGTTCACTGGTTTTTACGGCGATATTTTCTTCCGGCACGCCCGCTGTTTTGATGAGATATTCTCTAGACGCTTGCTAATCCGTATCCGAGAACTCCCGCAATGGCAAGCGGAATTACGAATCACATCTGGACTATTGAGGATATTGTTAGGCTAGTAAAATAATTATTGCTGTTTGTTCTGGTAATAACAAACCCACAGAAAGCATAAAAATATAAAGATAAATGCCATGATAAGCAGAGCGGAGAAAGGAATATCATGCATTTTAAAAAAACCACTGCATAGTGCTAACCCCAGAATAACAATACCCATGAAAAAATCAAAGAGTATGTTCCAATTTGAAGGATGAGTCAAGTTTTTCCTAGTTAATGATGTCCCTATATCTCTAATAGCTTTCGCAGTTTGAGTACGCCAGTCGTTATCAGCCAACAATATCCTCTATCTAATTGTTAACGATTTTTTTGATAACCAGATTGACCCAGATAAGCCGATGCTACCTAATAAGCCAATTAGACCTATAGACCAATGTAAAGAAAGAATAGAGACAAGACTAAGAATGAATATGGCTAGGAATCCAAGAACAATAATACTCGATAATACTTTCATTAAACTGTAAAAAGAAGATTGTTGTTCATCACGCACGTCTATAGAATATCCAAGTTGTTCTGACGAGTACATTTCTATATCGTCATAATATATAGAACTAATTTTGTATGGTATGCTACTCATACTATTGCCTCCATTGTTTTTTCAAAACTATCAGAATGTGACTTACATATTTGAAATGCCTTCTGAATGTATTCTCGCATATATTGGTTAGAATATTCAACATTATCTTTAGCCGTGACGGTCGCATCTAAGAATAGGAAGACCTTTGGAAAATCATTCTTCAATTTGAATACTCTAAATTGTGTTTGTAATTGATTTATCTTCATCGCTCCACTTTGATGATGAAATTCTCCTAAATCTATTCTACTCTCTACTACTATTGTAGAATCTAAAATATTACTGAATAACGGATTATCCTTAATAAACATAAAACGATATTTTGATTCGAGTGTTGAGAAATCATACTTAGTTGGAATGACCCAAAATGTACGTAATACTTCTTCTGTTATCTTTCTTATAGGTACAGCATTATTTACATCATCTAAAACCTTAATTATCTGTGCTATCCAGTTGTCATAGTTGCTCACATCTTCATAAAGGATACTGCATGACTTATAATCCCATCTGAAAGCACGTTTAATTTGTTCATCACGGATAGCAACTCCAGGTTCTTTGGGTGGTATTCTGGGGCGGTTACTGTCACTTAACTTATCGAATATAATATGCGCTGGTGTTGGAGCTTCTGACATTTTGTCAATAGTTAACTCAAGCTCAATCCTAATATTTATCATTGGGTCACTACCTATACTTATGTTCAGTTTGAATATATTATATGGTTTCAAGCTGGAATGTCAATATCAATATTGCGTTAAGCAAAATGATACACTACCCGTATAATATCATAAAACGCCCAGTTCCAGTAACCCCCCCTCTCGTGTTATCATTAGCTCAAATGGAAATCGGCATACTGATTGACCAAGAGTTCAAGCGCGCGCTTACCGCCGTCTGGCTGGAAAAAGTCGCCGGGCAGGTGCTCCTTGCCGAACATGTCAATCCGCTGGTTGAAATCGGACTGGTCGTTACCGGACAGGACAAAATCCAGGAGCTGAATCGTCTCTATCTTGAAGAGGATACCCCGACCGATGTCCTCTCCTTCCCGATGACGGAGTCGGATGTTGATGGCAACAGTTTTATAACACCGCCGGATAATGCTCTCCATCTCGGCGAGGTTGTTATCTCTTACCCGCAGGCAAAGAAACAGGCAAAAGAACACGGGCATACAGTGAAGAAAGAGGTAGCAGTTCTGATTATTCACGGTGTACTTCATCTGCTCGGTTACGACCACGATACCCCGGGACACAGGCGGGTGATGCGTAAACGGGAGGCGGCTATTATGAAAATCATTGAGGAGAAATTGTTGTGAAAGTCCTCGCTATTGCCGGCAGTCCCCGTCGACAAGGGAATACGGACCTTCTGCTTGCCGAGTTGTTGAAAGGCGCCGCCAGCAAAGGGGCAGAAGTGGAGGCAGTTTTCCTGCAGAATCTGAAGTTCAGCACCTGTGTGCACTGCGATTCCTGTCTCAAAGAGGGGAAGTGCCGTATCCAGGACGATATGCAGAAGATTTACGATAAGCTGGCTGAGGCGGATGTCATCGTGCTGGCTTCGCCGGTGCAGTTTGCCGGCATCACCGCACCCTTGAAGGCGATGATAGACCGCTGTCAGTGTCTCTGGGCACGCAAATACGTGCTGAAAATCCCGCCCCTGTCTCCTATGAAAAATAGAAGGGGATTTTTCCTCTCGGTATCCGGGACACGTTTGAAGAACATGTTCGAGCCATCTCTGGCGGTAGTAAAAACCCTGTTCCATGTCATCAATGTCGACTATGCCGGGGAGCTACTGGTGAGCGGCGTCGATGAAAAGGGCGCCATCCTCAAGCATCCTGAAGCGTTACAGCAGGCTTTCCAGTGGGGGCAGAAGCTGGCGGAGGGCACTGCCAGACAAGGAGGGTGAGTATGAAAATCGAAACCATCCTCTCCGACATCATCCGTATAGAGTCCGTCAACCCGCCCGGCGGGGAAATCGGGGTTGCCACCTACCTGAAAAAACTTTTCGACCAGCAGAAAATACCCAGCGAAATTATCGAATCCAGCCCGGGGCGCGCCAGTTTCATCGCTACGTTAGGTGAGGGTAAACGGAGTCTCCTTTATCTTTCCCACGCAGATGTCGTGCCTGTATCCGATGGCTGGAGCTTCCCTCCCTTTTCAGGCGAGATTAAGGATGGTTTTGTGCACGGGCGTGGCGCGCTGGACTGCAAGGGACTGGTTGCCGCCGAGGCATTTGCCATGCTCACCCTGGCGCAAACCACCAGACTAAAAGGGAGACTCATCTTCGCCGCCACCGCTGATGAGGAGACCGGCGGTAAAATGGGCGCTCAATATCTTGCCGAGCATTTCCCGGAGAAAATCAGGGCGGATTTTGCCGTCAACGAGGGAGCAGAAGCGCCGGTCGGTATCAATGGAAAGCCCTGCCACTTCATCAGTGTCGGGGAAAAGGGACCTTCGTGGCTCAAGCTGAAAACGAAAGGTGTTGCCGGACACGGCTCCGTGCCCTACCTGCCGAATAATGCCGTCGTGAAAATGGCAAAGGTGCTCAACAGCCTGGCGAACTACACGCCGCGCGTCGTCCTGACACCGGAGGTGAAGCACCTGATTCAGTCCATTGCTGAGCTAAACGGCTTTCCCAAAGAGGTCAATGAGGGTAACCTCAACGAACTGTTCTCTCACCTGAAAGATGTCTCTTTATCCGCTTACCTGAGAGCCATCACCCGTATGACCATTTCCCCGAATGTGATACAGGGTGGCGTGAAGACCAATATCGTTCCCGATAGCTGTCAGGCGGAGGTGGATATACGAATTCTACCCGGACAGAATAAAAAGTATGTCCTCAATGAACTGAAACCCATCCTCGGCGATACTGAAATCGAGACAATCCAGTATCACGCCCCGACCCTTTCCTCCACGGATACAGATGCCTACCGTCTTATCACAGACACGCTGAAGGAGTGCCTCGGGGAAGTGACGGTCATGCCGACCATTTGCGCCGGCGCCACGGACTCACGATATATGCGGGAGATGGGCGTCCCCAGCTACGGCATCGGGATGATGACTTTCAAAATTGACCCGGCAATGAAAGCCTCTGTCCATGGTAAAGATGAAAAGCTGGATATTGAGAGTCTCCGTCTGAAGTCCGACTTTCTGGTGCGGCTGGCAAAGAAGTATCTGGGCGTTTAGGAGCGTTCCGGTGCGCGAAATGAAGCTCCTTTGCTGGAATGTGAATGGCATCCGCGCGGTAATGAAGCGCGGTTTTCTGGACTGGCTTGCCCGTGAGTCGCCGAACATCCTCTGCCTCCAGGAAACAAAAGCCACGCCGACTGACCTGCCTGAAGAACTGCTGAAGCCGCCGGGCTATCATACATATTGGAATTTCCCGGAGAAAAAGGGATACGCCGGCGTTGCCACCTTCAGTAGAGAAAAACCTCTGAAAGTGCAGAATGGTTTTGGCGTGCCCGAGTTTGATAGAGAGGGCAGGGTTATCATTTCCGAGCACCCCGGTTTCACCCTCTTCAATATCTATTTTCCGAATGGCAAGCAAAGCGAAGAGCGTCTCAAGTTCAAACTGGACTTCTACGATGCCTTTCTGGACTACATCGAACCTCTTCGTCTCAAGGGAGAAAAGCTCATCATCTGCGGCGACTATAATACTGCCCATCAGGAAATCGACCTCGCGCGGCCGAAAGAGAACGCGAAGATTTCCGGCTTCCTGCCGGTGGAAAGGGCATGGCTGGACAAGCTGGTTGCCCGCGGGTATATTGACACCTTCCGACATTTCAATAAGGAGCCAGGGCAATACACCTGGTGGGACATGAAGTCACGGGCAAGGGAAAGAAATGTGGGCTGGAGAATCGACTATTTCTTTGTCACGGAAAACCTGAAGAGTCATCTGGTAAAAGCGGCTATTATGCCCGAGGTTACAGGCTCGGACCACTGCCCCATAGTTCTCGTTGTGACAGTCCCATAGAATCGCGAGTCTTCACATATTCACCAGCGGAATGCTAAATACATTAAGGGAACAGGCGTGAATATGCTATAATAAATGACGTCAGAAGACGTGGGGCTGTAGTCCCGATTTCATCGGGAAGCGCCTCGTTCGTGTCGGGAAGTTTGTCCCCAGCGGAGCTGAGGGAATAAGGGATTCTAGTTCCGCTAAACGAAGATAAATAATTTACCATCTTGGGGCTGTAGCTCAGTAGGGAGAGCGCCTCGTTCGCAACGAGGAGGTAAGGGGTTCGAATCCCCTCAGCTCCAGTAAAACCTAATAAAACCCCCGGTAAAACCTATTCAGGTCAACCCTTCTTAACAGGCTTCTTTGGCTTTGCCTCGAAGAACTTGAGTACCTGTTCCCGCAAGTAGCGTTGCACAAAAGAGCTCATCATACCTAATACTAAGCCGGAACAAAACAAGTCATGTGTGATTAAACACGATAAAAAAATATTTGACATTTCTTTCTGCGTCCATTAAATTATATGAACGCGAAAGGTCTGCGTAGGAATTTCGTGTTGGTCGTTGGCGGTTTACTCAGTTTGAAGCCAATGAATATCGGTAATGCTATGAAAGGAGTGTAAATATGGCTGTCGAGGAAACAGGAAAGTTGGACGCTTTAAGGCAAGAAATTCGTGCCTTCCTGAGGAAAAATCTACCCAAGGGGTGGGGGACACCCGAGTATGTGGCACCGGAGCGAGGTAGTAAAGAGGCGCACGAACTCGGTAAGCAGTGGCAAAAAAAGCTTTATGATGCCGGTTATACAGGGTTCGGCGTTCCTAAGGAATACGGTGGTATCGAACGCTCTCGAGAGGAGATGGCGGTTATCCGAGAAGAACTGACACATACCGGCGCACCCCCACTGGCGGGGTCCTTAGGTCCGTCCATCGTACTACCAACCCTCCTGCGGTATGGTAAGGAGTGGCAAAAGAAGCGTTTCATCCCTAAGATATTAAGTGGCGAGGAAAGCTGGTGCGAGTGCTTCTCTGAACCCAATGCAGGTTCGGACCTGGCAAACATTCAGAAGACTGGTGTAAGGGATGGCGATGAGTGGGTAGTTAATGGACAAAGTGTGTGGACCAGCGGCGCGAAATTCGCTGACTGGGGTGTGGCGCCGGTAAGGACAGACCTTAAAGCACCGAGACATCGTAATCTGAGCTACTTTGTCTTTGACTGTAAGAGCCCGGGCTTTGAGGTAAGGCCTCTAAGGCAGATGACTGGTGATTCCGAATTTGGCGAAACGTTTTTCGATAACATGCGGATTCCCCATGAGAATATGGTGGGGGAAGAGGGCAAAGGTTGGTATGTGGCTATGGCTACCCTTGAGGCGGAGAGAGGCGGCGGTTTTCAATTTCTCGCGCCCTCAAGGCGTATAGAGTTGACCTCTCTGGGAGGTGTCGACAATTTCGTCGAACTAGCCAAGAATACGAAGCGACGTGGCAAGGTAGTATGGGAGGACCCGGTGTTCAGGCAAAGAATAGCCCAATTCGCTATCGAGAACGAGGCCATGAGGTACAGTCGCGAACGTATGCGCGTGAAGGCGCAGAAAAAACAAACTACTGGAAACGAACAGTCTATAAGCAGTATATTTTCTCGTGAGAAAAACCAACGCCAGGCGAACATGGTAGCGGAAATCATGGGTGCCAACATTCAATTTATGAAAGGCGATAAACGGGCACTGGATGATGGTAGCTGGGCATACACCTTTCTCAGGACGCGCGGTAACACCATAGAGACGGGCACTACAGAAATCAACCGTGGCATTATTGCCGAGAGGATGCTCGGGCTGCCCAAAAGCAGAGCATAGTTCCCGAAGACAGTTCACACCCAGCATTTATTCGATTATTACGATATTAAGATTAAGGGAAAGGAGCACTGGATATGCCAATAGAATATGGACTTAATGAACAGCAGGAAATGCTCAAGACCATGTCTCGGGACTTCATAGCTAAGGAATGCCCGATGACGCGTGTCAGAGAGCTGATGAAAGATGAGACGGGGTTTTCACCAGAGTTGTGGAAGAAGATGGCAGAACTGGGCTGGCTGGGTTTGGTGTTTCCCGAGGAATATGGGGGCACGGGGATGAACTTCAGAGACCTGACCATCTTGCTAGAAGAGATGGGACGGACAGTGCTACCCAGCCCTTTCATTTCCACTTTGCTTCTCGCTGGTTTGCCCATTCTCGCTTTCGGCACTAAGGAGCAAAAAGATGAAATACTGCCTAAGATAGCCAGGGGTGAGGTAGTTTGCACGCTTGCTGCGCTGGAGGAAGATGGAGACTGGTGGGCTGATAGTATAAATGTCAGAGCTGACCGCAAGGGTGACCAGTATGTCATTAACGGCACCAAGCTGTTTGTCCCTGATGCCAAGGTGGCTAATTATATGCTCATCGCTGCTCGTACCAAGCGCACTGAAAACCCGGAAGAAGGAATCACCCTCTTCTTACTGGATACTAGGGAGGTATGGGGTATACTATCGACCGGGCTTAAGACTATGGATGAAACAAGAAAGCAATATGAAGTAGTCTTTGTGAACGTGCCAGTACCTGCCAAGAATATTCTGGGCGAACTGCATCAGGGCTGGCCCATTATGAAGCAGATTGCGCTTCACACTACAGCGGCGCTGTGTGCTGAGATGGTAGGGGCAGGCGAGAAGGCGCTAGAGATGACCGTCGCCTACTTGAAAGAGCGGGTAGCATTCGGTGTAGTTATTGGCAGCTTCCAGGCACTCCAGCACAGAGCAGCTGACTTGGTGATTGGGCTTGAGTATGCTCGGTCACTTATGGAATGGGCGGCTGAAGCTATCAAAGAAGACGACCCCGATGCAATAACAGCTGTCTCTATGGCTAAGAGCTTCTGCGGTGACACCTGTAAGAAAGTGGTCGCTGAGGGGATTCAGATGCACGGGGGTATAGGCTTCACCTGGGACCACGATATGCACCTCTACTTCAAACGAGTATGGGCGTCCGACACTGCTTTTGGTGACGGCAGTTACCACCGAGAACTGATAGCTAAAGCCCTTGATGAAATTCACCAGTTAGCTGGACATGGCCGTTGGATGAAGATGCCAGGGAGAATTACTCAAACTGGTTAGGGCATACCACATCTACTTCCCATTTGGTATCGCTATAGACAATGAGTAACTCACTCTCAGCGTCGATTTCCCCGACCTTGAGACTATAGTATATATTGGGAAACCTTTGAACGTTATACAATAAATTGCTACAACCATCCTCTATGAGAGCTGGTTGCTAGATTGTGAGGCTGAATTCCAGTTCAAAAGTTCTGCCTATTATCACCCCAGCTCCACCAACCACTTACAAAAATACAGCAGAATTTAGCTATGGAGTTACTTGCTGATACAAGAACTCCATAGCTAAAAAAAGAATATCAGCCCAGCAATAACAGATATCAGGGTGCAGAATACTAACACAGGAATCATTACCCACTTAGTAACGGTTTTCTTACTAATGCCCACTACCACGATAACCAGTCCGGCAAGAGGTACTAGAAAAGCCCCCAGCTTGTTTAATGCTGTATCCGGGATATAAGCCCATCCATAGGTGTACCCGAAGGGTCCAATCACCAGTAAGGTGCTGAATAGTCCGGCAATACCGAGAAGTACCGGCATTATAGCGGTGAATATCCCGGCTATTCTATTTCTGCGGAATACTCCGATAAGAACAAGAAGGGCAGCTAGAATAGCTCCATATACAATAAATTGCACTGTCAGAGCGGAACACACCTTCTGGATTTCCAGTCCACTCTCTCCCCACAGACGGTCGCCGTTTGGGCTTATTCTTTGAGCGTAAACTGAGTTTGTCTGGCTAACTCCACTGGATTCACCGACACGAGAGCCAATGATAATGCCACCCTTTCCGTCACTAACTATGCTGGAATTGCCCTGGGATTGGAAAGATGGCTCGCCATAAACCTCTTCCTCCGACCAGAGCCGCTGACCATCCGGACTTAATCTTTGAGCATAAATCACCGTATCCCTGGTATAAGAAACCTCGTAGCCGGTCCAGACGATAGCCGCGCCGCCGGCTCCGTCAGGAATAATGGTTGCATCCAGAATACCGCTTGTCGTCATAAAATAATCTGCCGGGATGTTCCAGACCCAGACACCATTTTCAGTCCAGAGCATCTCACCGGCAGAACTGATTCTTTGAGCAAATATTTCTCTGTTCAGTATTCTGCGACGGTCATGCCAGGTAATGATAACACCGCCGGTACCATCAGCAGCCATCTGGGGATGCGACTGCATGTTGGCAGGGTTATAAGACTCTGCCGCCTGGTCCTGGCAGACCAGTATCCCTTCACCCCACTGTGGATTACCATTATCATCTAATTTCTGGGCATAAACGTCAGTATCAGGGGTAACAGATCCGGTATCCCATGCAACCACAAAATTGCCCAGACCATCGCCGATGACCTGCATATAGTTTCCCTGTCCTTCTGCGATTGAAGTTACTATTATTCCTTCATTTCCCCAAAGGGTTAGCCCTTCGCCACTCAAGCGCTGGGCGCGAATCATCATGTCTCTGCCGCTTTTTTCCTGCCATACTACGACAACACCGCCCTGTCCGTCACTGGCGATGGACGCATTAGGGTAATCGTCTCCAGTAGTGTCAACCAGCACACCCTCATCTCCCCAGAGAGGAATTCCATCACCGCTCACTCGCTGGGCACAAATCCGGTCACTACGGTCATACAACAGGAGGATAGCGCCACCGGAACCATCCTCTACCATTCCCATCACTGACCACGAGGTGATGTTTTCCAGTGTCCACACAGTATTACCGGCTTGGTCAAGTCTCTCGAAAGAACTACCATTGCTGTTCCTCCAGGCAACAATCATACCACCTATACCATCACTCACAGCACCATTGAGCGAGGCATCACTACTGGCTATCTGCCGTCCCTTCTCTCCCCACAAGTGATTGCCCTGAGCATCTACATGCTGGGCGCGGATTACAGCTTCATATTGATGATAAGGTTTATCCAGCCAGACCAGGAAAGCGCCGCTGGCCTGGTCTGAAATTGTAAGCGGGGCTGATGGGGGTGGAGGCGCCATACCACCCAACATGGGGATAAAGCTCCCCACCAGCACAACCAGAAGGAAAATGGAAAGAGGCACCGCAATCAGGGAAGGACGAAGCTTCCAGAAGGCAGATTTTTCTGGCCGGGAGTTCTGTTTTTGCTCGCCCAGCCGCGAAATTGCGTTGTTCCACCACTCAGGAGATGGCTCTACCTTTTTTACTTCCGCATTAAAGTGGTCTCTAAGTTCTCTCTCTAAGCTTTCTTCTTTCATTGACTTCACCTCCCCCCTTCCCATGTTCTGTCGCTACGAAGAATTTCGCCCAGGTGACTCAATGCCCGGCTCAAGCGTGATTTTATCGTGCCTTCACGCTGGCCTGTGACCGCGGCAATCTCGGGTACCGTAAGTTCAGAAAAGTAACGTAATACCACTGCTTCTCTCTGCTCCTGTGGTAACATCTCCATGGTTCGCCATAAATGCTGGCGATCTTCATTACGAATCATAACTGTCTCAGCCTTATCAAGGTCTTCCACTACTTCAGATGCTTGTTCGAGAGGAACTGTTGGCACCTGTTTCTTCCTGAATTGCTGTTTTACTTCATTTACCACAATGCGCACCAGCCAAGTCTTAATACTGCTCTTGAGACGAAAAGAAGGGAGATGTTTCCATATTTGAATAAGTGCTTCCTGGACAGCATCTTCCGCCAGTCCGCGGTCTCGCATCATCAGGTACGCAGTGCCGAAAAGTATACTGCGATACTGCTCTACGAGCGTACGGAATGCCTCTTTATCTCCTGCCTGACAGCGGCGGAGAAAAGCCGCTTCTTGCGATTCATTCAACTGGAGCGCTCCTTTTTGAATGACCCTCTACTAAATTAGATGCAGGTTTTCACCAAATCGTTCCATCGAATTGGCAAGTTGACCATTATTTATTTTTAATGATGCGAACTGCTCGGTCATATTAATCTCGCCACAAGTATAAGACTATATGCGGTTGTGGGGCAAAAAAAGATTGGGAACACCATAATACATCATAAGCCAGCGGAAAGGCGAAAAGTTAGACATCCGCAATCTTGTCACTGGGAAACCAACAGTTGCTGCAGCGCCGGAATAAGTCCCTTCTTCTCAAACAAAAGTTCGGGAACTGTTCCGAATGGCCCACCAAAGGGGACGATACCTAGAACTCCCCGGAAGTCTAAATCAGACTGTACAGAGAGAGTCTTTTCAATAACTTTCCCATGGCCTTCCTTAAAGGACACGCCACGGTCGGCATCCAACATCTAGCGCCTTACTAATCATTTACAAAGCAACAGGCATGGTTACCGAGCTACGAAATCATGCCATTCGTTTATTTAACTGACGCATGGAAGAAATGCTCACGGTACACAACGGGATTGAATCATTCTGGAGTTATACCAAACGAAGGCTCAGGAAGTTTAATGGTGTTGCCAAAGACAGATTTCTGTTACACTTGAAAGAGTCAGAGTGGCGGTTTAACCACCGAGGAACTATGGAGAAATCCTTAAAGAAACTCATCGGATTAAGAAACCTATAGTTATTAGTTATCTAGACTAGACCCACGTAAAATCGTGTATCATAATTTGTATGTCTAAACAGTCGATTCACAGAACAATACAATTAGAAGGTTCTCGTCCTTCTGAGGGACTATTTTCTCTTGAGAAGGAGTATGCTCGCACAATTACCGCATTGAACCGAATAGGAATTTTGACCCTTCTTCCACGATCGGAAAGTTTAGGGGTGATTGGAATTGACGGAAAAGAGTATCCTGTACCAGCTCAAGAACAGCTGCAGAAAGTATTTACACACAATAAGGAATTAGTTGATAGGAAAATGCGACAAGGATTTACTCAGCTTCAGTTAACGCCGATCGCAATGCCGACATCCCAACTTATTGATCGGGTAAAAAGTGCTGTTCTTAAACACGCCACAGCCGGAAAAATTATACAAACAAAACAGAATCCTACTGATGCTGATATACCAGTTCGTGTCAATACTGGTAAACCGCTCTGGATATGGGACACGGTACGTCAAGCAGTGGATACTCCTAATCTTGTTTATTTTCCTCAAGCCTATACTGATCGTAACCATCAAGGATTAACTAAAGAAGAAGTAATGCAAAAAACACGCTTATGTGCCGTGCCTGGCTGGAGTGTAGGACTCGTTGAGCCTATACCTATCATGCCACAACAAGGACAGGGTAAAATTATAGGAAGAAGAAGACAGCTAGAGGCTTACTCTACTCCTCATGATTATTTACGAACTTTAAGTACATCAACCTATCAGGGAGAAACGGGATGGACACCAGAAGATTTTCTCACCCACTTTGTAACTCAGCTTGAAACAACCAATCAAGTAAGCCATGACCGGTATGACAGCAATGCTTTGTGGTTGCTTGGTTCGTATATGCCAAATTCGGGCCATCAAGGATTAACTAATCTGGTGCCGGTTGGTTACTGGGATCGTGTTCATGGGCGGATTTACTTAAGCGCGCATCGCTCAGGCAATAGGCTTAGAGGTTGGGTGGCGCGTTCCACGGTGAGACTTGGCACTTAAATTTTATCCTTTCTTCATCTTTTGTCTTCGCCTTTTTCAATTAAGGATGGGCCCACCAACCATCTGCAAAAACGTGGCAGAACTGCCTCGCACTGCTCTTCCACCAGAATTTGCTAACGCCGATAGCGCTCTACTAACAACTTGTAGTCATCCGTTGTGTTGATGTCCATGAGGATATTTTTATCCGGCACGCTAACTTCAAGGGCAAGTCTCTCATAAGAACTGAGAACAGCTCTCAGACTCCCGTCTCGCTCCCATTCTGCAATAACAGAGGCTAAACTTATCGGGATAAGGGGCGGATGACCACGTTTCGTACGGAATACCGGATAGATGATTCTGCCCGGGTGCTCATTATATGCGGTCAGAAGGCTTTGTACAGAGGATGGTTTGACTAGGGGGATATCGACCGGCATGACAAAAAAGGCTTCGTATTCCGGCTTGAGTGCGCGTACTCCGGTTTGAACCGAGGTGAACATGCCATGCGCATAATCGGGATTTTCAACAAACGTAACATCCCGGTTTTTGATGCCTGCCTTCAGCTCCTCTCCCCGATACCCGACCACGAGGTATACTTCAACTCCATTAGTTACAAATGTGGAAATGAGGTGGTCCGTAACCGTTTCTCCACCGATGGCTAATAAAGGTTTAAATTGTCCCATGCGGCTGGAAAATCCGGCGGCTAGAATCAGCACAGCGAAGGGTTTCATGTCACCTTCTTCGCCCTTTCCTTAATCAATTGAGCCACAATACTCACTGCGATTTCTTCCGGCGTTTCGCTGCCGATAGCCATCCCAATAGGAGAGTGCACACGTTCCAGTTCTTTTTTCGTGGTCCCTTCAGCCAGCATTACCTGATAAACCGCATCCCGTTTTTTACGACTGCTTATCATACCGATGTAGGATGCTTGAGTTCTCAGTGCCTGCTCCAGGACCACGCGATCGTACTGGTGACCCCGCGTCATGATAACAACAAAAGAGTCCTCATTGATTTCCAGTCCCTCCAGCGCTCTGCCATAATCCTTTATCACACAAATCTGCTCCGCGTCGGGGAAACGTTCTACATTGGCAAATTCGTCACGGTCATCAACCACCACAACGCGAAAACCCACGATGGCAGCTATGTGAGCTGTCGGGACGGCAACATGCCCGGCGCCAAAACAATAAAGAGTCTTCAGCTTTCCGATAGGGTCTACAACCACTTGGCTACCTCCAAGAGGAACAATGGTTGTCACCGAAATATCCTGCGTTTTCGATATAAGAATTTCAACCTGGGATGTGGATAAATGAGCATTTCCAACTATTTTTCCATCGCGAAACAGCAATGAATGACCGGAGATAGTTATTCCCTCGTTTGCATCGCTTACATGGGTGAGGAAGCAGAAACTGTTACCGGACAGAATATTGTCATGCCAGCATCGGAATAAATCAATATTCTCCTTGCTGACAGGCACGAAATCCAGCAAAACAACCCCATTCCCGCCACAAATCATACCGGTAGAATCTGCCCCATCGCCGGTAAGGTCGAAGTTCATAAATTTCGACTGTCGTGTAGCAAGGACTTGCCTGGCTTCCTCAATAGCCTTAGCTTCAAACAGACTACCACCAATGGTGTCATAGCTTTTCCCATCCGCACAGACCACCATTTTTGCCCCACGATGCCTAGGAGATGAGCCCTGTAAATCCACTATGGATGCCAGAACAACAGGACGGCTGCTCTCAAGTTGTTCATAGATTGCTTTGGGGACAATTCTATCGGTATTCATCAGTCACCCATGCCTCTGATTAACCGCCGCCAATCACAGCAAATATCTGAAGTTCGTCGTCAGCTTTGAGAATTCTGTCCAAACCTTCCTTATCAAACGCAACCGTTTCAACGTTGTTAATACTTACCAGGACTCTTAACAGACCGTTCTGGTCAAATAGCCAGTCTCTGGATTCCGGATACTGCCTGAGAAGGTCATCTAAGCACTGACCGACTGTGTTCCCAGTGACTTCTAGAGTGTCGGGAATGTCTGCATATTCCTGTAAAAGAGGACTTATCTTAACCTTTATGCTCATTCAATGATAAGGTTTTGGAATTCTAAAAGCCCATACAAAGTCGTGCTGGTAGTAAAGGCAATTTTTCTATGACTTACCCTGTTTTTTGATGCCCTTCAGTATTGCCTCGGGGGTCATGGGTAAAGTCTTTAGTCTTACGCCTGTAGCACTGTGGATGGCGTTAGCTACGGCCGCGAGAGTACCTACCATTGGTGGTTCGCCTACATGCCTTAATCCATAAATTCCAGTGGTAGAGCCGACTTCAACCAGCATGGTGTCTATCATGGGAACGTCGGTAGCCGTGGGCATACGGTAGTCCAAAAATGTGGTGTTCTGCACCTTTCCCCGGTCGAATACATAACCCTCCATCAATGCCCAGCCAATGCCCTGGGTGACAGCACCCTGTATTTGTCCTTCTATTGACATTGGATTGATGGCTAAACCTACATCCTGAGCTACCGCATAAGAAAGTACCTTAACCTTGCCTGTCTCCTTATCAACCTCAACATCGACGGCGTGGACGGCTACAGATGGCGCTGGTGGAAGACCCGCGATTGAGCCGCGCCCGACAATGGGTCCTTCGCCGCGGAATCCTAAACTTGACCTGCCCAGAGCTGCCAGAGGGATGGATTTCTGGGTATCTCCTTTAAATATCGCCTGCCCATTAGCAAACTCAATCTCGGAAGCTGGTACACCCAATCTGGGAGATGCCAGACGTCGGAGCTGGTCTTTTGCGTCCTGGCAAGCGCGGTATACGGCATGGCTCAAGGAATAGATGGTCTGACTCCCCACAGACGGGGACGACCAGGGAGCTGTATCCGTATCCCCAACCACTATGGATACAGCCTCCATCGGTATGCCAAACTCCTCGGCTACAATCTGGGCGATACTGGTGCGACTTCCTGATACATCGGTAACCCCGATAACCAGCGTGACAGTCCCGTCGATATTTACATTCACATAGGCTCCAAAGCTACCCGCCGCGCCATGCCAAAAACCGCAGGCAACCCCACGACCCCGGTTTTCTCCTTGAAGACTTCCTTTTTGCCTCAAATACTCAGCCATTCTCTCCAGAGTTTCCTTAAAACCAACCTTGGGTAAGATTTCTCCGCTGGGTGTCGTATCACCTTCGGCAGTCGAATTCTGAATGCGGAATTGCAGCGGGTCCATACCGAGGGCTCTTGAAATAAGGTCCATCTGGGATTCTATGGCAAAATGGGATTGAGGTGTTGACGGCGCTCGATAGTAAGTTACCGGCACCGTGTTGGTCAGGACATCGAATGCTTCGATTTTAATATTGGGGATTTTGTACTGGCTGAAGGTATTCCCTCTTACAAACATGGTGTGCGACATTTCAGGGAAACCTCCGGCATCGTAAATGAACGTAGCCGAAGCGGCTGTAATATACCCTTTCTTAGTGACTCCAATCTTGATGGTTGTCACGGAGCCCGGAGCTGGACGCCCATCTCTTAATACTTCATCCCTGGACATCTCCATTCTGACCGGACGTCCGGTTTTCATTGCCAATAGGGCGCAAAGAGGCGCCAGTGGTAGATAGCTCTTGCCACCGAATGCTCCGCCAATTTCTACCGGGACCAGCTTAACCTGGGTGGGCGGCAATCCCAGGAACTCGGCTATCATCTGCCGGGCGGTAAAAACGCCCTGGGTCTGCGTCCATATAGTGACCTTGCCATTCACATCCGCTTTGGCAACAGCAGCGAACGGCTCAAGATAACCATGGTGAATCGGCTGAGTACGAAAAGTGTTCTCTATAATTAGGTCGGCTTCCCTGAAGCCCGCCTCCAGGTCACCGCGATTGACACTGATGTGATATGCAATATTGCTCGGTTTGCTGTCTTTATCGGTGGGAGGTCTGGCGATAAAGTTGGTGTACAAGTCAGGGTAAATTGGAGGTGTTTCTGGCTTCATTGACTCCAGAACATCCAGAACCGGAGGTAATTCCTCATACTCCACCTCGATGAGACCAACCGCCTTTTCCGCAATCTCAATGCTGGTAGCGGCGACCACCGCCACGGGTTGTGCCGCATAGACAACTTTTTCCTGAGCAAGATGAGGCATTTCAACCAGTAATAATGGACTTCTATTTTTATACCCGGGGACATCGGAGGCTGTGATTACAGCCATTACCCCTTCCAGAGATCGGGCTTTCGTCACGTCTAAACGCCGAATAATTGCATGGGCATGCGGACTTCTGCACACCTTGCCGTAGAGCATATCGGGCAGGGTGACATCGCCGCTATAGATAGCTGTCCCGGTTACCTTGCTCAGGGCATCTATCCTGGGAATACGCTTGCCGACGACAGAGTATTTAGCCATGGGAGCCTCTCTAGGAATCTGCCACGCTCATAATGGCGCGCACAATTTTATCATAACCGGTACACCGGCACAGGTTGCCCGCTATTGCCTGCCTTATCTGGGATTCAGTCGGATGTGAGTTCGAATCTAAAAAGGCTTTTGCGGTGAGAAGAATACCCGGCGTACAAAAGCCACATTGTACTGCTCCCTCATTGATGAAAGCCTGTTGGAGCGGATGAAGCTTGCCTTGCCGGGACAACCCCTCGATTGTCGTGATTTCTTTACCCTCGACCTCACCAACGATAACCAAGCAGGAGTTTATAGCCTTCCCATCCACAAGAACGGTGCATGAGCCACAACTTCCCGTGCCGCAACCTTCCTTGGTGCCGGTCAGCCTCAGTTCATACCGCAGGACATCCAACAGAGTAGTCCCCGGTCCCGATACAATTTCATATTCTCTGCCATTTATTTTTAGTTTCATGTTCTGCAACTCTCTAAGTTCAAGTTCAGCGCTGGATTTCAATACCAAGCATTTCACAGGATTTCCACAAAGTCCTGCGGGTTAGTACTTTCACCAGTTCCCGGCGATATTCCGCCGAGGCACGTATATCAGAAATCGGTTTAGCTTCCTCCGCGGCTTCCTCAGCCACTTCTTCGATAATTCTCTCTGTTACAGATTTTCCAATCAGCAGAGCTTCTGCGCCGTGCACCCGTAAGGGAGTCGGAGCCACCGCGCCCAGAGCGATTCTGACTTCCTTCAATTTCTTGCTTCTGGGTGCTATGGTCAGAAAAGAAGCTACTCCTGCAACAGCGATATCCATCTCCTCTCTTGTGGTATGCCTCATATAGCACCCCGCCGAATGAGCGGGAGGGGTTGGGACCTCTATCTCCACCAGGAGTTCATCAGCACCGATACTAGTTTTTCCCGGTGCCATAAAAAAATCGTCTAAATTGATTTTGCGATTCCCGTTTTTGGAAGCCACGATAGCTCGTGCTCCCAGGCAAAGTAATGCGGGCGCTGAATCTGCTGAAGGGGCGGCATTACAAATATTCCCTCCGATGGTACCACGATTTCTGATTTGCATAGAACCGATGACCGAGCAAGCTTGAGCCAGAATACTATATCTTTCCGATATCGCGACAAACGTGAGCAACTTGCTCAAAGGTACTGCGGCGCCAATGCGTAACCCCCTATCTTCATTCCAATCAAGTCGATTGAGTTCGGGGACATTTTTCACATCGAGCACTAACGAAGGGGAAATCTGCCCCTGCTTAATCTGCGGAATCAGGTCTGTTCCTCCGGCCAAAATCCTGGCATCAGCGCCTTTGTTACTGAGTATGCGCAGTGTCGTACGCAGAGAACCGGGTTTTTTATATTCAAATTTGCCAATAGAACGGGTACTCGTCATGAAACCTCATTACCTAATGGTTCCCATAGATATCAAGGAGTCCATCTTGCGGTTGATTCTCCGTTATCACCGGGCGTCTTGTTATGTATAGAGATATGTCACGATATATCGTAAAATATCTTAACGTACGGTACAGATACTGTCAAGAACAAACAACAGGCTTTTTGTACCTAGATTGTATGCCTGTACCATTGTGGTGTCAAATAGTTCATAACCTCATGATAATTTGACATTCTTGGAAATGGGTAGTATAATTTGGTATCTTTTAGAAAGTTTCTATTAGAAAGGTAAATCATGGCACGAATATATGGTGTCTACTGTCCGGTAGCACACGCGCTTGAGGTAGTCGGTGACAGGTGGTCTTTGCTCATCATCCGAGATCTACTACGCCAACCGCAGCGGTTCACCGACTTGCTTCGCTACTCAAGCAACATCACGGCAAAATGGTTAACGCTGAGGCTTCGTAAACTGGAGGAAGCCGGCATCGTCGAACGGGAAAAACGGCTCGATCGCCGCGAGGTCTGGTACAAACTGACACCTGCGGGGTATGACCTTCGTCCCGTGGTGGAAGCATTGTGGGCTTGGGGCTTGCGATATGCAATGAAGCCACCACTCCCGGGAGAGGTAGTTCGCCCGGAGATGGCAATGGGTACCCTGACAGCCTCACTAAATAAACGCGGCAGAAAATTGTCACAACCTGCGACCTGGCTGTTTCAATTCACACCCGGTGGTCCCTATAGCCTATCTTTTGATAGTGACCACTGGTCAGCCAAAGAGGGCAAGAAACAGGACCCTGACGTATCAGTAACGGCATCACCGGAATCGTGGGCGACGTTTCTAGCAGTCAAGCGAACCGAACGTAATCGACTGGTAAAAACCATGCAGATAGCTGGTGCACCCGAACGTGTCAAGGAGTTCTTGTATACATTAGGCGTTCGGGATGAAATGGCAGAATGACATGGTAACAACAGCGGAGGTAATGAAATGAAGACGAAGAGTGCTCCTTCTGAGATCACTATTTGCGATCGGACTTATGATGAATATATTGAGATGGTCAAAGCCTTCCATGGACATGTTGCACCGGGAGTAGTTCTTGGCGGATTTATGGTGGATCTGGCTTATCGAAACCTTCCCCAAGTCGAGTATTTTGACGCCATATCTGAAACTCGTTCGTGTCTTCCGGATGCCATTCAGCTTCTAACTCCGTGCACGGTAGGTAATGGCTGGCTGAAGATTATCGATCTGGGTCGGTTTGCTATGTCATTATTTGAAAAATACACAGGCAACGGTGTCCGGGTATATGTGGATAGCCAGAAGCTCGATGACTGGCCTGAGCTAAAGGCTTTCTTTTTCAAACTGAAACCCAAGAAAGAGCAAGATTCTGAGCTGTTAATGGGTGAGATTAATCTGGCTCATACATCAATTTTTAGCGTTCAAAAAGTGATGGTCGATGTAGATTCCATCAAATCCCATCGCCGAGATGTTTTTACTGTTTGTCCGTTATGCGGAGAAGGATATCCTGAAAATGATGGCGAAATCTGTTTGGGTTGTCAGGGTAAAGCACCTTATTTACATTCTGAAATGTTGATTGTACCGAAAGAATAGTCAAAGCCGTATCTCCTGTCACGAAATTACTGAAGAGGGGGTAATAGACCATGTCATGGCAGAAAACAAATTGCGTATTGTGCGGTAACCAGTGTGGTTTGGAAGTTCAGGTTGAAGCTAACCGGATTATAAAAGTCCGCCCGGACAAGGATAATCCCACCAGCGAAGGATATGTCTGCCGGAAGGGGATGAATATTGCTTTTTTCCAACATAATGCCGATAGATTGCTCTATCCATTAAAGAAGGTGGGAGACAAATTCGAACGGGTATCATGGGATCAGGCAATCAGTGAGATTATCGCAAAATTCAAGAACATACTCCAACAATCTGGGCCACGTTCAATAGCTTCGCTGAATAGTAATGGAGGAGGTAGTACCTACGGTATTCCTTTCTTCGTCCGGTTTTTCCGAAGGCTCGACTTGCGATATAACTACTCAGCTGCCAACCAGGAGTTTGCCGGACGCTTTTGGGCGCACGGACTAACACTGGGAAGCCAGGGTATGGGATTAGCAGCTGATTTTGAGAATGCAGATATGCTTCTGGCTATCGGGTGGAACGGCATGATGAGTCACAATTTCCCGCAGGCACGGAGAAGATTGACAAGAATGTCGAAGAATCCTGAGCAGCTTCTTGTGGTGATTGACCCGCGTGTTTCCGAAACTGCGAAAATTGCTAATATTCATCTCGCTCTCCGTCCGGGTACCGATGCGCTATTACTCAAATCCATGATCGCGATTATCCTCAACGAGGGAATGTTCGATAAGAAATTTATCGATAAGTATGTAGATGGATTCAATGAGATACTTCCGTGGTTTACCGGCTTTGATATAAAAGCTGCATTAAAGGTCTGTGAATTGGATTATGACCAGGTTTATAAAGTCTGCCGGGAGTTTGTTACGCGCCGGTCCTGCATACGCGATGACCTTGGAATACTGATGAATCGGCATAGCGCGCTGTTATCATATCTACTGGTTGTGTTATTGGCCGTTAGCGGTCGTATTTCCGTACCCGGGGGAAACCTGGTAGTAGGGGGTAGGTCCGAGTCGGAGTCAACTGACCCGAGGACATGGCGAACGTTGATAACAGACATTCCGGCTATTCAAGGGATGTTCCCTCCCAACGTTTTACAGGAAGAGATTATGAATGATCATCCGGAGCGCATCCGGGCAGTATTCACATTCGCATCTAATCCATTGCGCTCGTACGCTGACACGACTGCATATGAAGAGGCTTTTAGTCACCTTGACTTACTGGTCGTAACTGACATGGTAATGAGCGAGACGGCTGCCCTTGCCCATTATGTTCTTCCGTCTAAATCAGCTTATGAACAATGGGATGCCGCCCCGGGAGGCGGAAGTCGCACCGAAATTTATGCCAAAGTACGGCGGCCGGTTGTTAAGGCAGAAGGAGAACAAAAAGAAGCCGGAGAGATTTTCACACTTCTCGCCGATGCCATGGGACTTATACCCGATCTCCCTGAATCACTATATCAAGCGGCAAGAAGTGGCAGCACAAGAAAATACAGGGATGCACTGATGAACTATTTACAAAAAAATCCGGACAGTGGTAGGGTTCTTCAATTCATCGCTGCGAAAACTCTGGGCAATGAAATCGGTTCGGCTCATTTAGCCAGTCTTTTCACCACGTTTCTGCAAAGACCTCAAGCGAGCCAGGAAGAGGCTGCAAGAGCAGGATTTGCCGTAGGCCCTTATCAGGGTATGGACATATATCAGGCTATAATTGAGCATCCTGAAGGCGTGTTGGTGGGTGTACGCGACCCATCCCGATACAATCCGTATCAGAATATTGAGCGACTGCCGACCAAGAATGGGAAAATTCAGCTTTATGCCCGGGAGGTTGAAGATTGGATACGGAAGATTAATCCTGTTGATGAAGAGGAACAACTTAAAACAGACGAGAAGTTTCCATTGATCCTGATGGCGGGGCGGCACATGGATATGAATGCCAACACGCAAATGCGGGATCCGGCATGGAACGAAGGCAGACGCGCTTGTACACTGGCCATGAATCCGGTAGATGCCAAAAAATTTGGCTTTACTGACCGACAAATGGTCAAGGTTATTACCGAAGCTGGTGAGGAGACTATTGAGGTGGAGGTGACAACAGAAGCCAGAAAAGGGCAGGTTATCATTCCCCACGGGTTCGGTCTGGTCTATGATGGTGTGAAATACGGCGCCAATGTTAACCGGTTAACGAAGAATACGCATCGAGACCATGTTGGGACACCTATACACCGCTATGTTCCCTGCCGCGTAGAGGCACTTTGAATTAAATAATGGAGTGTATTTACTCAACAAGGAAAACCAAAAGATATTTAGTAACATAAGGAGAAAAACAATGGTAGAAGCAAATCACAACAGGATTGGTGGTCTACCTGCATCAGTCCGCCTGGCCATAGGAATTCTGGTATTCGGGTCTATCTGGGGGTGTCTCGAAGCTACCTTGGGAGGCTTCCTCAACTTAATAATTTTCCCTAATAAAGGTGCCATAATGAGCGGTATCGGCATGGCTATTATGAGTGTCGCACTGGCTTTTTACCGGAAGCCAGCTATGCTACCGGGCATAGGTATCGTTGCAGCTTCATTTAAATGGCTTAATGCCTGGCTTTTATTTATACCCCCCAATGCCGTCCAGATTATTAACCCGGCCATGTCTATAATCTTAGAAGCGCTAGCATTCAGCCTGGTAGTAGCCTTTCTGATGAATCGCATAGAAAAGAACATCTATGTCGGCGTTTGGACAGCGGTTCTGGCAGGCTTCATCAGTGCTATCGTTTATGTCTATTTTGCGGTTTACGTGACACGCTCTCCTATCTTTGCTCGCCTAGGTATAGAGAGTATTGGACAATTTGTCATAGGGAACGGTGTAGTCCAGGCAGTTTTCTCTGGCGTTCTAGCGCCCCTTGGCTATGTGGCAGGGAAGATGCTAGCGGCCAAGATATCTCCGATTGTGGCACGCCGTTCTGTCTATTATTCCGCGTCAGCCGCCACAGTGTTGTTCTGCTGGGGAGTTAGTGCCCTGGCTATTTTAGCCGGGCTTTAGCCAGCGTAATGGTTATTATTGTAACCGGTCCTATCGGTATTGGTAAAACCACTGTCTGTGAAAAGGTGATTGATATTGCCCGGAAGCAGGGACATAGTTGTGGTGGTATCATTACCTACAAAAACCAGAGGGATGACATTATCATTGAAGACGTTCAGACTGGCGAAACAAAGACTTTAGCCAGTATCAGTAACGTATACCAAGGACCCCGTACCACCAAATATTCCTTTAGTCCTGATGGTATTGACTTCGGGATTCAGGCAATAAATAGGGGCACTACCTCAGACATTCTTCTGGTTGATGAGCTCGGTCAATTGGAACTTCGCGGACAAGGATTTGCCCACATCATTGAACAGATTTCCGTCGGGAAGGTGAAAAACTGCATCATAATCATACGAAAGGAACTGCTTTCCGCTTTTCTATCTCAGTTGGGTACAACAATATCAGTCTTTGAAACCACCATTGAGAATCGCAATCAACTACCTGGAGAGATAAGCCCAATATTAACCCGAGCAGTCATGGCAGAGCATGGGGAAACTTACTGAGTTGACATGATAGATTGAAGTTGTGGGTTGAGTCGATACGCTCGATTGTACTATTGCACCCCATTCCGTCTAAAGCCCACTCTAAGCTGACTAGGGGTGGGATTCTGGTTTTATATCCAGTATCGGTGTTCCGTTCCGCATATCCAACCCTTTAACATGTATGATGTTGCCATCTACTCTCAGGACTTCCAATATAGAAAGACCGATAGGATTCGGACGAACAGGCGAATGGGTACTAAAAACTCCCATCTCTTTTCTATTGTAACGTGGAGGATTAATCCTCAGAAATTTTGAACTGAATTTAGGGCTTTGGTGAAATTGGAAAATTACGTAGATGTGCTGTCCGGGTGTTATATCGCTCAAGCCGTCCCTATAGGATTCATCAAACACTAAATCCCCTTCAACATCCGATATCTCCCAACTTCGGGGAATATTTTGGGCATCAGTAGATACATAACCGATAGGTTTCATTTCAACGCTCATCTGCTCTGACCTTCCCCTGAAATCAGTATCACCAGTTGTTAGAGTTCCGTCGCTGTTTTCAGCATACTCCATCTGAGCCATACCATTCAAAGAGCTTTGTGTGTTAACAATTCTGTACGCTGTTTTGGTAGAGTGCTAACATCATACTCAATCTATGACCGTCCGGCGTGAGTGAACTCAGTTATACCCACGAGATGAATGACTCACTTGCCCGGCAAGCTGACGGGTATGCAGGGAATGTCTTTATACAGTAACGGACCGGCGATAGAAAGCCGCTCGGGCTAATTAACCTATTAAAAATTATAGAGACCCGATAACAGATATAGACAATACCCATAGAAGAGACTATACTTACACTAGGGTATTTTGTGCTTGCGTATCCTTATGAAATACCTGATAAGGAGCCTTATTTGAAAGTATTACTCGTTTACCCTGAATACCCGGATACTTTCTGGAGTTTCAAACACGCCCTGAAGGTAGTCTTTAAGAAAGCGGCGCACCCACCGCTGGGACTTCTGACCGTAGCCGCTATGCTCCCCACTGAATGGGACAAAAAGCTTATCGATATGAATACCCAGGCGCTCAAAGACAAGGATATTAAATGGGCGGACTATGTCTTTATTAGCGCTATGGTTGTCCAGAGGGAATCCGTAACGGCAACTATTACCCGATGTAAAGCGCTCGGCAAAAAGGTGGTAGCCGGCGGTCCTCTTTTCACCACGGAGTACGAGGAATTCGGTGAGGTTGACCACCTCGTGCTTGATGAAGCTGAAATCACACTCCCCAGGTTCCTGAAAGATATTGAAGCCGGGACTGCAAAACGCATCTATACCTCAAAAGAGCGACCGGATATCACCAAAACACCCATCCCGGCATGGTCTCTCATCAAAATGGGCAAGTACACCACCATGAATATCCAGTATTCCCGCGGCTGTCCTTATGACTGCGAATTCTGTGATATCGTCACCCTGAATGGGCACACCCCCAGGACGAAAACCACGAAACAGGTTATCAATGAGCTCGAAGCTCTACAGGACGCCGGCTGGCACGGTAGTGTGTTCATTGTCGATGATAATTTTATCGGCAATAAAAGAAAGCTCAAAGAAGAGATCCTACCCGCTCTCATCAAGTGGCGTAAGACTAAGAAATTCGCTCCGTCCTTATTCACGGAAGCCTCCATCAATCTCGCCGATGACGATGAACTCATGCGATTGATGGTAGAAGCTGGCTTTGACCGCGTGTTTATCGGCATTGAGACGCCGAATGAAGAGAGTCTGATTGAGTGCAACAAGCTCCATAACAAGAACCGCGACCTGGTGGCGGCAGTAAAGAGCATTCAAGCCCAAGGTATGGAAGTTCAGGGTGGCTTCATTGTCGGATTTGATAGCGACCCCGCGTCGATTTTCCAGAGACAAATTGAGTTTATACAGAAGAGCGGTATTGTCACAGCAATGGTGGGCTTGCTCAATGCGCCGCGCGGGAGTCGCCTTTACGAACGGCTCAAGAAAGAGAACCGCCTGCTGAAAAAAGGCACCGGCGATAACACGGATTGCTCGATTAACTTCGTCCCGAAGATGCACCTTGACACGCTTATCAACGGCTATAAACAAATTATGAACACTATCTATGCGCCCAAGTATTTCTACGAGCGCATTAAGACATTCCTCAAGGAATTCAAACCCCGGCATTATGAAGTCAAGTTTTATCAGGTACGTTTTTATCATATCGTCGGGCTGGTGAGGTCGTTCTGGATACTTGGTGTAGTAGACAAAGGCAGGAAATATTTCTGGCGGTTTATACTCCCCATACTCTTCAAACGGCCTAAGTTTTTCCCGCTGTCTCTCATACTCTCTGTATATGGCCTCCATTTCCGTAAAGTCTGTGAGAAATTGTCCAGAACCACCACGCCGTTGGGGACGCAGAAAGTGCCGAGCACAAAGAGTGCTTAGCCAGTTAGTCAACCAAGGAATTAAAAAATAATCAGACTGACTTTATCAAAGTCAGTGGTAATAGTTATGCACATGGAAGGAGGCAACACAAGTGAAGCTGTCCTTTATCCCGCAAGACGGCAAGTTCTTTACTCTTTTTGAAGAAAGCGCCCACAATGCAGTTGAAGTAGCCAAAAAACTAAAGGAATTGTTATACAACTGGACGAATGTCGAAGACAAAATAGCCGCCATCGCCGACCTGGAGCACAAGGGGGATAATGTCACCCATCAGATTGCGGCGCAATTACACCGAACGTTTGTTACACCATTTGACCGTGAGGATATCGCCATGCTTTCCCATACCCTGGATGATGTGACCGATTTTATTCATTCCGCAGCAGACGCCATGCTTTTGTACCGCATCACCGAACCGACTCAGAGGGCAAAGGAGCTGTCAGACGTCATTGTGGAGATAACCGTTGAGGTGGAGCGAGCGGTGGCGATACTTAACAAGAAGCTTGACCAGAGAGAGATGCTCAAGCACTGTGTAGAAATCAACCGCCTTGAGAATGTAGCTGATGGAATCTACCGGTCAGCGCTGGCGGAACTCTTTGCCAATTCCACTGACGTGGTATACATCATGAAGTGGCGTGAAATTTACGAGCACATGGAGACAACCACGGACCGATGTGAAGACGTCGCCAATGTTCTTGAGGGTGTGGCGATTAAATATTCTTAATACTAACTGATGGTAACAGTCAGATTGTTGGTATCTAGAAAGAATTAAATGACTGTAGAACTCGGCATTGTTCTTTTCCTCTGTCTCGCCGCTGAATTCACCAACGGTTTAACCGATGCTCCCAATGCAATTGCTACGGTTGTTGCTACCCGCGTTCTTTCCCCTGTTAAAGCCGTGCTCATGGCAGGTGTACTTAATATTCTGGGTGTACTGATAACCGGTACCGCAGTAGCTGTAACTATCGGCACAGGAATTATTGACCCGAACGTCATTGATTTGACTACTGTTGCCGCCGCACTTCTCACCATCATTGTCTGGACAATGGCGGCGTGGTATTTTGGCATTCCTACCAGTGAAACACATGAGATGCTGGCAGGTCTGGCTGGAGCCGGGTTCGCGGCGGCAGGAACTTCAGCATTGTTGTGGGCTGGCTGGCAGAAGGTATTGATTGGGCTTGGATTGTCCACAGTGATGGGCTTCACAGTCGGGTACGGTGTCATGCTGGCGATTTACTGGCTTTTCCGTCGTGTTCGTTATGCCACGATTAGAAGCGTGTTCGGACGCCTGCAAATACTTTCGGCGGCATTCATGGCATTCAGTCATGGCAGTAACGACGGTCAAAAATTCATGGGGATTTTTGCGCTGGCTCTCACTCTCGGAGGGGTATTTTCCGAATTTCACGTGCCGCTCTGGGTAATATTACTCTGCGGTGTCACCATGGGTATCGGCACCAGTGTGGGCGGCTGGCGGATTATCAAAACTATGGGTTTTAAAATGACACGTTTGGAATCAGTTCAGGGATTTGCGGCGGAGACTTCAGCCGGCGCAGCCATTCTGGTAGCATCATCGCTCGGAGTTCCGCTGAGCACCACACATACAATTAACACCGCGATTATGGGTGTCGGTTCAACCAAGCGGTTTTCGGCAGTACGTTGGGGTGTTACGGCGCAAATCGTTATGACATGGCTCATCACTTTCCCTGCCTGTGCTATCCTTGGGTACATTTTCGCAATTATTCTCAAACCACTTTTTTAAAAATTACTCAAAAGAAGTTAGCAACCCACTTGTTTTAGCTGATAATTGAGTCTATAATAATAGGAAACCTGAAGGATTAAGGAGGATTTTCATGGGTTCTGCAATTGAATACCAGAAGCAGATGACCGAGATTGTGTATATCAATCTACCGGGACCAACTGAGCCATCACCGGGAATGAGCGGTGGTGAGTTGCTCCACGGCTTCTTGGCGGAGCTTTATCTCGGTGCCAAGCCTGAGGTCAAAGAGTATATCAATGACCTGTGCATGAAATGGAATGTCCACTATCGCAAAATGAGCGGGGGGTAGTAACGAAGCCGGAAAAGCAGATGCGTCTCCGGCTGGTTAATTACTAAAGTTATTTTAAGGTCGGGTATGCCTTCAACCACTGCGCTGGTAGCGGGGGTTCAGGCAAGAGGGTGTGTGATAGCATTCTTCTGCCGTATGTGACAGGGTAACCTGACCTTTCCTTTTCCCCTGTCGGTAGCGAAATAATAAATGTTACCTTCTCAATTTCACTACCTGTTAAATCCTGTGAATAATTGTGTTAGAATTATAAGGTTTCAATGAGCAAGGAGTCGGGTCATGCCGCAGAAACAGCCTGTTCAATCTGTGGCAAATACGCCAGCAGTTAACCAGAAACCAACACTCAATATTGAGTCGGTTACCCTGGGCGACCTGACGTGGCTGAATATCGAAAAACCCACTTTACAGGAGATAGAGTATCTGGCTCAGCACTACCCCTTCCATGCCCTCGACCTTGATGATACCCTGAGCCGTATCCAGAGACCTAAAATCGATGAATATGAGGACTATATTTTTGTGGTTCTTCATTTCCCGGTCTGGCACCGGGAGACACAGATAGCCACCGCTTCCCAGGTCTCACTTTTTATCGGTAAGAACTATATCGTTACCATGCACAGTGGTGAAATCAAACTGCTCCGTGAATTTTTTCAGAACTGTATGAATAGTGATACTGCGCGGCAAGAGAACATGAGCCAGGGGTCTGCTTTTCTCGCCTACAAAATAATTGATATCATGGTTGACCGCTGTTTCACGATTCTGGACAGAATTCTTGGGTGGACGGATGCGGTAGAAAGTACTGTCTTCGATGAAAATATTGAAGCTGCTGTTGAAATCGCCCGCCTGCGCCGTGACGTCATTGCCCATCGACGTATTATCTGGCCTCTTCGCAGTGTCATCGGTGAACTGGAAACAAAGCTCCGGAGGTTCGCGACAAACGACCTCGAAGTATACTTTGGGGATGTAGTTGACCACCTGAACAAGATATGGGATACGCTTGACGAGGTTAAAGAAACTATAGAGGTTTTCAAAGACGCGGACTATATTCTAAGTAACGAGCGACTCGGGCGGATAATGCGTGTTCTGACGGTACTCGCAACCGTAGTGCTCCCTTTTTTGATAATATCGAGTCTCTATGGGATGAACGTACACATGCCTGGAAGCATAGAACCAGGAAACCATTTCGCTTTCTGGATATTGATGGTTATAATGGCAGTATGTGCCGGTGGACTGCTCTGGTTTTTCCGCCGTAAACGTTGGATTTAATTTACCGGATATCTACTCCACTAATTTCTAGCATTTTATAACGTAGTTTTATGATGTTTCACCGCCGGATTTTCGACTATATTTTCTGGTTAGTAAAGACTGTAAATCCCCGCGTAGAAAACTGAGCGCGTGAAATGCTCTTCATGAGTCACTGATGAGTTGACTTCGTAGACAGTCTGAAAAGATAGAATCATCGGATGCAGATAAAACCTGCGGAATGATTTTACTTTGGGATTATGTTAAAATGTAGTTGGAATAGATGACATAAGCACTTGTGTGGAGGACCGTGGTGAGAGCGGATATTGAGAAATTTCTAGCATACGTAAAAGCCGAGAAGGGTCTTTCTGAGAATACCTACTTTGCCTACCAGAACGACCTATCCCAGATGGCGACTTTCTTTGAAGCGGAAACTAAAGAGAAAGGTATGGTGCCGGCATGGGCGAACGTGGACCGACAGGCTATAATGCGTTTTCTCCTCAGCATGCAGGAGAAACGGTACGCGACAACAACACGAGCACGCAAGCTGGCAGCCGCCCGTTCCTTTTTTAAATTCCTGACTTCAGAAGGCATCATCCGTGAGGACCCAACCCGGAATCTGGAATCGCTCAGTATTGGCAGAACGCTACCCAAACCTATTTCTATTACCCAGGTGCGCACCCTTCTGGCGCAACCCACCAAGCGCAATACCCCGGAGGCGAAACGTGACCAGGCAATGCTACAATTGCTATATGCAAGCGGGATGAGAGTCAGCGAGCTGATGTCTCTAAATGTGGAGGATGTCAATACTGTGGATGGCGATGTCCGGTGTTTTGGCAAGGGACACAAAGAACGCATCATCCCGATTCACCAGATAGCGTCAAACGTCGTAGCAGAATACGTCAAGGAAGCACGACCTCGTCTATTGCGTAGAAAAGACGAGGGGGTACTCTTTCTTAACCGGCGCGGGGAACGGCTAACACGGCAGGGCTTCTGGCAAATATTAAAACAATACGCCAAAGCGGCAGGTATCACTGTGTCGGTAACTCCCCATACCCTGCGGCACAGCTTTGCCACTCACATGCTCAGCGGTGGCGCTGACTTGAGAGCCGTGCAGGAACTGCTAGGCCATGCCAATATCTCCACCACCCAGATTTATACCCATCTTACCAGCGAGCACGTTCGCCGTACTTATCAGAAAGCACATCCCCGGGCAAAATAGTTCACGAGAGGAAAACCCCACATGCCAAAATCAAAGAAACGTAAGATGAGATATACTCCCAGACCCAGACCGGTACAACAGTCCCTTGCCACTACTGCACAACCGGTCGAGCGAGTGTCTGAACCGGTTCCAACGACGGCTTCCCCAACCATAAAAACAAACCGCATGGCAGGGAAAACGCAAGCGATTCCTCAACCCAGCAATATAGGCACCGAACTGAAGGTTATCGGCGTTATCACTGTCATTCTTCTGGCAGCAATCGTCGCGCTTTACTTTATCTTCCGCTAATAGGCTCATTCTCATGGATTTTGAAATCGCCAGAGCCAAGCTTGTCGACTCCCTTGCCCGTGAGATTACTGATAAGCGGGTGCTCGCGGTCATGGCGCAGGTACCCCGCCATGTGTTTGTCCCCCAAGAACTTCAGGCTTATGCCTATGAGGATAGACCTCTCCCTATTGGCAACGACCAGACTATCTCCCAGCCTTTTATTGTGGCGCTGATGACCCAAAACCTTGATTTGACCGGCACTGAAAAAGTGTTGGAACTGGGTACAGGAAGTGGGTACCAGACAGCAATCCTTGCTCAACTCGCGCAACATGTGGTGAGCACGGAACGCATTCCATCACTAGCCGAGAAAGCCAGAAAAACGCTGGATATCCTCGGCTATGGGAATATTGAAGTCCATGTAGCTGAGAAGACACTCGGCTGGAAGTCCAATGCCCCCTATAATGCCATTATTGCCACGGCGGGCGCACCGAATGTTCCGACGGAATTGGTCGACCAACTTGCCATTGGTGGACGGATGGTGATTCCGGTGGGGTCGCGGTACAACCAGGAGTTGGTGAAGCTTACGCGTCTGAAGACAGGGAATAAGGTGGAGCATCTGGGGGCGTGCCGGTTTGTTTCACTGATTGGCAAAGGCGCCTGGGAAGAAGAAAATCACCTGCGAGAAAATTCTAATATCTAAAACCTAAATCCTAATCCCCCATTCTCCCCACCCTTTTTATGGTGGCAGTTAAGGTAGAATCACGCTGTGTCCACAGTAAAGGGCATGACTTCGTCAATACTTGCCGCATCACAGAAAAGCATCACCAACCTGTCCATTCCGAGCGCAATACCCCCACATTCTGGCAAATGCTCCAGCGATTCCAGGAATTTTTGCGGAAGAGGCACAGTACGCCCCTGCTCCCGCCTGATATGCTCTATCTCCTGGCGAAATCGCTCAATCTGCTCCTTCGAATCTGTCAATTCACTATAAGCATTTGCCAGTTCCAGCCCGCCGATAAATACTTCGGCGCGTTCCGCGACTGACGGCTCATCACGCTTTAACTTTGCGAGTGATGCCATCGGGGCGGGATAATTCAGCATGATGGTAGGGCGATGGGGATTAAGGTGAGGAATGACCTTGGTGACCATATCCTCATCAAAACGGGATAAGTCGGGATTTGTCACCGGGTCCCAGCCTGCCAGTTGCTTGTAAAGGTCGCGTATGGGAATACGTTGCCAGGGAGCAGTCAAGTCGATAGTTTTCCCCTGATACCGCAGTGAACTACCAATCCCTAGCTCACGGGCTATGGCTAATACCAACTCCTCGGTGTCTGCCATCATTGTCTCGTAGTTTGCCCCGGTGCGGTACCACTCCAGCAGAGTAAATTCGGGATTGTGCCGTCCGCCGCGTTCACCTTTGCGGAAGCAGTGGCTGAGTTGGTAGATTCGGGTATAGCCGGCGGCGAGCAAGCGCTTCATATAAAGCTCCGGCGACGTGGCTAAAAACCAACCGTCACTTTCGAACGGTAGGATTTCTTTTTCCGGCGCAACTGCCGGACTGCGGATAGGGGTATCGACTTCCAGAAAGTCCTGCTCGTCAAAAAAACGGCGCGTGATGTGATGGATGGAAGCCCTGCGTTTCAGATTGGGCAGAAGCTGCGTCAACCGCTGGCGTTCGTCATCCGTCATTGCTTATTTCTTGGTAACAACGCGTTCCACGTAACTGCCGGTGCGGGTATCTATTTTCAGGGTATCGCCTTCCTTGATAAAAACCGGCACATCGATTTCTAATCCCGTCTCCAGCGTAGCACGTTTCATCTGCGCCGTGACGGTGTCTGTTCTGGTGGCAATATCGCTCTTAGTCACTGTGCCTTCAATGAATATCGGCAGGGTGATATCCAGGGGTCTATCGCTTAAGAAAAGAGTGGTGACAATCATACCTTCTTTGAGGTAGAACTGCTTGTTGCCTAATTGCGTTTCATTAATCAAGTATTGCTCAAAGGTGTCAGTGTGCATAAAGACGAAGTGGCCGGCTTCACGGTAGAGGAATTGTCCTTCGCGGGTAGTGATATTAGCTTCCTGGAGTTTTTCACCAGAATGATAGGTGCGTTCCAGGCTACTGCCGTCCATGAGATTACGGAAGCGGAAGCGGTATATAGCGCGCCCCTTGCCGGGCTTCATGAACTCGGCGTCTTCAATATTATAAGGCGTGTTATCCAGCAACACCTTCGTGCCCTTACGGCAATCTTCCACTTCCATCCTGTTTTCTCCTGTTTATAACGGCGATGCGACCTATCTTCACTATTTTATTAGATAGCGGGCGATAAATACAACAAGTTTACAGGAAATAAAATGCCACGGCTATCAGCATGTAGACGGCAATCAACTGCGCGCCTTCCACCCAGTGACAGATGCCGTCCGACCCGATATAGTTGGCAATCATCGCCGTGATAAGCACCGCTGCCAGTTCGAAGGGACTGAAGACAAGGTCGAGTGTGCCACCTACCATTGTTGAACTCACCAGCACCAGAATCGGCACGACGAAGAGGGCGATTTGCAGAGCCGAACTCATACCGATTTCCAGCGAAAGGGTCATATTATTCCGGCGGGCAAAGGTCATGGCGCTGACGTGTTCCGGAATATTAGTAAGCATAGCCACAAACACCAAGCCCATAAAGGTCTCTGTCAACCCTGTTTTACTGACCAGGGGCGCGATATTTTCAACGAGGACATTTGATTCCATGCCAGCCATAATCGTGGAGACTACCAGTACAACGACCGCCGTACGCAACGTCCAGCGTCCTGTTTTCTCATCAGGGGCTTGCCGTTCTACCGTGAAAAGATGGCGGTGTGTACCGAAGGTGTAGACGAGGCTGAGTAGGTAGATGACACCCAGAATGATAGAGACCGCAAAACTCATCTCTTTTTCCGGTTTGCCGACTACTAAGCTATAGAGTGAGGGCATTGCCAGCCCAAACACGGCGATAATAAGCATGGTCGAGGATAAACCAGCCGAGTCTTTATTAAATTTCTGCTCCTTGTACTTCAAGCCACCGGCGAGCATGGACAACCCGATAAGCAACAGGACATTGATGATAATAGAGCCGGTAATGGATGCTTTGACCATTTCCACCAGTCCGTTCTGCAGGGCGAAAATAGCAATAAGGAACTCAACCGCATTACCGAAGGTGGCATTAATAAGCGCCGAGATAGTGGTTGAGACGCGCCCGGCAATGATGGCGGTGGATTCGGCGATGAGGTGCGTGATGCCGGCAATAGCGCCGGCGGTCGCGATAAAAGTAAAGGTGGAGTCGATTTTCAGGTAGTAGAGAGTGAGGGATACGGGTATGAATAGAAGGAAGATGTCCAGAATATGAAAATGAGACTTCAGTTTCTTTTTTGGCACAAGCCGGACTCGCTATATAGGGGTAAACAATTAACTGTATAAAATCAAGCATATAGAGCGTTCGTGGGCTTGTCAAGCAGTGCTACGACCATATGCTCGTTGCAGTATAATAGGTCGGATACCCCGATGTCTAAGTATGATAAGCAGAACAACTGGAAATCCGTACTGAAAGCCGACCCCACCGATTGGTTACTGGCGGAAGATAATCCCTCCGTCCGTTATTTTACCCTTGTTGACCTGCTGGGCAAGTCCCCGGATAGTGCTGAGGTGATTACAGCCAGGCAGTCCATCATGACGAACGACGCTGTGCCCGCAATCCTCGGAAGGCAAGAGGTAGAGGGTTACTGGGGAATACCGCAGGACTTCTATGTCCGCGCGAAATACAAAGGCACGGTTTGGAATATCATCACCCTTGCAGAACTTGGAGCTGATGGCAGTGATGAGCGCATTCTCAAAGCCGGGGAATTTATCCTCAATCACTCGCAGGACCGGCAAAACGATGGGTTTGCCTATTTTTCGGGTAAAGAGAGTGGCGGCGACCATGCAAAAGTGCTTCCCTGCCTAACCGGGAACATGGTTTTCAGCCTCATCCGGTTTGGTTTTCTGGAAGACCCGCGGGTACAAAAAAGCATTGACTGGATAGTGAAGTACCAGCGATTCGATGACGGGGAAGGGTCTGCTCCGAAAGGCTGGCTATATGACCGTTATAAACAATGCTGGGGAAAGCACACCTGTATGATGGGCATAGTGAAAACTTTGAAAGCCCTGGCTGAAATTCCGCCGGACAAGCGGAGTAAAGCAGTCTCGAAAACAATCGAGCGTGGCGCTGAATACCTGCTGAAACATCATCTCTTTAAACAGAGCCATAACCCGGCGCTGGTAGCAAAAGAAGACTGGATTCACTTTGGCTTCCCGTTGATGTGGAATACCGATGCACTGGAAATGCTGGGCATTCTCACCCGACTGGGCTATCATGATACTCGCATGCAGGATGCTGTGGAACTGGTCATTTCCAAACAGGATGAGCAGGGACGCTGGTTATCGGAGACAACATTTAATGGTCGTACCCTGGTGAGAATCGAACGTAAGGGACAACCTAGCAAGTGGGTCACGCTCAATGCCCTGAAAGTACTGGAAAACTGGTATGACAGATAGCATGGTAGATTTCGCTTGTCTCCTTATATAAAAAACAAGGGACGGAGTAAAATACCCCGTCCCTCTTTAGTAGGGTGATTTCCGTTTCAGTTACATCTTCAGCAATTGGGCGACTTTCTCACGATGATAGTCACCATCCCCGAAGGCAATCTCACCATGCTTTGCCCGTTTGAAGTAGAGATGCATATCATGGTCCCATGTGAAGCCGATGCCGCCGTGAATCTGAACACCCTCAAAAGTAGCGTGTTTATAGCTGTCGCTGACCCATGCTTTAGCCATTGAAGCCGCCACGGTGCGGTTGGGGTCGTTTTCGGTCACTGTCCAGGCGGCATAATAGGTGAGTGAAGTACACCCCTCAACCTCTACTGCCACATTTGCCAGCTTGTGCTGGATTGCCTGGAAACTGCCGATGGGATGCCCGAACTGGATTCTCGATTTGGCATAGTCGATTGTGGTTTCAAGCACCCAGCGGGCGCCGCCGGTCATCCAGGCGCATTCGGCAATGATAGCTTCTTCAAGCACCTGCTTCACCACAGGCCAGCCTTTGTCCACCGTGCCGAGAACATTGGCTGAGGGCACTGATACATTATCGAAGACAACTGTGCACAACTTTTCGCCGGTCATCGTCTTCAGCATTTCCACCTTGATTCCCTTCGTTTTCGCGTCCACAAGGAACAGGGTGATGCCATTCTCTTTGCGGACGCCGCCCTTGGTCCGGGCAACGACAACATAACTATCAGCGATATGAGCATCAGGAACAAAGAGTTTTTTACCGCTGATGATGAAGTGGTTGTCTGCGGCTTTTGCTTTCATATTTATGTCAGCCGCCTCAATTCCCCCCGTCTCTTCGGTGAGAGCCAGGGTCATTACAAGGTCGCCATTCGCAATTCTGGTGAGGTATTCTTTCTTCTGCTGTTCACTGCCTGCAAGCAGAATAGCGCGACCGGTATGAACAATGGTCGCCAGGAATGGGCCCGGCACCAGCGCGCGTCCCATTTCCTCAAGCAGTACCACGAGGTCGAGGAAACTACTGCCCACCCCACCGTACTGTTCGGGGAAAGCAAGCCCCTGCCAACCTAGCCCTGCCATCTTCTTCCACAGTTCGGGGGAATACCCCTTTTCATCGTCCATCATCGCCCGCACATGCTTTTTCTGGCATTCCTTATCCAGGAATTCACGGGCTGAGGTTTTGAGCATTACCTGTTCTTCGCCAAGTTCAAAGTTCATCTCATTTTCTCCTTCTATTCCCTCGGCAACCCCAGACCCCTCTGGGCGATGACGTTTCTCTTGATTTCAGAGGTGCCCGTCTCAATGGTATTACCACGTGATCTCAGGAAGGAATGCTGCCAGCGGCCATCGTCAATAGCGTATTTGGAATCCCTCATAAGACGAGCGTAAGGTCCTTGAATCTGCATCGCGAAGTCATAAGCGCGCTGGTTCCATTCCATCCCGAAAGCGCTCATTACCCCACTTTCAGGTCCCGGTGTCATTCCGTGTAACTGACGACTTAATGCCCGCAAACCTGTGTATTTGACGACATTGCCTTCAATATAGAGCTGTGCCATTCTCTGCCGGACGAGCGGGTCTTTGCTTTTACCCATTTCTTTAGCCATTTCAATCATGTCCTGGACAGTGTTTTCTCTGCCAATAGCAGCGCCGATACCCGACCGTTCGAACTCCAGTGTGCCCATTGCCACGTAGAAGCCGCGTCCCCTCTCACTGACCATCATGCTCTTGTGGATGCGGACATTGTCCATAAAGGTTTCATTAAATTCCGCGGCGCCGGTCATCTGGCGCAACGGACGCACGGTTACACCCGGAGCATGCATATCAAGCAGGAAAAAAGTCAGCCCACGGTGTTTAGGTGCCTCCGGTTCGGTACGCACGAGCAGAATTGACCAATCGGAATAGTGTCCGCCGCTGGTCCAGACCTTCTGTCCGTTAACAATCCAGTAGTCGCCATCCTGTACGCCTTTTGTCTGGCAATTCGCCAGGTCAGAGCCAGCCTCCGGCTCGGAGAATCCTTGGCACCAGATTTCATCAGCTTTGAGAATGGGCTGGAGAAAACGTTTTTTCTGCTCCTCAGTACCAAAAGCCATAATGGTAGGTCCGCACCAGCCAATACCTATGGTATTGGTTATGCCCGGTACCTGCGCCCGTGCCATTTCCTCGGAGAAGACCACCTGTTCGATCAATGTGGCACCGCGGCCGCCGTATTCCTTGGGCCAGTTAAGCCCGACAAAACCGGCATCATACAATTTTTTGTGCCACCAGATACCGAAATCATGATACTCTCTGGAATCCGAATCCGGCCGTTTCAGCTTGCGGTCAAACCACCACTTGGGTAGTTCCTTGGTATGCTTGGCTAACCAATCCCGGATTTCCTGCCGGAAGGCTTCTTCCTTTTCCGAATAAGAGAAATCCATACTCACTCCTTTAATAAGTTTTGAATATTTCTACCTGAACATACTCCATGCCTTTCTATCTACGATATTCACCTCCTGTATCGCTACTACGTAAATCTATAAAAAGAAAGTAACCTCCAATAGTCTACCACTGTGTGTCAATAGTCGCAAAATAGCTTCCTATTATTAGCTTCTTACTGTTCCGTAGCGTCTCATTTCGTCATGAACCGGTTCAGGAAATCATAGAAAGCGAGTGATTGTGGATAGGCGACGGATTTCACTATGTGAGATTTCGTCGGGTGAAAAGTTAGTTCTTCCAGGGTTTCTCTATGATGCGACTCCCGCAAGCAGTGCAATACCGGGCATTGCTCTCAAGCAGACTGCCGCAATTTCCGCAGGTGTTCCCTGTTTTCTGTCTGTCGTTGGCTATTTGCCCGCCGCAGGTAGGACAGTAGTTTGCATAGGCAGGTGTCTTCGCCGCACAGTGAGGGCAATCGGTGTAAAGCTCAGCCACCTTGTTCCGAAAAGGAGAGATGCGTCGGGAGTGCCTGAGCATTACATTTAATGCAACAATTAAGCCCGCCATCAGGGGGATTACCATCAGGGCATACCAGCTCTGGGTGAATAGAAAGAAATCGAAGAAACCGTGCGCCACCATGGCACCAATTAAACCTAGCCAGACATAAAGAGTCGCTCTTGGATGACCGATTTTACGCAGGGCAAGGGGATAACCCCAGATTACCGAAAACAGTACATGGGCGAAGGTAGAAATGGGACCCCGAGCAAGGATGATTTGCCAACTATAAGAAAGCGCGTACCCGACATTTTCCAGGGTAGCGAAACCCAGAGCTGCCGCCGAGGCATAAATAATGCCGTCTGTGGAGTCATCAAAATAAGGCGATTTGTAGATGAACAACCTGACTACAAGGAATTTGCCAAGTTCCTCCGTCATGCCGGCAACGATGAAAGCTTCATAGGCGATATTGCCTAAGGATAAAGGCGTTTGCCCGAACTGCAGAAGACCTTCAAAACCAAGGTTCCCCAGCATTAGCAGTAGTTCAATGAGAGCAATAGGGAGAACGATAACCATGCCACAGAGGAAGGCACGAATAACCAGCCAACGCGGCTCCGGCTGGTGTCTATCCCACCGGTAGATGAGCCACATCCAGAAGATACCGGGAGCAAAGGCAATGACGATGACTGCTAAGAAATTCAAAAGAATTACCCCGTGCTATATCTTGATAACCATCGTGTCACAGACGAGGTCGTGCAATCCACGCTTCTGTTTGTTCCATGCAATGGCAAGGAAACCGAACCCGAAAGTCATGTAGCATAGTAAATATGCCCAACACCTTCCAAATGCCCTCAGGTAACCCACACGACCGCCATCAGCCTTGACCACCTTTAGTCCCAACATCAATTTGCCTACTGTCCGCCCCTTCCAGCCGATGGCAACCGTCCCATAGGCGATGTAAATTGCCGGCCATATCAATAAAGCAAACCAGTCCACCCATGTAGGCTGTATTTCCGAAGAAGCTAGAACCGCATTCCATGTGAATTCAGTAATGGTATACCTGCCCGCTAAGTCCGGGAAAATGGTGAAGATAATGGCGAAAACAATTGAGGAAATCACGAAGGCGCTTATGACAATAAAGACGTTATCGATTATAAACGAGGTAAATCTAAGCCAGAAACCTGCGGGCGTTGCTCCCGACATCTCCCCCGGAATAGTAGCCTGGTCCGGGAGTTTCAAGCCGCATTTATAGCAGTACTGCGAGTTAGACAGGTTAGGAGTACGGCATCCCATACAAATCTTGACCGCCAGACCAAGGTCTCTTTCTATGTTGTAATCCGGGAGTGAGGGAGGTTGCGGATTTATAGGCGTCGGACCTTCCGTACTATTCACTAATAATCCCTTCAAGATTCTTAAATAGCGAGGCTGTCATTGCGAGCCTGATAAAACCAGGATTCCCTGCAATGACAGCGTTGCGCATCAAGTTATTACATATTAAAGACGGCGCTATGCTACTTTATTCCAGAACTGAACTTCCGCCCGTCCCGCGAACATGCCGCGTGTCGCGGCATTGAATGCCTTGAAGTGTTCCGCCTGCCCGTGAACCCCAAGTGCTTCCCGGCTTTCATATTGCTCGACAACAACGAATTTATTTGGGTCGTCAACCGCACGGCAGACCAGATAACCGAGTGTGCCGGGGTCTTTCAATACCTTAGGTACTAACTTTTTGAATTCCTCCGCTACCGCATCGCCTTTACCTTCGTTTGCTTTCAGGGTTGCCATTAGAATAACCATTAATTACTCCTTCTAATTTCTAATACGATTATCACACGATTTGGCATCTAAAATTGTATCTATGGCCAGAAACTGGGACCGGGTGTCGGTCCGAGATGGGTTCTTATTTCTGCCTGCGCCATCTCAATAAAATCGCACAGGACGGGACGGGTATCCCGCGGGTCGATAATTTCTTCGATATTAAAGGCTTCAGCGGTGCGGAAAGGCGAGGAAATCGCATTGAGTTTACGCTCAATTTCCTGACGCTTCGCTTCGGGGTCGGGCGCGGAATCAATCTCCCGGCGATAAGCGGCGCTCACGCCACCCTCAATATGCATTGAACCCCAGTAACCAGAAGGCCAGGCGATGCGGCGGTACATACCACCGGGACGGTTATGATTTTGCCCGGCGACACCGAATAGCTGACGGATGATGAAGGTAATCCATGGCATCTGTGTGTTACACGTGGCGAGTACAATTTTTGCACCTGCCCGTACAATACCCTGTTTCTGGGCATCGGTACCGACCATGAACCCCGGCTCATCTGCAAAGTAGACCATCGGCAAGTGGAATGTATTGCACAGTTGGAGGAAGCGGGTAACTTTGTTGCCTGCGGCGATATCCATTGAACCGCCGAGAAACATGGGATTGTTAATCATCAACCCGACCGGATAGCCATTGACCCGTGCAAAACCAGTGACACGTGACCGTCCGTAGAACGGGGCAATCTCAAAGAAGGAGTCTTTGTCCACAACCAATTTCAATATCTGATAGGGATTGTAGCCTTTCCTGCGGTTGCGTGGGATTACCGACAGCAATTTCTCCTCACGGCGGTCGGGTTTGTCTTTCGGCTCAACACGTGGCGGCATTTCGTAGACATTGGAAGGTAGATAGCTAAGGAATTTCCTTATCATCTCGAAAGCCTCTTCTTCCGTGTTTGCCAGGTTATCAATAACCCCGCTCTGGAAAACCTGGGTGCGCTCGTCGCCTAGCTCCTCTTTGGTAATATCATAGCCTAGCGCCGCCTTGACCACAGGCGGACCACCTGGAAAGACCTGACTGATACCTTTAACCATCACGTTCCAGTGCGCCAAACAAGCTTCAACTGCCGGCAGTCCCGCCACCGAGCCGAGAACGGCGGACACCACAGGCGCGATACTAAGAAGCTTTCCGTTCAAGGCACACTGTTCATTGGCATCCGGGATATATGTGCGTCCAATTTGTTCAAAGGTGCGAACACTACCGCCGGTGGCATCCAGTAGACGGACAAAGGGCAGACGCCAATTCAGTGCCATCTTCAGTCCGAAAGCATTTTTATTACCGATGGCAGCATCCGCTGCACCACCCCGCACCGTAAAATCACCACCGGAGAGGATTATTTTCCGGCTATCAATCGTGCCGATGCCCATCACACAGTTAGCCGGACGGAAGGATACCAGTTTCTCACCTTCATAAGTGGCGGCTCCTGCCAACTTGCCAATCTCCTGAAAGGAGCCAGGGTCAGTCAGTTTGGCAATTCGTTCGCGGACGGTCAGTTTACCGCGTTCATGCTGTCGCTGAACACTCTCCGGGCCACCCATCTGTTCCGCAAGTTGCTGACGTCGTTTCAGTTCATCAATCTCCGGTTGCCAGACCATGTCCAGACTCCTTATTTAAGAACATCTACAACTCAGGCTAAAATTAGGGGATTTTCAGTAAGAGGATACTACTTTCATTGAGTGAATGCAAACAAAACATGATAGAAAACTCTAAATCTTGTTCCCACAAAGCTTGTCCCGTACAAGATACGGGAGTGGGAATCTAATATTCAAGCTCTAAACTACGGGGATTCGGGCACATATATAAAAACGGGCGAGGCACTTGCCACCTCGCCCATATAATGTTTACTTACATGTTGCCAATGTTTAATCTAACTTCTGCAGTTGTAGAGTACACGTCCGCCAGACGCCATCTTTGTCCGGTAGACCGAGAACCATTCCCCACAAACCCCCGCTCCCGCTCCGCACGAAATGCCACCAGTGGGTGAAAAGGCGTGGTATACCCTTGGTGCGGAAGACAACTTCATCCATCGGCCCGAAGGTCTGTGGTACCAGTCCGGGCCAATCTGCTACGCCTTCCGCTACTCCTTCAATGTGTATGCTAACCTCTTTTGTTTTCCAGTCAATCTCTACTTCAATATCGCGTTCACTATCCGTGCCGGGTAGATGCCCTTTACCGCGAAAAGTTTCCATTTGTCTCCTCCTATGCCTGTCCTGCCAGACGCTTGTGTTCCTTCATAATGCAATGGTCCATAACGACCTTCAAGCCGGCTGTCAGAGCTCTAGCTTCCGCTTCACCATTGACCACTCCTTCCTGCATCCAGACAGCCTTTGCCCCGATTTTAATGGCTTCTTCTACGATGGACAGGCAATCCTCCGAACGCCGGAATACATCGACAACATCGATTTTCTCGGGGATGGCGCTTAGAGAAGCGTAACACTTCTCGCCGGAAACCTCGGCGGCGGTAGGATTAACGGGAATTACTTTATATCCATGTTTTGTAAGGTAGTTGAACACTTGGTTACTAATGCGGTCCGGATTGGGCGATGCGCCTACCATTGCTACGGTATGACATGTCTTGAGAATCTGTTCAATTTCCATATTCTCCCTGTTCAATAGATAATCCCGCCTGGCATTTTGTTATCTCATTGAATCCGCAGGTTATTCTATTTTCACCTGAATATTGCCGTTTTCGATTTTTAACTCGTAAGTTTTTAATCCACGTGGTGATTTCAGTGTCTTACCGATTGCCGCCACCAATCCGGAACCCTTCATCCAACGGATAACCCTGCCATCTGTCAGGGCAAACTGCGACTTGTGTCTGGGGCAGGTAACCACCGCCCCTTCCAGTTTGCCCTTTGCCAGAATCCCACCCATGTGGGGACACCGTCCCTGTGTGGCATAAAACTTATCTCCGATTTTAGCAAGGAGAACGGGTACTCCCTCCACAGTGACTTCCTTCATTGTGCCGGGAGCAAGGTCATTTACCGTGCCAACTGTAACAAAATCTGCCATAGCTACCCCTCCCTTCGATTACGGTGATAATCTACGTGGAAAGAGATTATTTAATTCGTTTCTCTACAGCATCCCAGTTGATGTTTTTAAAGAAGGTGGCAATGTAATCGGCGCGTTTCAGACCATAGTCCACCATAAAGGCATGCTCAAAGACGTCCATCACCAGTATGGGAGCGCACCCGGCGAAATGCCCGGTCTCGTGTTCGTTAATCCACTGGTTGAAAAGTCCGCCGGTGACATTGTCCTGATAGAGAACCACCCAACCGATGCCCCGCATCGCGCCTGTGGCTCGGAAGTCCTGCTCCCAGGCTTCATAACTACCGAATGCTTCTGCCACTTTTTTTGTGAATTTACCGGCTTTGTCCAGCGGCACTTTTCCCCCGAGATTTTCGAAGTAGTACTCGTGAAGACGCATACCGTTGAACTCGAAGCCCATCCGCCGCTTCAATTCCGCATATTCGGGTGTGGCGGTTTTGCCTTCCTTGAGCATGGCGGCGAGGATATCGGCGACTTTATTCGTGTTTGTGACATAGCCCTGATAAAGAGTGAAATGGTTTTTCAGCAGAGTTTCGCTGAGCCCGGGCGTGCCGATAAGTGAATTATAGTCCCTTGCCTGATAAGCCATTGGTGCTCCTCCTTATGCAATAACTTTCCCTAGTTTACCTTCTGACGGGACAGACAGGCTGTAACTTTTATCTCTTTAAAATCGGGTGAGATAGCAATTCTGTGGGTTCGTTAATGGAAAATGGAAAGAGGAGGAGGCGTAAATACATTACGATACTATTGGATAAATGCCAAATTGTCAATGTCTGTAAAAACCAGCCTATTGTTCATTCATGGTTAGTAGTATAATTCCCTCAAAAGGTAATAAGGAGATAAGGATGTTCGAAAATTTGTCAGATGATGAATTGGTAAGGAGAACTCTCAATTTTTCCCAGGGTCCTAGAGGTACAAGTGCCCAAGACCTAAGCCCTGAATTAACAAGACGTCTATTGGACTCGAATAAAGTTCTCAATAAATCGATTATGAGACTTAATAAGTCAACGGAATTGTATTCGAAGATATTAATAGGGCTTACCATCGTCATGTTGATATTTGCAGGCATTCAGATTTATCTACTTATTAAATAACCAACCTCAATTGAACAGAACCGTAATCCAGCCCAACCCCGACTGCGGGTTGAAATAATCAGCCAGTTCTGAGAAAATGGTACAGGTTTGCGTTGAATACAGGAGGAAGATATGGACACTCTGGAAGCCATTAAAACAAGGAGAAGTATCCGCAGATACAAGACAACCCCGGTTGATGACAATATACTGGCGCAGGTGCTGGAGGCGGCGCGCTGGTCGCCTTCGTGGGCAAACACACAGTGCTGGCGGTTTATTATCGTGCGTAGTGATAGTATCAAGGCAGAACTTGCCGGTGCTTTGAGTACAAACAATCCCGCCACCAACGCCATCAAGACCGCTCCTATCGTTATCGTAGTCTGCACTGAATTGAAAAAATCGGGTTTCTACCGTGGTGAAGCGAGCACTGTCAGAGGCGATTGGTTTATGTTTGATGCCGGTCTGGCAATGGAAAATCTGGTGCTGGCGGCACATGCTCTGGGTCTGGGAACAGTACATGTGGGCTTTTTTGACCAGCGGAAAGTAGAGGCTATTCTCGGTGTGCCGGAAGGGTTTGCCGTGGTTGAAATGACGCCGCTGGGCTATCCGGATGGGGAAGCCAGAGTAACGCCGCGCAAAGAGCTGACGGAGATTGTCTTCAACGAAAAATTCGGCGCTAAGTAAGAGACAAACCACACATCACTGACCGGTACGCTTATTCAATAGTGATAGGGCATCAGTCAAAGTATTGTCTTTAGCATCGCAGGATAACTTCTGCTTGCCGTATTGCTGCGTACCGATTTATAATGATTGGGGTTATCACAATGAACTTGGTAGAGGACAGGTGATTCTATGGCGCAGTACGGACTTAAAAACACCCGGAATCTTGCCCTCTTAGCGCACAACGGGGCTGGGAAGACATCCTTATCCGAGGCGATTCTTTTCACTGCTAAGGTCATCAACCGGCTGGGCAAGGTGAGTGAAGGGGCGACCACATCCGACTATGACCCCGCCGAGCAGAAGCGTGGCATGAGCATCAGTCTCAGCCTTCTGCCCTATATCTGGCAGGGGAATAAAATCAATCTGATGGACACACCGGGCTATCCCGATTTTGTTGGGGAGGTCAAGTCGGCTATCAGGGTCAGCGATGGCGCCGTGGTGGTCATCTGCGCCGTATCCGGAGTCGAGGTTGGCACGGAGCAGGTGTGGAGATACTGTGAGGATGCCAGCCTGTCACGGCTCATCTATGTGAACCGGATGGACCGTGAAAACGCCGATTTCATAAAGGTTGTTGGGCAGATTCAAACGTCATTAGGACGCAAATGCATTCCACTGCAACTACCCATCGGCGCGCACACCGGTTTTCAGGGAATTATTGACCTGCTGAAGATGAAGGCATATACGGGCACAGCTTCTCAGGAAGGTGAAATCCCCGCGCCATTGAAAGCTCAGGCGGATGAACTCCGTCATCAACTCATCGAAGCTATCGCCGAAGCTGATGACGCTCTATTGGAGAAATATCTCGGTGGAGAGGAACTGACCTCAGAGGAATTGATTAGCGGATTGCGTCAGGGGGTACTCACCGGTAAGCTGGTGCCTATTCTGGCGGGTTCCGGGCTTCAGAATGTTGCGGTATCACCTCTGATGGATGCTATTGTTAACTACCTGCCATCACCCAAGGAGCGGGATGTTCTCGTGATTGGCGAAGGGAATAAACCGGCACAATCGCCGCCGGATGCCGGCGCACCTCTTGCCGCGCTGGTCTTCAAAACAAGCGCCGACCCCTACGTGGGTAGACTGACTTATTTCCGTGTCTATAACGGCACCATCACCAGCAACTCCCATGTCTGGAACGTCACCCGTGATGAGCAAGAACGAATCGGTCAACTTTTCCTCCTCAGGGGCAAGAGCCAGGAGCCTGTGCCGGAAGTTGCCGCGGGTGATATTGGCGCGGTCGCCAAGTTAAATGTCACGGGCACAGGAGACACACTGGGAGCAAGGGACAAACCGGTAAAACTGGTGCCGGTTGTCTTCCCCGAACCGAGATTCAGCGAAGCGGTCTATCCCAAGACCAAGACCGACCTGGATAAGTTGGGGTCATCACTGGCGAAGATTGCAGAAGAAGACCCGACTCTCAAGATGCATCGCGAAGCATCCACGAATGAAACCATAATTTCCGGGCTGGGCGAGATTCAGCTCGATGTTGCCGCAGAGAAGATGGCACGTAAGTTCGGGGTTAATGTCGACCTCACCACGCCTAAAGTACCGTTCCGGGAAACTATTACTGTTACCGCTAATGCAGAGTATAAACATAAAAAGCAGACAGGTGGGCACGGACAGTACGGACATGTCCTGCTGGAGCTGGAACCGTTACCACGTGGCTCCGGTGTCCAGTTCGAGGAACACGTCGTCGGGGGTTCTATTCCCAAGAACTATATCCCCGCCGTGGAGAAGGGTGTCCATGAAGCCGTGCAGGAAGGTGTCCTGGCAGGCTATCCTGTCGAGGACGTCAAGGTGACGGTTTATGACGGCAGTTTCCACCCGGTGGATTCATCAGAAATCTGCTTTAAAATTGCCGGCGCCGGCGCCGTGAAGAAAGGGCTTCTGCAGGGTAATCCGGTATTGCTAGAGCCGATTGTAAAGATAAAAGTTACCGCCCCCGACACATATACCGGAGATATTATCAGCGACCTCAATACCAAGCGCGGACAGGTGCTGGGCATGAATCCATCCAGCGGTACAAATGAGATTGAGGCACGGGTGCCACTCGCGGAAGTGCAACGCTACGCCATCAGTCTGAAATCAATCACCCAGGGCAAAGGCACGTATTCGATTGAATTCAGTCACTATCAGGAAGTCCCGCCGATGGTCACCCAGAAAATAATTCAGGCGCGGCAGGCGGAAAAGGAAAAGGAGAAAGAAAAAGCCTAACTTTCCCTTCGATAAACTCACTTCGTGGCTCGCCACCGACCCTCGCCACTCGTTCCGATTCGGCGTCAGAGTGAACAGGTGGTGACTCAGTGGAACCAGGACAAGCTTTTCCACTGGTTCTTGATCTTTTGTCCCCTTCCAGCCAAAAAGGGCTTTGCCTTAAAAGTGGCACTTGACCGTAAAGTCAGTGAGTTGACCAGAAAGTCACATCCGAAAGACACATATTTTATCGGCTTTGCGGTTTAGTAGCTTTGTAAAGTGTTGTGCCATAATATCTGCGTTCTGATTCAGTCAATCTACGAGCTAGGGATTGAACCTACATTTTGGAATACGAAATCCGAATAGGTAAGGGATTAAAATAATTTAACGATGCTCCCCTTCTAGTATTCTTGACGCTTGGGGCACCTTACTGATTGGTTCTGTGTCCTCATCTATATTGTCCATGGGTTCACAATTGAGAGGAGTAAATATAGTTTCTACCCAATTCATTGCTAAGTCACGTTCAGCTTCAAGCCATTTCTTCTTATAATCTTGAATGTCAGAAACCTCATACATGTTTCACCTCTGGTACACTGATTATTTCTGTTCCCCTACCGACCCCTGGGGCTACCTCACTTCGATGTTTCGCTTTCTCAACAAGCTCATAAACGGTCTTGGCATCCATTGATTTCTTATATCCAGATTCAATCAAGGAATATACGGCATGAGGGGCACCTGAACCAACTGCTGCAAACCCTATGGCATCATGGCAGAACAAATCGCCGGGGTTTATAATACTATATACACTGCAACATGATTCGCCAAAGCCAGCAACTATCAATTCAGTTCGCGGGTTGCCTGTTCTAAGAGCGTTGTCGATAAGCTGCACAACCTGTAGAACAAGGCGTTGATGACCCTGATAAAATGATTCAAGAGTCAACCCTCTTGGTTCCAATTCAGTCCGAATAATATGTTGTTTACGTACATTCTGGTAATGCGCTCTAAACAACTCTGCTATTATAGGAGTAGCTGTAATGCCTTTTGCATCCACATCTTTCCTTACAGCCTCTAATACTTCGTTGGCAAAAAACACATCACCTGCTGTTAACAGATATGCAACACTTGTCTCTCTGACCTTGATTATTTTCTTTACTTCTTCATTCTCAAATTCATATCCAATCGGGAAATGTGCTGTCGTCATTTGGTCTGAAGCCAAAACACAGCCTTTGCCATTTTCATATAACGCAGCAATGCAGACAGTCATACTCAGCCCTAGTCCCTAATAGTGTATGATTCACACGTTTAGCATGGCTAAACGTCAACACACGCACCTATATAGTATAATTCAACTTAACTGATGTCAAGTCGTAGGTACTATCGTTCACTAAGGGAGCATCGCCCTTTCATTATTACTACCAAGCGTTGAACCGACTTTCTGGTCAGAATTACCAGTTACCTATAAAGTCATTGATAATTAGGACTCATAAGGCAAAGCCACCCCAAAGTGGGAGGGGATTTTGTTTCACCAATCATCTTACCTTGACATGTTTCGCATGCGCCAATTAATATGGCATTACAGGGAGATGTAAACCGCAAGGAGGGGGAGTTGTGGCTGAACAGAAAAAACAGATAACCATCTACACCACCCAGACCTGACCCTGGTGTCACAGAGCGAAAGAGTATCTTTCGAAAAAAGGCATCGCTTTCACTGAGCATGATGTCGGCAAGGACCAGGAAAAAGCCAGAGAGATGATTACCAAATCGGGTCAAATGGGTGTACCGGTTATCATAGTTGGCGAACAAATCATCATCGGCTTCAATCAGAAAGCACTAGACGAAGCTCTGGCAAAGTAGTTCTACCGTGACTCCGCACCCGGAGCCTGCGACTCAACCTGTCAACATCCGGGCTCGCCGTGATGTCCGCAACAGCTCTGCCGCCTGCTAATCTTAATCCAGTTATTGCGAAACACCAAACAGAGCTTCCGGTGCAAAGGCATCGGTGCGGACATATTGGTGAAGAAATCCCTCAGGCGCGGCATCCAGCCCCTCCGCTACTATTTCTTTGCCAGATACTTTTCCGGGTTCTTGTCGAATGCCTTCTTACAGCCGACGGCGCAGAAATAATACTTCTGTCCTTTATATTCCGATGTTGCTGGCGCCTTCTTTTCGTCAACTGTCATGTGGCAAACCGGGTCGATTGCCATTTTAATACCCCTTTTTTATTTACCACCCTGACCCCCGACCTGTCGGGGGAAGGGTCTCCCTGCCTACTTAGTAGTGACGGAGATTCTTCGTCGCTTCTCTCCTCAGAAAGACATTATCGGGCTTTCTTTTTTATTACTTCCCGGGTTTGAATCCCCGCAACCGTAATGAGTTGCTAATGACTGTGATTGAGCTTAACGCCATTGCCGCCGCCGCTAAAATCGGGTTCAGAAAACCGCGCTCACCAAAGGCAAATTGCAGGCCTGACGGCACACCATTATGTCCGAAAGCAAGATACAGCACGCCGGCGGCAACCGGGATAAGAATCACATTGTAGGCGAACGCCCAGAAGAGATTTTGCTTAATGGTCCGCATGGTGCGTTTGCTCAACGAAATGGCAGTAACGATACCTTTTAATTCTCCACGAATGAGTGTAATGTCACCGGTTTCCATTGCCACATCGGTGCCTGTCCCGATGGCGATGCCCACATCTGCCTGCGCCAGCGCCGGGGCGTCATTAATTCCGTCGCCGACCATTGCCACCACTTTACCTTCGCTCTGCAGTTTTTTCACTTCCTGTGCTTTATGTTCCGGAAGGACCTCAGCAAAAACGCGGTCGATTCCCGCCTCTCTGGCAATCGCTTCCGCCGCACGGCGGTTATCACCGGTTACCATGACCACTTCAATCCCCAACCGATGTAACTGACGGACAGCATCCGGCGCATCCGGTTTAAGCGTATCGGCAAGGGCTATCAATCCAACTGCCTGTCCCTCTATCCCCAGGAACATAACGGTCTTTCCCTGTTCCCAGAGCTTACTAGCCTGCTCCTCAAGTCCGTTTAGTTTCAGTCCGCGTTTCTGCATCATCCGCAAATTGCCTAACAGGATTTTCTTCCCACCCACTACCCCGTCAATGCCGTGCCCGGGGTCAGCCGTGAAGTCCATCACCGGGACCAATTCCAATCCCTTTTCACCCGCCGCCCGGACGATTGCCTCACCAAGAGGGTGCTCCGAAGGTTTTTCTGCTGATGCCGCCAACCGTAAGACCTCATTCTCCGTAAGCGGCGGTATGGCGATGATATTGGTCACATTCGGTTCACCTAGGGTAAGAGTACCGGTCTTGTCCAGGAGAACAGCGTTGATTTTATGCGCGCGTTCCAGTGTTTCGGCGCTACGTATAAGAATACCGTGTTCCGCGCCTCTGCCAGTGCCCACAATGATTGCAGTCGGAGTTGCCAGACCCAGCGCGCAGGGGCAAGCGATGATAAGCACTGCCACAAAGTTGAGAAATGCATAGGTCAGAGATGGCTCCGGTCCGGCAAAGAACCAGACCAGAAAAGTGATGATAGCGATAGCAATAACCGTCGGCACGAAGTAGCTGGCAATAACATCAGCAAGGCGCTGTATGGGCGCTTTACTGCCCTGCGCCTCTTCCACCAATCGCACGATGCGGGCAAGAGTAGTATCCTTTCCAACCTTCGTGGCTTCAAAACGGAAAGCGCCGGTCTTGTTAATGGTCGCCCCGATAACTTCGTCGCCGGCATTTTTTTCTACAGGGATACTTTCACCGGTAATCATCGATTCATCAAGGCTGGAGTGCCCTTCACGGATAATCCCGTCCACTGGCACACGCTCTCCCGGCTTTACACGGATAAGGTCGCCTACCTGCAGGTCTTCAATGGGGATTTCTTTCTCCTCTCCATCACGGATAACCGTGGCGGTCTTGGGTTGCATGCCGATGAGTTTCTTGATGGCTTCAGAGGTTTGCCCTTTGGCTCTTGCTTCTAAGAATCTACCAAGCAGAATAAGTGTGATAATCGCCGATGATGTATCAAAATAGGTATGTGCTTCCAATCCGCCGGATGTAAACAAACCGGGGAAAAAGACCGCCAGCACACTATATATGTAAGCAGCGGATGTGCCGACGGCGATGAGGGTGTTCATATCCGAGGTGCGATGCTTGAGCGCGCCCCACATCCCCTTATAGAAGCGCCAGCCTGCCCAGAACTGCACCGGGGTCGCCAGCGCCAGAAGCACATAGTGCATGAAATGAAACTCAGGGGTAAACATCATCACCATGATGGGTACGGTGAGAACTGCGGCAAAAATAAAACGGTTTCTTATTTTACGGATTTCCCGTTGAGATGTCTCACTGACATCTTCCAGCGCTTCAATTTCCGGACCCAGCTCATAGCCGGCTTCCTCAACCGCCTTCTTCAGGTCGGCGTACTGAGTACCTTCTAGATATTCCACGGTAGCCTTTTCCGAAGCCAGATTGACGCTCACGGAAACGACGCCGGGAACATCTTTGAGCGCTTCTTCAACCCGGGCGACACACGCGGCGCAGGTCATCCCGCCTACGGGAAAAATCGACTTCTTTGTAGCGATGCCGTAACCAAGCTCGGAGATAGTTTCTTTGATTTTGGTCAGGTCGACTTTACCGGGGTCGTACTCAATAGTGGCTTTTTCCGAGGCGAAATTGACGCTGGCGTTCTCCACACCTTCGGTTTCCGCCAGACCTTTCTCGATGGTAGCGGCGCAATTGACACAGGTCATGCCGGTGATGGGAATGCTCGTCTTCGATTTACCTTTTTTCTGCTCAGTGATAGTCCTTTCGCTCATCTGTCCGCCTCTTCACCCACATATTTGAATGGTAATTCAGGTATCTTAGACAGTATGTGATTTATATCATATACTAGTGGGCACTGACAACCTACAATCATTACTGAAATGGTAATAAAAGGAGGAATACAATGAATACCATTAAAGCCATCGGCATCGTAGTTTTACTTCTCGGACTTGTGGGGATTGGGGTCGGCGGGGCTTTCGTTGGCACGGGTGTTGTCAGAAATAATCAGATAGCCACTTCATTACGCGCGGAAAAAGTCACCCTGGGAATTTCTGCCGAAGAGGTGTGTTTTCGGCAACCGAAATGGGACCCACTAACGGCACTCTAAAAGGGGACCACACCATTGCCGGTAGTTGACCTTATCAGTTCACTTCTTTTCTTTCCTCCTCAAGCTTTCTTTAAAGCGGTAGCTGTCCCCATTCATTTCGATAATATGGCACCGGTGTGTGAGCCGGTCTAATAGTGCCCCCGTCAGCGCCTCGTCGCCGAAGACCTCCTTCCACCGGGCAAAGTCCAGATTGGTGGTGATGGCGAGGGAGCCCCGTTCGTAGCGGGAAGAGCAGAAGGTGAAGAGCGCTTCGGCGCCCTCTTTGCTGAAGGGGACGAAACCAAGTTCGTCGAGGATGATGAGGTCGCATTTGGCCAGAGCCGATTCGAGCCTGCTGATTCTGAGCTGGGCATGTGCTTCCAGCAGGTCATTGATCAGTCCGGCGGCGGTGTAGAAACGTACTTTCTTCCCCTGATAGCAAGCGGCTATTCCGAGAGCAGTGGCGAGGTGGGTTTTCCCGGTGCCGTAGCTGCCGATGAAGATGACGTTCTCGCGGCGGTCGACGAAGCTACCGCGGGAAAGCTCGATCACCAGTGCCTTGTTGAGAGAAGGTAGGGCGCTGAAGTCAAAACTATCGAGCATCTTGATGACCGGAAAGCGTGCCCGTGCCAGCCGCAACTTCTGGGCGTTTTCATCGCGCTGCAGCACTTCACCTTCGAGGAGCGCCAGCAGGTAATCCTGGTAGCTCTGGTTGTTCGCCGCCGCTTCCTTCGAAAGCCTGGCGTAGTTCTGGGTGATCACCGGCAGCCGCAGTCTTTTCAGGTGGCTTCGCAGCAAGATATCGTTTGCCATGCTACTCGCTCCCTCCGACCACCGCCATGTCTCTCAGACGGTCGAATTGATTGAGGTCCGGGAGCACCACTTTCACCTGTCCCAGGTGGACGGACCACAAGTTCTGGTCGACCGTCGCACTGTTTCCGGAGACTAGTTGTCTTATCCGGTCACTACTGACAAGATTCTCCGCCAGCGCCTGGGTCATGGCGCTTTCGACAGCGTTTTTCCCGTACATCCTGCCCAGGGCGAGCACCTGAAGGAATTCACGCACCCCGTCCCCACTGTGTTTACGGCAGAGCGCCTCATAGCAGTCCCGGTACACCGGCGGCATCTTCCACTGGCGCACCGGCCTGGCGTAAGGGAAGGCGCCCGGACGCAAGAGCAGCAACGCCAGATAATGGTCGACCTCCATGATTTCTCGCCCTCTGTCATAGCAGCGCTCGTGGGTAGCGATAATGCGGTCGCCGCAGGAGATCTCGATGTGCCAGGCATAGGCATACAGAGTCAGCTTGCTGAAGCCGTATTCGACCGGCACCGAGTACCGGTTACTATCGAAGGTCACTAAACTCAAATGGCTGGCTTTCACCGGACGACTCACGCAACACCGGTGAGGGAACCGCGGCAGCGGCCGAAGCTTCGGTTTCTCCGTCTCCCACGCCTGACCGACTGTCATCTCCTTCCCGGGCACAAGGCGTTTGTCATCTTCCAGCAGCCGCGCCAGCAATATCCGGTTCAGTTCCTCAAACGACTCCGCTTCCGGTACCGGTACGAAGTAGTTGCGCCGCATGTAGCCGACCAGGCTCTCTACCCGTCCCTGTTCCCTCGGTGTAGCCACCATGGCGAAGTGAGAATCGAAGACGTAATGAGACCGGAATGCGATAAAGGCATTCTGCTCTTGCCGGTTCCGTCCCCGCAGGACCTTGCGTACCGCTGTGGTAAGATTGTCATAGCTAACCCGCGCCGGGACACCGGTAATATGTAGGTAATGGGAGTAGAATTGAGGCCAATGTTTATCAAGGGAGGTAGGCCCGTGACATATAGATTGCATAGAGAATTCCGTGAAGGGAAGCTACATCGTCTTTGGTTGGACATTCCAGAGGTCGATGCCTACCTGGAGTTCATTCGTTACCGCTGTCGCCCCAATACGTGGGTGAGTCATGCTTATGATCTTCAGATCTTTGTTAACGCCGTGAGCAAGTCGGTGTTGGAGGTCAATCCTACGGATATATTCACGTTCATTCGGCAGCAACGAGAGACGCCAAATACGAGCCACGTTAGGAACCGATCTGAAGTTAGTGGTTTATCTAACCGCACCATCAAACGTCGGCTATCTACCATATCGACCCTTTACAGCTATCTTCTGGTTCGTGGGGATACTCCGTTACGGTCGAATCCGGTCCCGCGCGGCCTGCCGGTACGGGGACAATCTTGGAACGGCCAATGTAATAAGGTAACGCCGCTATTGCGCACCCCCCGCACCTTACCCCAAGTCCTAGAATCGGAGGAACTTAACCGCTTTTTGAGATCCCTGCGTACCCAACGGGACCGGGCAATGATTTTTCTCATGCTTTTTGGTGGACTTCGCAAAGCGGAAGTCATTGCCCTTACTCTGGAAGATGTGCACTTTGGTCGGCGTACCGTCTTGGTCAGACAGGGAAAAGGCGGACACCAGCGGCTTATACCGATAGCCTCTATGGCGCTCCGGGCTGTCGCCAGTTATCTTGCCGAGGAACGCCCACCAAGCTCAGTGCCACAGTTGTTTGTGGTGTTGAAGGGTCCCCATAAGGGCTGCCCCCTCAGCATCGCTGGCTTGGATACGATTGTCTCCTACAACCGCCAGAAGGCTGGTACCCCACGCGTTCAATGCCACCGCCTTAGACACACCTGTCTTACCCGCCTGCGGGAAGCGGGCATGTCTCTAGAAGCGCTTCAAGCCCAAGCTGGTCATCGCGACATTAATTCGACCCGGAACTATCTCCACCTGTGCCAGCGTCATTTTCAAGAAGAGTACTTGCGAGTCTCGAACGCCCTGTTTCTTCCTGAAGCGTCGGGGGGTACAGTCCAATGACTAGTACCCAGCTTGTTGACCAGGCAGAAACGACATTATTTCATTCGCAGCTGCTGAGGGACTATGCCAGCTATCTTGGTGCTGCTGGCTATGCGACTAATCTGGAGTCTCTCGACCCCGTCCTATGGGGTGCTCGGGCATTTCTGCGGCATTTCCCTCACTTGAAGGAATGGCTGTCTTTGCCTCTACCAGACCAACTCCGTGGCCCACGCAAAAGCCGCTACTTTCTTCACTATCTTTTTTTGCGCCACCTTTTGCCAGCGTCTGCCGCGTACTTGATATCTGCTCGTCCCAACCTGGGCAAAGTGGCTCGTCGCTATCTGGAACGAGAAACCTTTGCCCAATACATGGAAGTGGGCCGTCGTCTTCATTACTCGGTTGATATTCTAAGCCAGCAGTTCCACGCCCTCGCCTGCGTCATGGCGTACTCGCAGAAGGAATTAAAAGAACTGACCATAGGCGACATGGATGCGTTCACTAATGCGGTACACGTCGCCTGGATAGAGGCGGGCTACGGCAGCGACCCCCGGTATTGGCATGGCAGGCTTTTCGGAGTGCGGACGGTTCTTTTTCATATGGGGGTGCTTCCGAACCTTGCTCGCCGTCGCACTAAGGGCTTGACCAGCCGACAGGACCTTTGGCGTGGTGTCTCCTCGACTGCAATTCGAACTACAGCTTGGCGCTACCTGGATCAGATTGCTCTGGTGCGTCGCCCCGGAACAGTCATTAACCATGAGCATGCCCTGCGCCGATTCTTTACATGGCTGGCTGAGTCGGCTCCTGAAATTTCGCGCATTGCCCAGGTACAAAGACGCCATATCGAAGGTTTCAAGGAGCATCTGCGCACTGTCTCCTGCTTGCCCGGTGCTCATCGCCCGCCCGGAGCCCGTCTCCACGCGAAGACGGCAGCCGTAGCCTTGGGATGTCTCCGATGTTTCTTCCTGCAAATCACCGAGTGGGGTTGGGAAGAAGTACCACCCAGACCGTTGATCTTCGATGGTGATTTCCCGATCAGGGAGACCCCTTTGCCTCGCTTTCTCGACGATGCCCAGGCATCGGCTTTGCTGAGGACAGCACAGGCTTCCCCCGATCTGTTCACACGAGTCTGCGTGGAAATGCTACTGCGCACCGGGCTCCGTAAGGGGGAGTTCACGGACATTACCGCAGATAGCGTGATCCAGTTAGGGAGTGCCTATTGGCTCCGAGTCCCGGTGGGCAAACTTCATACCGACCGTTACATCCCACTACATCCCGTAGTGAAGAGCCTACTCGACGAATGGTTTGCTTACACTCAGCCACAGCATCCCTGGGACTATCTCTTCACTGACCATGGCCGTCGCATCAGTCCGGGGCGAGTAGATGATGTAGTATGCCGGGTCGCGAGTGCCTCCGGTATCAGGGAAAAAGTTTCGCCTCACCGACTGCGCCACACACTGGCTACTCAGGCGATCAATCGCGGAATGAGCTTAGAGAGCATCGCTAACCTGTTAGGGCACCGTTCCCTCACCATGACCTTGGTCTATGCCCGTATTGCCAACCGCACCGTGCAGAAGGAATACTTCGCAGTTAGTGAGCAGCTGGAGCGACTCTACAAGCAGCCACAGCCAGATGTGTTCGACGACGGACTACGGACCTTCCCGGCCGTTGTTGAAGGTCCCCAGATGCGCCGGTTGCGACAAGAGCATCAATGGCGGATGCTCGGCAACGGTTACTGTACGCGATCGGAAGGTGTCACGTGCGACTTCGAGACCATCTGCGAGAGCTGTGCCTGCTTTCTCACAACCGCAGACTTTCTGCCTACTCTCGAAAAGCAAAGGGAAGACGCAGACGCGAAAGGGCAATCTCGCCGTGTGGAGGTTTTCAGGAGGTTAATCCTTAGTCTAGAACCCGCACCATGAACGGCCATGCTACCCACTTTTTCCTCTTGACAGATTACCCACATAACCCTCGTACCATTCAAATGACCGGCGTTGGCCCTCGAAAAACACCTCTTGTCGTTGCGTAGGGAAAGCCATGACAAACGGCCTGCCGGAACAGCTGAGTTTCATGCATAAGACCTGGGCGTTGATTAGCTTGCCGGCCATGAGTACCTGTGCCTCTCCCCAGTCACACTGAGCATCAGCGCCAGGGTCAAATTCCAGAGGAATAAACATCTCCGTGAATGTTGGTCTGAGTTTGGCGACATGCTCGCGGACGGTGCGCTCTGCCCCCGTGAAACCACATTCGTTGACGAGTCTCACATAAATGCGGTGGGCGGTATGCCGTTGCTTCGCAGGACGGCTTTTATCCGCCTCAAGCCATGCTTTGATAGTATCCAGATACGGACCCATCACCAGGCTTGGCCTGGCAGCCGTGAGGGAGTATTGCGGCACAGAAGCATCGGTGATCGCTTTCCTTATCGTCTTCCGGGAGTGCCCGAGTTCTTTGGCAATCCGCCGCACACTGTGCCGTTTGATAAAATATAGTCTCCTGATAGTTTCTTTCTGGTCCACCTGAATCATCCTT
>JAURWL010000073.1 GCA_030654965.1 Dehalococcoidales bacterium | reverse complement strand
GGCAGCAGCGGCGGCGGCGGTCGAAGTGGTCGTCAGAGTGCGAATTTGATTCGAGAAGCAGAGCGAGGTGGTGAAGGCGGCGCGATTGAGTGAGAATGATGGAGTGTAGCGTGGTGTGATGGCAGTGTAGCATTGTGCTGCTGTCGTACTCAGCAGTCGCTGTTGAATGGTTGGTGTTGCGTTGTTTCTGAGTGCGACGATTCGTGCAGATGCAGCGATGGTTGATCGTTGCCGGACGATGCTGCTGGCGTGCATTCTAGCTTGCATGGTGTTGGTGTAATGCGTGGTTGATATGTTCAATGCTGCTGCTACGTGTTCGCATCAACACCGTCAATGGGGTCTGATCGAACGAGCCGGATGTCGAAGTTTGACTTATTCTCATTCGACTCATCGAAGCGACGAGCGTATGTGCAAGCATGAGACACGCGAGCGAGCAGTGCATAGCGCATCGCGCGTATCTACGTTCGTGCATTGATCGATGCGGTACTCACTGATCGATCGTTGCTTCGTTCGTTCGACTCATCAGCGCACAGACACAGTGCATTCCAACCACGATTACAGCTGCAGAACAGCACCGCATCATCTGACATCTAAACTCGATCGATTTCTCTCTCCTCGATTGCCGCTCGTCCATCATCAGCATGTCGTACGCATACTCACGAGGTGCATTCACGATGCAGCAACTTCGATCCGTCATGCGACACACGACGAAAGTGCAGACGACGCAACTGCAGCAGACCAACGCACGATCGATGACGATGAGCACACGTAGCGTGGTGACGATCTCGCCTGCAGCTGTACTCGCACGCACGACGACCATCTCTGCAGCAGCTGCCGCCGTACCGACGTTCTCACTCGCAGCAGCGCCGATGCAGATGATGCGATCAGCTCCTTCCGCTGCAGCACTCTCCTTCTCAACCTCATCGCTTTCCTCCGCGCCTGCCTCTGCGCTCTCTTCCGATTCTCAATCGAGCAGCGGTGGTGGTTCGTCTTCCTCTCTGCCTCGTTGTTCCGCCTCCACCGCGAGCAATCTCTGCTCTTCGACGACAACGGAGAACGCAGACGATGATGGCATGTAGTCGAGCGGGAGTGACTGGATGCACGCTACAGACACTCCCCGAAACATGCGCAAGTATGCAACGACACAACAACAACAACAACAACAACAACAACAACAACAACAACAACAACAACAACAACAACAACAACACATCACCTAGCCAAACAGCGAACACACGACGAGCTCCAGCTACGTTCACGCGCGATCATTTATTCCAACACCGAAGCAGCTAGCGACAACCCGCACTGCTGTTCTACACTGTTCGACCGCCACAAAGGCATACATGCAAATGTACGAGATTCTATCGATATCACGTGCACGCCGCTCGCGATCGATATCGATATCGCGCGCAATTTTCGAGCTCGCGATCGATCAATTGCAAGCTGCAACTGCGTGCACGCGTGCGCGCGGTCGAGTTGAAATAACTATGTCTACAGCGTTTGTATGAAATTGTGCGATCCGACGCGTCCGCATGTGCGAGCCTACGAGCGACACTTCGCACGTGCGAGCCACGAGTTCGCTTCTCCTTCCAGCTTCCTTCCTCTCTCTCTCTCTGTCTCGCTGTTTACTCGAATTCGATGAGTACTTGATCTGCCGTGACCGTCTGTCCCTGTTTGACCTTGATCGCCTTGACCTTGCCAGGGTTGGTTGCTCTGAGTGCATTCTGCATCTTCATCGCTTCGACGACTGCTACTTCCTGTCCTGCCGCGACTTCCTCACCGACCTTGACTTTGATACTGAACACCGCACCTGGCATCGGCGATACGACCAACTTCGATGTATCACGCGCCTCGGCGAGCGGCATGTACTTGAGCAGCTCAGCTTGACGCGGTGTGAGGACATCGAGTGTGAAGGAGGTACCAGCGAAGGATAGAGTCAGACGAGCGGAGGAATCGGAGGAAGTGATCACTTGCAACGTGTAAGACTTGCCATCAACGACGGCATCGAACACCTGCTGACCACGCTGATAAGTAGATTCGACCGTCAATGGCTTGCCATCGATGTTCATCTGCAGTGTCTGCTTGCCGGCCGTCGTTGTGTTCGTCTTCTCCACACCGACTTTGAACGTCTTCGCATCGATACCCGCACCGAATGCGACGTGTAGTCGTGCCGTCTCCTCGTTCGCATACTTCTCCGCATTGAATGATTTATTCACACCGGATAGTGAAGTCTGTTGTGCGATGAGTGCTGACTTCACGACGACCGCCGATGCAACCAACGCTCGTACATCGAGTTCCGAGAGCGACGCACCTTTGTAACCGTTCGGATACTCCTCCGGGATGAAGTTTGTCGTCAGACGACCTTCGATGAAACGAGGATGATCGCACAATGAACGGAGGAAGTTGATATTGTGTGTGACACCGCGAATCACATAGGAATCGAGTGCACGTCGCATATGCGCCAGTGCTTCCGTACGATCCTTGCCGTACGTGATCAACTTCGAGATCATCGGATCGTAATGAATTGAGATCTCCGAACCTTCGACGACACCCGAGTCAACACGCACGTTCGCACCGGACGGTTCGACGTATTGCTTGAGATTGCCGATACTCGGGAGGAATCCTCGCAACGGATCCTCAGCATAGACACGTGATTCCAAAGCCCAGCCGTTGATCTTCACATCCGTCTGTTTAGCAGGCAACAGAGCATGACCGGCGGCGATACGAATCATCTGCTCGACGATATCGATACCAGTGATCTGCTCAGTCACCGGATGCTCGACTTGCAAACGAGTGTTCATCTAAGCGAGACAAAAAACAGTGCGAGTGAGCAACACGCGAACCGTATGCAGCGCACGAATCAAACGAAGCACGTCGCTCCACACTGACCTCGAGGAAGTAGAACTGTCTATTCTTGTCGACCAAGAATTCGCAAGTGCCTGCCGATTCGTATCCGACTGCTCGCGCAAGTGCTACTGCTTGTTCTCCCATCTTCGCACGCGTTGGTGGATCTAGGAACACCGACGGTGCTTCTTCGATCACTTTCTGATTCCTTCGTTGTACCGAGCATTCACGCTCGTGTAAGTAGAGCGCATGTCCCTTCGCATCGGCGAGCAACTGAATTTCGATGTGTCGCGGCTCTTCGATGAACTTCTCAATGAACATCGTATCGTTACCAAAGGAAGACATCGCCTCAGCGCGTGACAGATGAAATCCGCTCTTCGCCTCAGCGTCATTATACGCGACGCGCATTCCCTTTCCTCCTCCACCTCCACTCGCTTTCACCATGACCGGATAACCGATCTCATTCGCGATACGCACGACATCCTCCTCGTTCTTCACTTCACCGAGATAACCAGGAATGATGGACACACCGGCAGCCTTGGCGATCTTCTTCGATGAGATCTTATCGCCCATCGCAGTGATCGCGTGAGTACCCGGGCCGATGAATTTGATACCGGCGGCTTGAAGTTGCTCCTACAGTGCAGCAAGAAGCAAATCAATGTGAGCACATCGCATGTAGCAGATGATATCATCGCGCGTGTTCGATCCGCATCCATTCCCTCTGCTACGTTGTCTGACCTGGAAAGTCTTGTTCTCCGACAGAAATCCGTATCCGGGATGCACGGCCTGTGCGCCCGTCTTCTTGATCACCTCCATGATATTCGGAATATTAAGATAACTCTGTGCTGATGCTGCTGGTCCCACGCAGTATGCTTCATCTGCCATTCCAACGTGTACGCTGTTCTTATCCGGTTCGGAGTAGACTGCGACCGTACGAATCCCGAGCTTCTTACACGTTCGCATCACTCGACACGCAATCTCGCCACGATTCGCGATGAGAATCTTATCGAACAGCTTCTCCCTCGCGATGTTCGACATCGCTCTCCATTGCTTCGTGGTGACTCCGACCGCGTGTAAATGTGCCGATGTCAATCGAAAAGAGGAGTAGATCGTCGGACTTGCTGCTGCAGTCGAGGTCGACGACGATGAGACCGAGACAGCGGCGGATCGACGACCGACAACACCGGCGGTACGAGAGGCCCAGGAGAGGAGAGACATGATGATGAGAGGAGGGGTGCAAGAACAGCAGTCGTGCTCGCAGCAACTGTGTCAGCGAACGACCTCGAGGCCGCGCACACTCCCGTCGAAATAGAATCGAGTTTTGGTCTGTTCGAACAACGAGCAACCGGTGCAGGCAACCAACGAAGCATCCGACGAACAGACACGTAACCGCTTGTAAATCAGCGCACACTCGACAGTCGTACGAAGCAAAATCGCTCTCAAGTCGATTCCATCGCTCGATCGTTGACTTCTTCCACATCTCATCTGACATCGCTATGTCCTCCATCGCTCCTGCCGCCGCCGCCTCATCGTCCAACGCGCCGATGGATTTCGACCTCGACGCTGAGTTGGCTGCATTCGAAGCAGAAGTCGGTGTCCTCGCAGAACAGACGACAGATGCGACGACAGCAAACGGAACGACGGCTGTAGCTGCAGCGTCATCAACAGCTGTCGCTGCATCATCCTCGTCTGCTACACCAGCTGCTGCTGCTTCCTCTTCTTCTTCCGCCGCCGCCGCTAACTCCTCTATGAACGCCGCTCGTAAGCGCAAACTCGCTGAGGGTGCTGATGGCAACGCCGCTTCGGCTAAGAAGCCTGCGCACGGTATCGGTGTGATCTCTGCATCCGCTTCAGCTCCGATCGTGCATGAAGAGGTCGTCATTCAATCCGCATACGCTGATCTCGTCGCAGCTGACTTAGCTGCAGTTCAAGCTCGTCAGGCCGCATCGAGCTCGTCACACGCAGCAGGCGAATCGACGTACGCTGCGGCGAGCGAGCAACAATATGTACCGGGTCAGGTGTACAACGGTTGGCTAGCTGGTGTCACACCGAACGGTGAGCCATGTTGGCTACCTGCGACTCCGGAGAACA
>JAURWL010000060.1 GCA_030654965.1 Dehalococcoidales bacterium | reverse complement strand
ATTCAAGAGCGGAGTCACGACTTGTGCAGTGTCGGGAGATGGAAATCTAGCCGTCGTTGGATTGGAGACAGGTATACTGAACATCCTCGATATCTCGAATCCATCCTATATGCGTCTCGTATTCTCCTCTCGACTACATGCGGGGCCGATACTTCAGATAGACTTCTCGAAGGATGGTGACCTATTCGCGACGATGGGTCCGAAAAAGATATTCATCGTACGTACAGGAGATTTCAGAGTACTTGGATACACGAAACTAGGAGACTGGCAACAGCAACAACAGAGTGAGCAGAAATCTGTTGATGAGAAGGACGCCTCTCCAGCTGTCGCGCCATCCGGGGATGCTGTCTTCACCGGTTCTGGTCTGTCTGCAGGTCAGCTCGGTGCTTCTTCCCTGTCATCCGATGCGTCCGCCGCGGCTGCTTCTGCATTGGCACTCGCGGCGGATAAGGCGAGATTTGACGATGAAGACGAGTCGTTGGACTTCGCGACGGAGCAGGATCTCGCCGCTGTCATCGCTGGAGGCGCTACAACAGCAACGACCCCCGCGAAGGACACACTCGTCTCGATGGCGTGGACTGCACCGGTCGATCGTGAGAAGCTTCCGAATGACCGATTGCTGGTGTCGACACGAGCTGGATTTGTGTACACACTCACAGCACCGAATATCTATCACGATGCACCGGAGTTGAAGCTCGCACCGGAATTCGTACAAGCAGTCGCGACGAAATTGGATTCACCGATCACCAGCCTCCAAGCGAACCTCAGTGATCGCACGGTAATCTATGCAACCACTGAGTCGAAGCTGCTCTGTGTCTACTCGTTGCAATACGACTCTACTCTCCAGCTCACTCAGACCTACAATTCCGACGTGCCTGCCGATGATGTTGAGGAGGTCGGTGCCGACGGCCTCGTCCATCAGCGACCTGCTTCCGTCATCGCACAAGCACTTACTGGAAATCTCCTCGTGACGAGTGGTGCGGACGGAATCATCGTCTTGAGAGATGGTGAATCATTAGAGTATCTCACTCGATTCCCGATCCATGATTACATCGTCGGCGGTACATGTTCGATCAGCATCTCACCGGACTCGTCACTTCTAGTGACATCAGGATTCGATGGATCACTCATGGTATTCGATCTCTCACCACTCGCTCCGGCGATCTCGACACGTCGGTCTCGAAAGTTGCGTAACTTGCCTCAGTTGATCTCCGCGAAAGTACTTGAACAATTGAATGAAGTCGCGGAATCAGAAGGAGAACACGAGGTTGGATACGTGCAAATGACGAGTGGACGCACGAAAGAAGGAAAGACGATGGACTTGCAACAGAAGATCTTGAAAGACGAGCTACAAAAATCGTTGTACACCTTCAAGCTGCAATTCAACGAAATTCTCCATCGCAATGCCAATCTGCCCGAACTTGAGCGACTCGGCTATGCAGATTTCGCTATCGACCTCGAGTTGAAGGATTTTCTCACTCGTGAAGGTGAGAAGCGTATCGATGCTATTCGCGAGCAGATTCACAGTGAGTGTGTTGGTAAGGAGTACATCATCGAGCGTATTCGTCAACAATGTTGGAATGCGATGGAAGTGAAGGGTGCAATGTTCACTGCCTTTCGTTCCGAGCATGAAGTACACAACTATCCTGTACGAGCTCTCACTGCGAAGGAGTCACGACGTATCAAGCAAGTACAATTCCTACGTCGTATGGAGATCGTCGAAGGTCGTTGGAGACATAATCAACAACTGAAAGCGGATGAGAATGATGTGCATGATCGAAACTTCCATCCGCAGAAGTTCACCGAAGAGAGTGGAGCATATCTCATGAACATGGAGTTGGAAGAGGTACGAGGTGAG
>JAURWL010000049.1 GCA_030654965.1 Dehalococcoidales bacterium | reverse complement strand
ATCCAACGAAGGAGGAAGTAGGAAATTCAGATACTGTCTATATTCCCTGAATATCTTCATCCCATGGCCTCCAACGGAAAGAACTTCTTGTGGAAGATTATACCTTACTTTGACTCTGTGTTGTGATTGCCGGAGACTTTTTGGACAGCCTGAAATACTATGTTGTAACCTTCGAAGATGTGAAAGGGAAATGCAACACTTCATTTACCGGTTAATATTGTCCGCCGCTTTAGTCCTAGGGCTCAACCTCATTCTTTTTATGACTAACCAGTATTGGTATACGTTCTTTGCGAGACATAAGGGTAGCATAAGGGCCCAGCAAACGCTCATACTGGCGGTGATAAAATTCCGGTAAAACATCCGTCTCATGTTCGTGAAAAGCTCTGAATTGTTTATTAGTATTTAATAAATTCAATATATTGCGAAGTCTCCCGACCATTTGCCTGTTACCCAGAGTTTTAAACACGTTATAACCGGATTGTAATGGTTCGGGTGTGTTCCTCAGTCTCTTAAGTAGCAGGCTTCCGGAAGAGATGTAAGACAACATATCGATGAGTTTCTCATAGAAGACCACCGGACTATAATTCTTTAATGTGTATACTAAATACGGCATATAATAGAAACTAAATGGCATGGTTGTCAGAATGCGGTTTTCACTTAAATATTTTTCATATAGCGGAGTATTTCCGAACGGAACCGGAATATTAAAATTTGGCATCACGAAGGGAACTCGAGCTGCAAATTCCTTGGTTAGTTCTGTGGGTTCATCCCCTATATCCACATCCAGTCCGAACATGAAATTGGCTTGGATTCCGGTAACGTAATGGCGAATGATATTAAATTGTTCAATTACATTATCAAGTTTTTGTCTGGGAGCTATTTTGGTGCCAGCTCCAACTTTGTTTGAATAAGCTGTCCATGATTCAATGCCGGGAACTATATAGAAATCACCCATGTTTTTTAGCCGCTCCAATCTGGAACCTCGCAATACAGAGAGCGAAGTCTCTATTGTGTAAAGGTTTCGCTTGCGATTGGGGATTTTTTCCAGTACATTGAAGACCTGCTCAAATTTTATGGCAAAGTTGGGGTCATGAATTCCAATCATCAATCTTGAAAAATGTTGAAAGATATAGCGCATATCTGCCTCTAGCTGTTCCAAAGACAAAAGCACATAAGGATTATCCCAGTCGATACAGAAATCACAAGAATTAGGACAGCCAGTGCTGGTTAACAGTGGAATTGAAGTAAAAGGGAAAGATTTATTTCTTATGAAAGTGGATGAGCGGATTTCCGGCATCCGTTCTTGTACGCCAGGAATATCAGTAAAGGTACGACCGCTGGTGATAAATTCACCCCGCGGTTTATCCCTTAGAATCTCAGTTATCAGGGTTTTATCACAATCACCGACAACTATGTCAAAGAAACGTCGACAATCATCGGGAAATTGTTTAGCGTGAGGACCGCCTATCACAGTAAGAATTTTCTCCTGGCGATACAGCTTTGCCAATGCGTATGCCAGTGCGCTCGCCTGAGTATAGGTCGATATGAATACAATATCGAGATCATTTGGCAGCAGATGCGTTGGGTCCTCATTGCCAAAATAGGTGGTATAGAAGACTTCATGCCCAAGATTGCGGCACCAGACACTTATCGCTTGAGGCATAATACTGGCATATTGCCTTGTAACCAGATAGTTATATGCCGCGTGATCCCATCTTCTGGTGGCTCCGGCACTCAATAGCTCAAGGATTCCTATTCTCATATCCCACTTTCCCCGTGTATTTTACCGCAAATCGGAGTTTCTATGCGTTGCGGCTTTGACATTAATTTAAAGCGCCAAAAAACCAACCCATTAACTAAAAATAGATGGATTCGTACTAAACCAGGACAAAAGCACGAAATACCTATCCGTTTGACCTATGTTACCTGCTTCTTCAAAGGTAACTAAATGAGTAAATGTGATATCCGAACTCATCTTATTCTTGGTTGTGAATTTTCCGAGATGCATCTACTCATTGAGACAACAGCGTTCCCAGTTTCTGCAGTACCTCTGATATCGTCTCAGTCGGCAAGGTGCATATCAATTCTGCATTTTGTTTACGCCAATCAAGACTCTTGACCTGGTCGGATAAGATTGTCCCGGTTATCGGCAACCCATTGGGAAGAAGAACCTCGAACGGATAACCTTTAATCCGGCTGGTAATGGGGCAAAAAATCGCCAGTTCTACCTTACCGTTATAGCTTTTGGGTGAAACTACTACCGCCGGACGGCGTCCCGTCTGTTCGTGACCTGCCTGGAGATTCAAGGTAATCCACACCACATCACCGCATCGAGGAATATAAGTCCGGGAACTCACTACGTCTCATTCCCCGTTGCGCCGCCGGTCTCGATTTCTCGATGCAAATTTTCTTTCGTAACCTTTGCCAGGAGTTGTTTCAGGGTCGGCTCTGGTTTGGCTACAGGCGTTACTATCAGTTTCCCATCTGCCAGCGATACTTCAACAGACGTTTCCTTTTGGAGACCTACTTCGCTGGCGAAAGATTTAGGGATACGCAAGGCGAGACTGTTGCCCCATTTCTGGATGCGGGTTCTCATATCGAACCTCCATTTATGTATCTACATTGAAGATACTATTTCTATGGTTGTTTGTCAAGCTATTCACGTATGTTTTCCTGATTACGTCACATCTGCGAAGGCACCATCCTTGACATCTCCTAAACGCGGTCTTATACTGGAAAAACTTATGCATTTGCGCACATTTTATTTACCTGCTTGAGTATATTTCGTAAAGGAGAAGCAATGAAGGACGCGGACCTAACCAAAGAAGCTAAAAAACTAAAACCAAAGGCAATTTTCGACCACCGCTACCCGCTGATGTATGAGGAATCAATCGGTATGGGTGTCACTACCCTGATGCGCTACTTCGCGGCCCTCCAGAGGCGGGACCTCAAGGGAATGGCGGCACAGATGCACTTCCCCTATGCATCAATCGAGGAGACCGATGTCGTTGTCATCGACAGCGCCGAAGACCTCATCAAAAATCCCCCACCCTCGATGAATGTAAAATCTTTACCCAAAGGCGGATTCGACCTTTTTATGAGTGTCGAGTCGCATACCTCGGACCCGGTGCGCGCGGGCTTGACCATGTCGTACAGTTGTCACGGGGCGAACGGCACGAAACTCATGGTCTGCGACGGTCTTTACGTGGTGACCAATAACAGCGGTCGCTGGGGTTTACAGCTCGGTTCGACCATATTCACTCCCACCGAGTTTATCGGCGTCCAGTACCCGGAAGCAATGTACATGGCGGCCAAGCACGAGCACGACTGGATGGAAGGCTGGAGCAAGAATGATACCTTGCTTCTGGATAGTACCCGGGGTTTGCTTGGCAAAACGGTGAGCTTATACCCGAACATTACCGGGAATGTCAAGGCTATAGACCACCTCTACCGTACTACAGGTATTGAGAGTCGCATTCGGGTCAATAATATTGAAAAAGTTGGGACTGGTTCCTATGACTTTTCGTATTTCCGGGAGAACGTTGGCGCGCATGGTGTCGGTGGTTATTCCTTTTCGCTTACCCGAAATGACGCCCGCGTGATTCATCAGTCAAGCAACAAGGTACACGTTACCAATGGCTACACACGCTTCCAGGCGGATGGCACAATTATCTCGACGACATGGGGATTGGGCGTCCGTGTGCGGCGCGGTCTCAAATGGGGTAGTGTAGCGGGTATCGGCAACACCATCCATTATGACGCCACAAATAACGAAAAAAAGTAAAATATAAGTCCGCAGCGATTTGTCTCTCTATAGATATAGCAGTTTTGTATTTCGGGCTAGCCCGGCTTTCGCCCTGCTCTCGCCCTGCTCCGGAAGCAACTGCTCTATTCCTTGATTTTCCCGATGAGTAATTCGCCACGGGTATTTATGTCCCTATGTTCATTTATAGACTGACGAAGGTTTTCGGTTCAAAATTATTTTGAGCGGTCCATATATGAGCCATTCCGTTCTTCAGACGATAAATAGCCATTTCCTGACCACCCTCTACCAATCTCTGAAATTGAGGTCGTTCTTTTAGTACTATCTGTTTCGTAACAGCATCTTCAGCAGGCGTAACCTTTCCTCTGACTCTGATTTGTACGCGCTTCTCATAGTTGTTAAAACAGAACTCCACGTCTGCATTCTGGGCTAGTTGTTTGCCTAAATCCTTACTTTTCCATGTTTGGAATAAAATCCCATCACCGTCGGCTTTTATTATTCCTATAGCACGAACTCGAGGCGCGCCCCCTTCTACAGTTGCTAAATGACTGGTCCGATTCGCGTTCAAAAACTCTAATATCTCCTTTTTATCCATATCAGTCTCCTCGGTTTTGATAATATATGCTACAACTCATCACCATATCAGTCAAGGAAGTGTACTCGTGAAATAAACTCCGCATGGCTCTTTCCTTAAAGCAGTCAAGTGAGGTAGAATACTACGTAAACGATGTGGCTTGTTTGTTGGTATCATATTTCCTGTAAGGAGATGGGCGTACGCGTAATCCTTACCAGATCCTAGGATTGGGGCTTGCTGTGGCAGGGGCAATATTCGCGCCGATTGCTTACTTTCTTATTGCCTCCATTCCTCTCACGGCTATCGGCATTTCGGCCATTATGCTTGGATTTACCAGCCTGGCTCTAGCCAATGCCCGACCCTACATTTCTCCTGAAGCCAGCGAGCTTATCCTCAAGACAGGTATGGAAAACACTGCGGCACTGCTTGAGGAGCTTGGATTGAGAAACAAGGCAATATACCTGCCGTCTTCACTGCGTGGGGGACGCCCACAAGCACTGATACCCCTGAAAGATACCATTGAGCTTGCCCGTATCAGAGAGAAGATTCCCGGACGGCTCATTGTGCGCTACGGTGATAATCCGGAAGATATGGCGATTGCTATCACAACACCCGGAAGCTTCAACCCGGATAAACTCGAAATAAACCTGGGACCGACTCCCGCTGAAATTGAATCAGCAACGACTTATGTGCTGACCGGTCTTCTTGACTTGGCAAATTCAGTCACGGTGAATATCGTGGGAAACCGGGTCACTATTGAGGTAAACGGCGCCAGGTTGCACTATGAAGACGTCTGGTATTACCGTTGCCTGGGAAGTCCAATCGCATCAATTGTGGCGACCATTGCCTGTGAAGCATTGGATAAACCTATCCGCATTGCTGATGAGAGCTTCGAGCGTGGGAAAAGCCGTATCGTGCTGGAGGTGCTTTCTTGAGGGCTTTCAACCTTTATCTCCTGTTTATCGTCATCGCCTCCTGTCTGACTAATACTATTTTGGCAGTTACCGGACAGAACGACCTGACTGTCTATTTCACACTAAATGTTATTGTTTTTTTGGTAATTACTCTACTGCATGTTTATCTCAACCCGAGAGCGAGACGTTCTTTGAGCGCAATCGCAGTGGTGCTTTTTGGCGGCTTTATGGTGATAGTACTGCTAAAAGTTATTGATGTGTTGTCAAGCTAAAGGTGACATGAAAAATAAACTCATCTGGAGCGTAACCGGTGCCGTTGTCTCAGTAATCATGCTAGCGACACCGGTTCTATCAGCAGAACCTCACGAGGACCCATTAAAATCCGGGTGGGAATATAGTGGTTTAGAGCTGTTTCGCTACTACTCAGCGATATTGGACGAAGTTATTAATAAGAATAGGGATGAGGTAGCATCGCGACTTGATAACATGCCTTATGCGAATCTACCACCTGGTCTTACCCCTACCACAGAGGTTTTTACCGAAGCGACGGAAGAATCTGCGGAATTGATTGTAACAATCGAAAAAGAACTCGATGAGTTACGAGTTCTTCTCCAGCAATCCCGAATTCTTGAAGCGAATCCGGTGGCGAATCAGATTATTGCCGACCTTTCAGCAGGTCATAGAGCCGTTCAACTTGGAGAAAATTCAATTCTGACTATGGGTAAAGCCTTTTTAGTGGATGTAGAAGAACCGAACAGTCCTTTGCGCCTTGCATATACAGAAGTAATCCGGAAATTAGCTTCAATAAATGCGATGTTTGACCTCTATCGTGATATTCTAAATAATCTTCTGACCGTAATTAACTTAAAATCCCGACTTGTCACAGAACTCTCTCTAATCGTGGAACCAATGGATGTGTTTGTGGGCGATTACGTTAGTGCAAAAGGGACTCTAACAGCTGAGGGACAATCGCTTGTTAACCGCAAGGTCGAGATAATGCTGAATGGTTTGACTATTGCGACCAGTACCACCAATGGGAACGGCTACTATGAGGCATCTTTTCAGGTTCCTTATGAGTACTCTGTATCAATGGATGTGCAATCGCTTTATTATCCGCAAGAGCAGGACACCACCACTTATTTAGCCAGCCTGAGCCCCAAAGTAGTATTGAACGTAAATTTCTATGAAATGCTCCTATCGCTTGACGCCGATAAGAAGGGATATCCGGGGCGTGAAACAGTCTTAAAGGCAAGCTGGACATACCAGCCAGCGGCGCCAACCATCGAGAGAAATTTCGAGGTGCGTATTGATGATGTGGTTGTTGCGCAGTTAAAAAGTACGGAAGAGTTCATCCAGAAAATTAACCTCCCACCTGACCTCCAGTCGGGTCTGCACAGGCTCACCGTCATATCATTCGCCGAAGGAAGATATGCTTCTGGTATTGCGAGCGGATTAATCGATGTGAGCAAAGCAGTAACCGGACTCACCATCAATTTGCCCAAAATAATGCTGGTTCCCCGGCATTTTGATGTAAATGGTAGCGTTATATCAGAACTGGGACCATTACAGATGGCGCTGGTGAGAGTTAAACACGCCTCGGATGCACAAGAGTTCCACAGCGCCGATGATGGTTCCTTTCAAGGAAAATTGAGAACACGTTATACATTCGGATTGGTTGGTTCGGAGTCCTGGACGGTGGAGGTCATTCCCCAAGAACCGTGGAATAGTCCGTTACTGTTCTCACAGAAAGTACTTGTAATCAATGGCATTAATTGTGGCATCTTTCTGACTCTGTTGATTGCTCTCGGCATTATCGTTCCTAAGAAGTTCGGAATAAGGAATTTTCCACTGGCGTGGCAGAGAGAGAAAATACAGCCTGAAGACGTCATTACAGGCATAAATCTCGCGGTTGTACCTGTCTATAGTGAAACTGTAGTAAGTACGCGGACTCTCGATGGTGGAAGTGATGTGGAACCCAGAGCAAGGATATTTTCCTGGTATGTTTTGCTCATACAGCTGGTGCAGAGAGTGACCAGGATAGTTTTAAGACCTCACCAGACGTTACGTGAATTCGTCAATGGAACAAGGAAAACACTGGGGCCGGTTACGGACTATCTTTTAGAATTCACCAGGCTGATAGAAAGGCTTCTCTATTCCAGAGAACAAGCGAGTGATAAAGATGTGAACACAAGCGAACAACTGACGCGGCAAGTACGGGATAGTTTGAAGCATGAAAATACATAACCTACTATTTATAGTGCTTGCCGCAGTAACCGCCATTTCATTACTATGTGTTTGGTTCGTCCCATCGGTGCAGGATTTTATGGTAGGAAACACAATGTGGAACGGAGTCCGGGCTTTTTCTGAATATGTATCTGCCACTCAGCTTGAGTCGGTGAATAATTTACCGGAAGACCCGGAAACCAGCATATTGATTTCAGTGCCCTATCTGCAATACAGTTCTGATGAACTTGAAAAAATCCGGGTTTTTGTGGATGGTGGTGGCACACTACTTCTGGCTGATGATTATGGCTACGGGAACCAACTATTAGAACATCTGGGTGTTACGATGCGGTTCAATGGCAAGCCGATGCTCGACCCACTATTTTGCTATAAGACCCAGTGGTTCCCGAAGATAACGGAGTTTACTAAACCGGGTGATTTCCAACTTGTTATCCTTAACCACGCTACGGCATTACAGAATGTGCCGGCTACTCAGGTTATTGCATGGACGGCCGAATCAAGCTATATTGATTTCAACGAGAACCTGACGTGGGACAAGAGTGAAATCAAGGGGCGACTTCCGGTAGCCGCAAAAACAAGTGTGGGGAGAGGCACCTTGATTGTCGTTGGCGACCCAAGCCTGATGATTAATACGATGGTCAACCGCGCTGATAATTTTGCTTTTATCAACCATCTTCTCGGAGACGAAAAAGAAAAGAAGAACGTTCTATTTGATATATCTCATCTTTCCCAAACACCACTGGACACCTCGAAGACAGCATTGATTCGTATCCGCGAGGTAATGGCAACACCTTATCCACTCGTAGCGATAATTTTGGTAATATTTATTGGCGTTTCAATCTGGATGATGAGGATAGGAGGCGCAGTTGGAAAACAGCCGCAGAATAGTTGACCTGTACCAGCGAATACTGGCCGAGATTTCTAAGGTTATCATCGGCAAGGGAGAAGTCGAACGAGCGCTAATGCTGGCGCTTATCGCCGGTGGACATCTGCTTATCGAGGGTCTTCCGGGAACTGCCAAAACAAAGCTTGCCCGTACTTTTGCGGAGACCATCGGCGGGCGCTTCAAACGAATCCAGTTTACCCCTGATATGATGCCGGCTGATATCACTGGTTTCTATGTCTACTCTCCAGATGGCGCATCCCGTTTTATTGAAGGACCTATTTTTGCCGATATCGTGCTCGCTGACGAGTTGAACCGTACTACTCCCAGGACACAATCCGCGCTTCTCGAAGCCATGCAGGAGCATCAGGTCACTATTGAAGGTAAAGCGTATCAACTCGGACGGCTCTTTATGGTCATTGCCACACAAGTGCCTACGGGTGCGGAAGGAACTTATCCTCTCACTGATGTGCAGGTGGACCGTTTTATGCTTATGGCACGCAGTGAATACCCAACCAAAGAGGAAGAGAAGGAAATCGTCACTCAAATTGACCGTATAGATGAATCGAATGTGAAAGTAATCACGAATCTTGACGAAGTGCTACTTCTTCAGGGGCTGGCAAAGAGTGTACATGTCTCTCCTGATATTGTGGAATATACCACAACATTGGTGTCATCGTTACGGGCTGACCCGGACGTCTCATGGGGTCCGAGTGTCCGCGCCAGTATTGCCCTCTATAAATGCGCCCGTGTTCTTGCCCTGCTTGATGGTCGCAATTTTGTAATTCCAGATGATATTAAAGCTCTTGCTTTCAATGCCATGGAACACCGTATTCGGGTGAAGCCGGAAGCAGAAATGGATGATATTACACCCCACGCTATTATTGAAAGAGCATTGAATAAAATACCGGTTCCCAAACTAACAATATGAGGCGTTTGCGCTCGCTCGGCATTCCAGCAATAAGAACCTCCGTCGCAATTGCGCTGGTGGTAGCAGCTCTTCTATCTCCACCTGTGCTGGCTTTTTTCCCGATGATATTTGCCGCCGTTTATCTGTTCTTCTGGTGGCGGCCTCCGACCGTGACTATGCCTCTTGTGATGGATTACTTCGTTTTTTTCGCTATACCTCTCCTTTTCTCTCAGAGCTTCCCGGATAATCTATCATGGCTTTTCGGCTTACCGGTGCTTGTTCTGATTGAACATGATTTGGAAACAGCCGGTAAAATTGCCAGCTATATGCAAATTCCACGTTCCCGTTTCCCAACTCGAACCTCCATTGCGCTCTGCTTGATTGCGGTATCTGTACTTGCGGTAGCCATTATATTAAGCTCACTTGTCTTGCTTATAACCTGCGGGGTTGCGATTATCTGCTTGACGACACTTACGATTGTTGCCTACCGCAAAATGCCCCAAAAGCCAGTGGAAGAAACAATAGTGGAGGAGAGGGTCGTTGCCGGTTCACAGGCGAAGCTCATAGTTGCGCTGACTCCCAGAGCGCGTGCTGGGGGCAGACTTTTCTTAGAACCAATGCAGGATTGGGTCAAATTACCTTCCTCTGAATTCTCCATGGATGACGAAGGACTATCATTTCCGATAAATTTTGTCCCACCGCTCTCAGGAGTGTCCACAATACAGGTCAAAGGTTATGCGATTGACAGATGGGGGCTGTGGCAGACGCAATTCTTAATCGAACCCGTACGGCTTAATGTTATCCCGCGGGCGCGGTATGCCGCATGGTTGGCGAAACGCTATCTGGCAGAAAGCCGGACTGGAATGTTACCACTGATTTCCACAGTGGGTACTCTACGTCCTCTCTATGGATTGCGGGAGGGAATCGAGTACTACGGAAGCCAGTTGTACCAGCCGGGAGATAGTCTCAGGAATATCGATTGGAAGCACTCTATTAAGTACAACAAGCTCATCAGTAAGGAATTTGCTGACCTGCGGGGACAGCCGGCGATTTTACTTATCAATATGACGGTGGGTGACGCGGACGAGGCTGATAAGCAGGTCTATAACATGATTGTCGCCGCGCTTTCTCTGGCAAAGGAACAGATTCCCACCGCACTGGCTCTTTACGATGAAAAAGACGTACAACTGGTAACGGCGTCACTACCGCCGCAGGTGCTCGTTTCACGTTGTCTGGGCATAACGAAAGATATCAGAATAATTGGCAAATCCATCAGGTACTTGAGCCCACCGGATGTGGCAATACTTCGCGCTAACATCAGACGACTGCAGTCTGTGGAGAGTAACCCGGCGAAGGCACTGGCACAGTTGTTGCAGGTCGAGTATCGGAGTTTGAAAGAGACTGCAGTTCATCATCCGGTAGTGAGGGCGTTGGAAATGGCATTCGAAAAAACCAGTGACCGTGCAAATGTCGTGGTCGTGTCGTTGCTCAACCACGATGCCGAAGCAGTCATGTTCAGTGCCATCACTTATCGGAATAAAGGAAATGCCGTTTTGAGTATTTAAGCGAACTATATGTAACATCAATATTAATTGCGCATTATAGTGAGGTTGCGGTGACCTGTTTGCCTTTTAGACGAATTGTCATTCCAGCGGAGGCTGGAATCCAGAGCCTACGCATACCATCTTGGTATTTCATGAAGATGTCTCTTCGCACAACGCCCTATCCCTTTATCCCCCGTATCAAGTACGGGGCAGGCTCTTCCCCGCAGGGAAGGGATAGAATGGGTAAGGGGCGCAGCCCCCTTACCACCTTGCTTTACGTAACACCGGACAAACCGGATATGCGCAACTATTTATGTCGTTTGATATAGCTAGCAAAAAGGAGGGAAATACCTTTCCTGGCATATATAGAACTGACCATAGTAGCATACGCAGTAACCGATTTTTTTTGACTTTTGGCTTTCGGCGCGCTATTGTAAAGTGCAAAAGAATTAGGGGTGAGAAAAATGAGTACGACCAAATCAAAAAGTGTCTGGCCTTTGCCGGTAGCAGAGCCAGAAGAGGTGGGCTTTTCGTCTGAGAGGTTAGCCCGCATCCGTCCCGCCATGCAGAAATACATAGACAAGCATGAAGTGCCCTGTATGATTACTCTGGTAGCCCGCCATGGAAAGATTGTCCACTTCGAAGCCCAGGGATATATGGATATCGAAAGTAAACGACCCGTGCGCAAGGATGCCTTCTTTCGACTGTGGTCCAATTCCAAGCCGATTGCTGGTGTCGCTACCATGCTACTCTATGAGGACGGCCTGCTGAATCTTGACGACCCTATCTCCAAATTCCTACCGACCTTTAAGAACCCCACGTTAAGTCCTGTTGCGCCAGGGGTAACCGTAGAGCCAACTCAAGCCGCTATGTTACCAAGTATTCCGGCGCGCCGTGAGATTACTGTCCGGGATTGCCTGCGCAATACTACCGGACTTGCCATGGTAAGCCGTCTTCCTATACAGGTGATGTCAAAATACAATGACGTTCTGATTAAGGCTAGATTGATTTCAGGTCCGGCAGAGAAACGAGCGAAGACTGTAAGGGAGATGGTGGAGAATCTGGGTAGCTTGCCACTCTCCGCCAATCCGGGCACCGAATGGCAGTATCAAGTCGGTTATCCAGTCATCGGCACGGTGATAGAGATTGTATCGGGAATGACCCTGGAGAAGTTCTACAGGGAAAGAATATTCAAGCCTTTAAAGATGAAAGACTCGTCGTTTTATTTGCCTGAGGGTCAGCTTGACCGTTTCACCACCTCTTACCGTTTACAGCAAGAAGGGGAGAAATGGAATCTTATCCTGGTTGACCGCCCGGAAACCAGCGAAAAAGTGAAAGGTCCAAAAACCTGGTTTGAAGCCGGTGGCGACCGCGGCGGCGTACTTACGACGATATCAGACTATGCCAGATTTGCCCAGATGCTTCTCAATGGTGGAGAACTGGACGGTGTCCGTATTCTGGGACGCAAGACCGTCGAGTTGATGACCCGCAACCATATCGGTGATATCCCCATCCCGATGCTAGGGAACGGCTATGGTTTTGGCATGGGTGTCGAGGTGCGGATAGAATCGAAGGGGAATCCACTGCTTCGTTCCATAGGCTCATATGGATGGGGTGGAGCAGCGGGCACTAGGTATTTCGCCGACCCGAAGGAAGATTTCTTTGTTATCTGCTTTACACAGCTAATGGGGAGGGGAATGATTCCCGGTGGTGATTACGTTCAGGAAATGGAGCGACTCGTATATCAGGCTTTGATATGATAATTGTCTTTAAAATCTCATGAACTTCTACGGCAGATCTATAATGCCAGAAATACCTAAGTTAGATTGATGCTGGTGTATTCCCATAAAATTTGGTGAAAATTTTTCAAAGTCATTCGGTTGATAATGGTACAGAAATGCGATTTTTTGGACAGGTTACGTCTGAGTAAAAACACCAAAATAGGGTTTTTTGAGGTTTATTTAAGGGTTTATGACAGGTTAGACCTAGTTTTGTAGCTAAGTCTTGTGTTTCGATACGCATTTCTCGCTCAATTCTCAATATATTTCACGATACATGAGGTCAACTAATTCCCTGTAAATAGCTTTATATTGCGTGTGTAAAACTGAAAGCTCGGGTATGCTCTGAATGGTATAATATTAACGTGGACAATCTGCGGAATTTGCTCAAGGACTTTTGTATTGAATCTTATAGTGAATTGAAAAAGATGAGGGAGCTACCACGTCCACCTTTTGACAGTCCTCTCATAGCTGGTAACCTTTCGTTAACACATCCGTTGTCTAAACTAAGTAGCTATCAGCAACTACATAATTACATTACCAAGTCGTCTATATCTAATAATCTTCAAGGTATAGGACACCAATGGTATTGGCACTATGAGGTGTTTGAATGGTTATTTTTAGAGTATATGCTATCCCAAAGTTATACTAATGACTTTGACACCAATACGTTTAACAAAACATTTAATCGTGCTAACGCTGAACTTTCCCGCAATCATTTTATAATTAGACGGATAACAGTCCTAAATGGATTACCAAAGTTAAATACTACCATCAATATTCGTAACGGACTATCGCTTTCAGCGGTAAAAGATCCTAGCTATGATCTAGCACGTCTTCTGAAGCGACATATTCATAACAAAAACAGAGAACCTTCTCTATGGGTAATGCCCGAAGATCATCTTCTCATCCAAGATTGTGTTGTACAGAAAGGAAACGATGGTAAGGAGTTACTCAGATTACGTGAACAAAATGCAATCGAAACTGATATTGTAGTCAAAACACTGAAACTTTGCATTGACACACCGATCTGTCCGAAAGCGGTTTATTCTACTTATTTATCGGGATTTCCTTTGTTACCGATATCCCATACAGAATTTGATGAATACAGCGAAGTCACCTTCACTATTCAAAGAAACCTTACGAGATCAGAGAGAGTAAATATTCATAAAACTTTAGATTTTATCCGAAATATGAAAGAACCTGAATATTTTTCCACCGCACTTAATAGGTTTTCGGATAGCTATAGGGTCAGAAATATTGAGCAGAACATCGTAGACCTTATTGTTGCGCTTGAAGCGATGATGGGAGTTAAATCAGAGGAACTTAAGCGAAGACTAGCTACAAATGTTGCGTTTTTGCTAGGAATAAATGACAGTCAACGTAATGATATTTATAAAATGGTTTCAATTGCATACGACATAAGAAGCACAATAGTACACGGAACAAAAAATCAAGCGCAAAATGTTAGAAGCAGATTAGAAAACTACTTCCCAGAACTAAAAGGTAAACCTAGCGGTGAAACCAATAATTTTCTTAATCAGTTTATTAGGAAACTCCAAGTAATAGTACGTGCAGTATTAAACGCATACATTTATGGTAGATTACGTAAACCGCCGATACAATGGTTTTCGAAGGAAGAAGACTATCAATTCTTACCTTTTGACTCAAAGCAACGGTCTGAAATCCAGAGAACTTTGGGAATTAAGCGTTGATCTTGGGAAGGAAAATGATCAGAGATGCACCTCTCTTGCGGTGCTAAGTTTTCTAACTTTTTCGGTATCTATATACGAGGTCAATTAATTTTCAGGATAGCTTGAAGTTCTACAAAGTACCGCTTAGGTGACATACCCTTTTGTGCTAACCCGTTTTAAACAGTTTAACAACAAAAATAGAGCCTCAGGTTGAGCTTCTTTAGGTTGTTTCGGTTTCACCCTTCCAGCGATAAGCATGCCTCATAACCATACATGGCATTTTTTCTATTACACATATTTAATAGAATGTTTAATAAATAATCGATATTTTGAAACAATAAACCATGTGACGATATTCATTTTGTTCGATCTTCTATTGGTTCCCAGTGGGCGATTTCAGCAGTACGGTCGAGCATATCATTCCAATCCTTTTGGTTTGGTTTGCTTTTCTCAAGAAATTGTTTCGCAATCTCAAAACTTCCTTTGGGGTGGACTTCTATTACTAAATGTGCAAATGTTTGGGGCATAAACTTAAATGGTGCCTTGTCCGAGGGGAAGTAATGTACCCAAACTTCTTCATTGGATGAGACACCTCTATCTATGTAGAGTTCCCATAAATGAGCAAAATCGTGTTTGTTTACCACGGGCATATACAACTCTTCGCCTGGGATGAAAAATTCGGGGCAATATACTCTAAGAACTGCGTATGGCATGAACTTGCTAATATCCTTGACTTTGCCACGTTCCATAAATGCAAAACGTAAAAAATACTCGACCCTGAACATTTGTCCATCTGTTTCAGCCCACGGAATATCTTTCCCGATAAACCTTCCTTTAGTAGGCATTGTGTCCATTGTTAACCATACTCTGATGCAAAACTGTACATCTATTATTTTGATGGTCTTAATTCTAGAATTGGATGAATCGCGTTCAACCATTCTTGGATACTCATTTTGTCTGGCATAGGATAATATTCATAAGCGTTTTTGTGACAGACATTAATGACTAATTTGGGGAAAACCGCTGAAAACATTCCAGCATGCCTATCCCCGTATGTCCAAAAAATTAGTACTTCTTCGCCTTCCTTTACTCCTCTTATCTTAAAAACCGCCCAAAGATGTTGGAAATCAATCTTGTGAGTGACATATCCAGTCGTAATACTAGGCAAATCTTTACATTCTATCGTTACTGCACAGTATGGCTTCGATAGACCAGCATTTTTAATTTTCCCATTTTCTATGGAAGCGAAGGGAGTAAATTGAATAACCCGACAAGCCGTCCCTTCGATTCTCTCCCACTCACTGTCTTTGAGCAAAGTTATCTCTGAAGATTTACCTGTATTGTCCATTCAGTACTGCCATACTTTGTGTACGGCAATTCTAGCACCATTTACGAATATGCGCAAACGATTAACTTAAGTTCCTTGACTCTTGTTAGTTCGGGTGTGATAATAACGGCATTAGTAATTGGAGGCGTAACAATGCCATATGACTATTTGAACGACCCAACGGTGCGTATGTATTATGAGAAATGGATAAAACTTCCGACTTTCTTCACTGGACACCCTTCTGACGAAGAACGTTTTTATAAGTTCGTGAAAGCATGTGTTAGATATGCTAGAACTACAGATGAAGATATCATAAAAGTACTTGATACACAATTACTCCGCTCAAATATGAAAGCCTCTATGAGAGAGCAAGTTGAAATCAACGAATTTTCCTATCTCAAAGAAATCGATAGATTCGTCGTACGTTTTTCAGATATAGTCTGGTACGAGGCTACTCAACTTGAATAAGTGGAGGTGAGGGCGGGATTTACCGCCCCCTATTCTATTACTAGGTACGTGTGAACTAAGCACAATAAATGGTGATAAGGTAGCCGTACCACGCTTAGGAGCAACTAGAAGATTATCAATCGGACTCGCGTGAGATGAAATTCCCATAGATTTCCTTGTATAATACTTTGGGTTCTACAACTCGGAGGGGTGACCGAGTGGTCTATGGTAACGGTCTTGAAAACCGTCGTTGCGCAAGCAACCGTGGGTTCGAATCCCACCCCCTCCGCTGCCAAAATGGCGGAAGAAACAAATAACAATAACCAAGTACCAAGACCCCCTTTACCCTACCCCAGCCTCTGGATTATAAGCTCACTGGCATTCAACCCTGGTTAATTGACGGTAGCCTGACAATAAACTGGGCGCCTTCGCCAGGTTCGCTTCTGGCTTCAATCGTGCCGCCGTGTGCGCGTACTATCTCCCTGGCAATTGTCAAACCAAGACCTACCCCGGTCCTGACTCCGGTAACCTGGTAAAAGCGTTCGAAAACATAGGGCAAGTGCTCCGGATGTATGCCCGGACCTTCATCACTTACTTTGACCTCGATAAACCCATCCGCCGTCTTGCGGGCGCTAGTTTGTTCCTTGCCGCCGGCCGGGGTATTTTTGACAGCATTATCGAGCAAATTGCAGAAGAGTTGCTCCAGGCGATCACTATCTCCTGATACAAGCAGAGGATTTTCCAGCACTATCTTCAGCTGGATACCCTTCTCTTTAGCCTGGACATCGAAGATATCGTGGCAGTGCTTGAGAAGCTCACTAATGTTGATTGTCTCCCGTGTCATCTTGAACTGACCCGACTGCATCCGGGAAAGGTCGAGGAGTTCATCCACCTGTCGCTTCATCCGTTTCGATTCAGTATTGATGATGCTTGCCGCTTTTGCCCGGGTCTGTTCATCATTAGCCGTACCATCGATAAGAGCCTGGGAGAATCCCTGTATCGCTGTAAGTGGACTTTTTAGTTCATGTGAGACATCAGCCACAAAGTGACGAAGTTGAAGCTGTGACTGTTTGACCTGCTCCGTCATGTGATTGAAGCCGGCGGCTAACTCTCGCACCTCTTTAGCTCCCTCTTCCGGGACTCTCTGTTCATAGTCGCCTTGAGCAATTCTAAGAGCGGCATCCTTCACTCTATTGAGAGGCTGATAGATGGAGCGAGCGAAAATGATGGCTATCACCAGCGAGGTAATCAGCGCAATTACCCCCCCAATCGTAAATGGTATGACAAGCCCGGCAAGTACTGCCAGCGAACCGGTTCTCGGCGTAGCCAGAACAATTGCCTCAATTGGAGTTACGGCAAGAGCGGCCAATTTGCCCAGGGGGTAAGCCGCATAGATGAAGGTCTTGCCGTCTGAAACCGTAAAACGACCCTGGACCGCTTGCGAAATGCTCGTAGGTATTGCAGAGGTTGGGACATTTATTAATTCCGGAGAAGTACTTGGCGGTATCTGCCTTACGATTTTGCCGCCACTACCGACCAGCAATATATAGACGTTATTTTTTTCTGCTTGTGCTTCCAGACTGGTCCACAGACTTTCAGCTGTGGTCTGAGCCGTGGCTAGTGAACGTATTTGAACGGATATCGGGCGGGTGATGTTATCCAATTTTTCCATAGTCAGACGGTCTCGATACCCCTGCAGCAAAGCTGTGGTGGCTATGGCGACGATGGCAAGACAAATCACCACAATGAGGGCATATGTGGCAAACAAGCGTGTTCGAAGGGTCATTTCATAACCTCTGTCGCTATCATCTTGTATCCGGTACCTCGCAGCGTCTCGATATCAGCCCCGGAGCCAGCTATTTTATCGCGCAGGTGGTTAACATGAACATCCACTGTTCGGGTTTCTCCGTAGTAATCATAACCCCACACCGTTTCCAGCAGTTTCTCCCGGCTCAAGACAATGCCCAGGTTCTGTGCCAGTGCTACCAGCAGGGCGAACTCCTTTGTCCGGAGAGTCACCGGCTTACCATTGTTCGTCACCTCATGCCGAGCGGTATCGATGGTCAGGTTCCCTATTGTCAGGGTCTCGCTGGGTTTGTATTCAGTTTGACTGCGGCGTAGAATTGCTTTGACCCTGGCTACGAGTTCCCTGGGATTGAACGGTTTGGTCAAGTAGTCGTCGGCGCCTAACTCAAGGCCAACTATCTTGTCGACATCCTCTTTGCGTGCCGTGAGCATTAGAATGGGCACGCTTGCTCTGGCACGTATTTGCCGGCAGACTTCAAATCCATCGATGTCAGGCAACATCAGGTCAAGGATAATGAGGTCGGGATTACTCGATTCCTGTCTTATGAGGGCATCCTTGCCGGTGGCAACACCCTCCACTTTAAAACCATCGCGCTCCAGATAGAGCGTTGCTAACTCAATGATATTCGGTTCGTCATCTACTATGAGAATGTTTGCCATCAATCCTCAAACTCTCCAAATGGAAGACAACCGTATTATACACAATTCTAGGTTTCTTCCTCACTATAATTGCTTCGCCAATGAAAGAGCCGGCAGGACTTATGCCACCGCCGGCTCATTGAGGCTTTCCCCTAGAACTCTATTCTTGTGATTACTGTGCCGCACTAGCTGAAACTGGTGTATGCAGAATCACCCAGATTTGGATTATCTTGTCTGCTTGTGCCTGCTGAGGTTTTCCTGCGGCGACAGCTTTATCAAGGAATGCCTGTACTTTGGACTGGTCCTTAGCTTGGAGTAAACGTCCCAGTATCACATTCTTGAGGAATTGCGCATGATGTGTCGTCCAGAATTCTTTAACTTTAACAGCCTGTTCTGCCGTCAACTTACCTGCATCCTCGGCTTTGGCAATAAATGCATTTACCCTAGTTTCGTTTTGAACTAACAGAAGACGAACCAGCACTCTCGCCTTGTTAGCTTGTGTGATTTGTGTAGCTTGCTGAGGGTCGGCAGCAAATGCCGGGACTGCCCAGACTGCTAGTAACACTAAAACTAGTGTAATAATACCGATTAACGTTAATTTTCTTTTCATATGTTAATTACCTCCTATCTTCTTCAGTATAGGTCGCAATTGTATTCCCAATGTTACCGGAATGTAAAAAGTATGTAAAATCTGTGTAAAAAATGGGAGCAGGCGTAGAGTTTGTACACGATTAGCTTTATAACGCGGGTGAGACTATCAGTAGGTTTCAATCTATTCTCCTTGAGTTCTTTTGGCATGGTTGATTATTTTGCTGCCCTGTAGGACACAGGTAAGCGACAAATACGGCCGTTAGAGACGAAGATAAATTGGTATCGGGCAGGGTTGCTTGATAGGTTTTACCTAAAAACGCTTGTGCTTGTTACGGGTCACAATCAGCCAGTTTGCTAACTATTCGAAGTCGCTCTATACTTGATTGTACACTATGCAGGAGGTGTCTCAATGAAGGCTTTAGTAATCTATGATTCACTCTATGGGAATACTGAGAAAATCGCTAAAGCTATCGGTGGCGCTATTACCGGTGAGGTTAAAGTGCTCCCGGTTGGTCAAGCTAATCCTGCCGAATTAAAATCGCTCGACCTGCTCATAGTCGGTTCTCCAACCCAGGGTGGCAGGGCGACAAAGGCGATGCAAGCCTTCCTTGACATAATTCCTGATACTTCCCTGAAAGGCATCAATGTAGCTGCCTTCGATACCAGATACACATCGAAGTTTGCCGTGATTTTCGGTTATGCCGCGGGACGTATCGCTGGCAATCTAAAAGCAAAGGGCGGTACTCTCGTCGCGCCTCCGGAAGGCTTCTTCGTTACGGGCAATAAAGGTCCTCTAAAAGAGGGAGAACTGGAGCGGGCGGCTGGTTGGGCTAGAGGAATTGCAGAGAGCAAGAAGTGATTCTGTTTTGTGTCGTTCCTATATGAAAAATTCGCTGACCGAACCGTTCAAAGAAGAGCTCGACCTTCACCGGCTGACTGTTGATGAGGCTATCCCCAGGCTCGATGATTTTTTACATAGTGCCTTTCAAGCAGGTTATTACCGGGTGTGGATTGTGCATGGTAAGGGTTCCGGGATATTGCGTCAGGCGGTCGGGCGCTATCTGTCAAAACATCCGCTGGTCAGGTCTCATAGAATAGCCGATTCTCAACATGGAGGGGTGGGCGCTACTCAGGTTGAACTCAGTGATTGATAATGTATTGTGACCGTCAAGCCATTAACCGGTCACATCTCGCTTGCGGAACAGGTAGAAAGCCACAAAAAGGAATACGGCACTATAGATGGCTAGCGCGATGAAAGCGTGAGTTGTGCTTGGCAAATGGATATTGATACCTCCCCCGCCCATACCTGCGCCGAATTCCTCCGGGAGGCTTGCCATTGATGTAATTGCCCTGACATTGAAGTAGAGAAGATAATCCGGCACCCTGGCAATCCAACCACCGGCGAGGACCATAAACGTGGTAATAATGGATTCCAGGAAGAATATGCCGATACCCAGTGCAATGCCCGGCATAGCGGAGCGTCCGACTATAGAGAAAAGGAATCCAAGCATTACATACGGCATCAGAACGTAAAAGGTACGCCAGAACTGCAGGAACTGGTCCCACAGGTAGCTGCCGGTGGCGAAGTCGAAATTAAATGCATACCCGCCAATCGCCGTGGTAATCAGACTCATAATGAATCCGGCAATCACACCAATCACCAGACCTATGAGAATCAGAATCCCTGCGGATATCAATTTAGCGCCGAGCAATTTGAATCGGCTCTCACTGCAAATGAGCACTGTCCGGATTGTACGCCAGTTATACTCATTACCCATAGAACTGGCAAGGAGTATGACCGCCATCACACTGCCGAAAGAAGATAGTATTGACAGAGCAAACGGGATAGCCATGGGTAGTCCCAGCAGGTTTTGTATCTCCCCGAGTGCCTGCGGACCATGGGCAGGTATCGCCACCTTGGATACCGCGAGCAGCAGTAGATACAGGATGATAAGGATACCGATGAGGACATACAACAGCACCCTGGTCATCAGGCGCTTCCGCAATTTAAAAAGTTCGGCGCCAATCAGTCTAATCACCGCTCTCACCGCCTGTTAACTGCAGGAATACACTCTCCAGGCTGATATTGCGGCTCGTCAGCTCGGAGGCGAAAATATTGTGCTCGGCAAGCGCTTTATTGACCTGCGAAGCGCCGTCTTTGGGAGCATCAACAATGAGATAACCGTTTTCCACTTTCACCGATTTTATCCAGGGCAGATTTTTCAGAATGGCGGACGCTTGTGCCGCATCATCCACCTTAATTTGAAGCAGTTGCCCCTGTGTTACAAGCTCCTGAACCGGGGCGTTGACTATCATCACGCCCTGTTTAATTATCGCCACCCGGTCACATACCAGTTCAACTTCGTGAAGCAAATGACTGCACAGAAAGACGGCGCGACTTTCGTGAGCCAGTTGTGGAATCAGGTCGCGCACTTCTTTGGTGCCGGCGGGGTCGAGCCCGCTGGTCGGCTCATCCAGGATGATTAGCTCCGGGTCGCGGAGCAGAGTCGAGGCAATCCCCAATCTTTGCTTCATTCCCATCGAATAGTGGTCGTACCGGTCCCGGGCGCGGTCCAGAAGGTTGACTCGCTCCAGCACCTCGGTTATCTTGGCTCTGGGAATGCCGCCGATAGCTCTGGAAAGCGCCTCCAGATTGTCCCATCCAGATAGATAGGGATAAAAGGCGGGTTCTTCTATCACGGCTCCCACACGGCGCAGCACCGACCACCGGTGGCTATTCAGTTTGAGTCCGAAAAGCTCGATGCTACCTGCTGTCGGAGCCACCAGCCCCAGTATCATGCCAACGGTAGTGCTTTTGCCGGCGCCATTTGGTCCCAGGAATCCTAAAACCTCGCCCCGGCGAAGCTCCAGGTTGAGATTCTTAACTGCCTCCAGCTTACCGAAATGCTTGGTCAGACCTGTAGTGCGCAGGATAATATC
>JAURWL010000023.1 GCA_030654965.1 Dehalococcoidales bacterium | reverse complement strand
GTCCACCTGGTGCGCTGCGTGCTTGACGAGGTGTTCGGGAGTGAGAACTTTATCAGTTTGACAATGCTCAAAAAATCAGGAACCACGCCATCGAACCAGATAGCAAATGTGTGTGACTATCTTCTATGGTACGCAAAGTCGAGAGAAAGGATAAAATTCAGGAGGCTGTTCTGGGATAAAAATGTTGACGTCTACACCAGGTCGGATGAAGGCGGAGATTCCTTCTCCTTTGGAGACCTGCAGTCTGCCGGAGAAACAAAGACAAGTAAAAAGTTTGTCTTTGAGGATAAGGAGTATCATCCAAGGCCTGGTTACCATTGGTCTACCAGCGTAGAAGGCTTACAGCGGTTGGCAATTGTGGGCAGGATTGAGCTTGTGGGCAATAACTTAAGATACAGGCGGTATGCTAAAGACTTCCCGATGACCGAAATAACTAATATTTGGGGTGACGTTGCCGGCATTGCTGGCAACATATATGTGGTTCAAACCCCAACTCGTATAATAGAGCGCTGCCTGCTCATGACAACTGACCCAAGTGACTTGGTGCTTGACCCTACCTGTGGCAGCGGCACCACCGCTTTTGTAGCTGAGGAATGGGGCAGACGCTGGATAACTATTGATACCAGCCGTGTCGCCCTGGCACTGGCACGCACCCGTCTTATGTCCGCCAAATACCCCTATTATCTTTTGTCTGATTCACCGGAAGGCGTCAAGAAAGAGGCGGAGCTTACCGGCAGATTGCCCCCCGCCTACAAAACCGAAGGAGACATCAGGAAAGGTTTTGTCTATAACCGCGTGCCGCACGTCACCCTCAAGTCCATCGCCAACAACCCGGATATTAAAGAGGGGATGACGCGTAAAGAAATCGATGAAGCTATTGCCCGTCATACCGAAACGGAAACCCTTTATGACCAGCCGTATGAGGACAATAAACGTGTCCGGGTTACCGGTCCCTTCACGGTAGAAAGTCTGTCACCGCACCGTTTCATTGCGCTGGAAGAAGAACGCCCGGCAACGGAAAAAATCGCCCAGCAGGGTTCGGATTCCATCCCGTTTGAGACCATGATACTTGATAACCTCAAGAAAGCGGGTGTCCAGAACACCATCAAGAACGAAAAGATTAAGTTCGACCGATTGGAACCATATGCCGGCGAGTATCTCCAGGCTACCGGTGAGTATACGGATAAAGACGGCAAGATACGGCGCGTGGCGGTGAGTATCGGACCTCAGTACGGTACGGTTGGTCCCGATACGGTCAAAGAAGCCGCCAAGGAAGCGGTTCAGGGCATCGGTTATGACGTACTCATCGTTTGCGGCTTTGCCTTTGACCCGCATGTCTCCGAAGAAGCCAAACGCTATGGGAAACTTATCGTTCTCATTGCCCATATCAGCCCT
>JAURWL010000007.1 GCA_030654965.1 Dehalococcoidales bacterium | reverse complement strand
ACCGACCGCCGTGCTGAATTTATCGAGGGATTAAACAAGAAGCGCGACATTGCTTTCCAGGCTCTCAGCAAACGCGCGAAAGAAAGAGGCTTGCTCCTCAAGACGTCACAGGCCGGGCTGATTCTCATTCCCGCCTCCGGCGACCAGCCGATGAGCGAGGAGGATTATGAAAAACTACCTCAGGAGCAAAAGGATATCCTGCTCAAACGACGCGAAGAACTCACGCGTGAACTTAAAGACCGTGTCATGGAGTTTCAGGCGGAAGAAGGCAATGTTGAAAAACAGTTGGAAGACAATGACCATCAGGTTGCCGGTTTTGCGATCGGTTTCCTCTTTGAAGAACTGAGAGGCAAGTACAAAAAACTACCACAGGTGGTCGCGTTTCTAAATGAAGTTGAACAGGATATCATCGAAAACTACAGCCAGTTCAAAGCCGAAAGGAAACAGGATAATAATCCGGACCCATGGATGGCAATGCAGGCACTGTCCCAGAAGCAGGCGCTCACGAAATATGACGTTAATGTCCTGGTGGATAACTCAGAACTCAAGGGCGCACCGGTTATCCTTGAGCTTAATCCAACTTTTAATAACTTATTCGGACGCATTGAGAAAGAAGCCCAGTTCGGGGCGCTCTATACCGACTTCACGATGATTAAGAGCGGCAGTCTGCACCGCGCCAATGGCGGCTTCCTGGTGATGCGCATTGAAGACCTGCTCACCAATTTCCAATCGTGGGACGGACTGAAGCGCACCCTCCGTGACGGCAAGCTCATCATTGAAGAAATCGGTGAGCGTTTGGGTTATGTCGCCACCAAGAGCCTACGTCCCGAACCTATCCCGCTGGACATCAAGGTAGTGGTCATCGGAGAGCCGATGTTTTATTTCCTGCTCCTTCAAGCCGACCTTGAATTCCGAGAATTGTTCAAAGTTAAGGCGGATTTCGATAGCGTCATGGAGCGTACGGAAAGCAATCTGAAGGACTATGCCGCCGTTATCTGCCGTATCTGTCGCGACGAGAAGTTGAAACACCTCAAGAATGATGCCCTCGCTAAAATCATGGAGTACAGTTCCCGCCTTGCTGATGACCAGGAAAAACTTTCCACCCTCTTCAAAGACATCGCTGATATTATCCGCGAGGCGAATTTCTGGGCAACCGAGGATAAATCCCGTCTCATTCAGGCAAAACACATTCAGAAAGCCATCGAGCAAAAAGTCTATCGCAGTAATCTCATCCAGCAACGCATAAATGAAATGATAAACAAGAAAACTCTGATGATTGACACCGAAGGCGAGGTAATGGGACAGGTCAACGGACTGGCAGTCATCGACCTCGGTGATTTCGCCTTCGGCAGGCCCAATCGCATCACAGCCAGCCTGGGAGTGGGGAGAGAAGGTGTGGTAGATATTGAGCGGGAAGCCCGGCTTGGTGGACGGCTTCACACCAAGGGCATGATGATTCTCAATGGTCATATGGTCGAGAAGTACGCGCATGACATTCCCCTATCACTCTCCGCCCGTATTGTCTTTGAACAGAGCTATGATGAGGTTGACGGCGATAGCGCCTCCAGCACCGAACTTTATGCTTTACTTTCCCGTCTCGCCGAAGCGCCCATCAAGCAGGGTATTGCCGTCACCGGGTCGGTTAATCAAAAAGGTGAGGTTCAGGCAATCGGCGGCATCAACGAAAAAATTGAAGGCTATTTTGAAATCTGCCGCACCCGTGGTTTGAACGGCAAGCAGGGCGTCCTCATTCCGGCGAGCAATATCAAACACCTCATGCTGAAAGAACAGGTTGCCGAAGCCATCCAGAAAGGCAAGTTCCATATCTACCCGGTGAGCACGATTGAAGAAGGCATTGAAGTGCTGACAGGCGTCAGGGCGGGCAAACGACGCAAGAATGGCACTTTTCAGCCGGATTCCATCAACGACCGTGTTCAGAAGAGGCTCATTGTGCTGGCTGAAAAACTACGCGATTTCGGCAAGACGGAGGAGCCATCAAAAACGAAGGAAAAGAATAACGATACGGAGAACAATAAACCCAAACCGAAGAAATGACCCATTACCTATCATGACGAGCTAAAACCGTGCCCCCTATCAAGTACGGGAGCGGTAATGTCAATAATGGAGTAATATGACCATTACATGGATGATACTCTTTGGTATGCTGGGACTGGTGGTCGGCAGTTTTCTTAACGTGTGCATCGACCGGCTCCCGGCAAAGAAATCTCTGGCTTATCCTCCCTCCCACTGTGATACCTGCCAGCATCCCCTTAAAATCCGGGACAACATCCCTGTGTTCAGCTATCTCTGGCTCCGTGGAAAATGCCGCTACTGCGGTGCCCGTATTCCACAGCGTATCCTGTGGGTTGAGTTGAGCACCGGCATTCTTTTTGCCTTCTTGTTCTGGCGTTATGGACTGACACTTGAATTCCCGCTTATCGCTTTCTATACATGTATTCTCTTTGTGCTGGCAGTTATCGACCTGAGACACAAGCTTATCCTCAACGTCATTGTCTATCCTGCCGCCGCCATCGCTCTGATTATTGGCTTCTTTTTACCGGAATTCGATATTTATAAAGGGCTACTCGGTGGCGCAGTTGGTTTTGCCATTCTCATGATTCCCGCGCTGGTCTCACGCACAGGAATGGGGTGGGGTGATGTGAAAATGGCAGGGCTTATCGGATTGATGACCGGTTATCCGCGGGTTTTTGTCGGTCTCCTCGGAGGGATTATACTGGGTGGGGTGACCGCAGTCACCCTGATTATTCTGAAAAAAAAGTCTCGAAAAGATACTATTCCGTTTGGTCCGTTTCTCGCACTTGGGGCATTTTTAGCACTTATTTATGGGCAGGAACTCCTTGATTGGTATCTGGCTTTGTTCATATGAGCTTGCGAAATAATAATCAACAAATGAGAACCAGGAAAATAAATCGGGGGCGCTTTTGCCGCACCCCCGATGTTGACCACAGTAACAGTAACCGGTATTATTCTTCTCTCTTGATAATGGTAGCAACACCCTGTCCGCCGCCACAGCACAACGTGGCGAGACCGTATTTACCCTTTTCTATCTGAAGAATTCTCGCCAATGTGCCGATGAGTCTGCTGCCGCTGGCGCCCAGTGGATGCCCGATAGCTAACGCACCGCCCTTGATATTGACTTTATTCGGGTCGATACCAAGCTCCCTGATAGCAAACAGAGGAACAACGGAAAATGCTTCGTTAATCTCCCAGAAGTCAATGTCTTTTACAGTCATCCCAGCCGCCGATAGTGCGCGCTTGCTGGCGGGCACAGGTCCCATGCCCATCATGGTCGGGTCAACCCCAGCAAAACCCATGGAAACAAAGCTTGCCATCGGTTTCAAGCCGTGCTTTTTCGCCGCATCGCGGGACATAAGCAATAGCGATGAAGCCCCAGCATTAAGCGGTGAGGCATTGCCGGCAGTAATCATACCGTCCTGAGTATAGGCAGGTTTCAATTGTGCCATTTGTTCTAGAGTAGTATCGCCCCGAACTGCCTGGTCGACCTCAACCATTACCTTTTTACCATCGGGGAGTGTTCCCTCTACTGGTAGAATCTCACCTTTAAAATAACCTTCCTTGATTGCCTTACCGGCGAGTTGGTGACTGCGGAATGCCCACTTGTCCATATCCTCACGTGAAATTCCGGCATGTTTGGCAAGCTTCTCCGCGGTTAAACCCATGTTCATCGTAGTGGCAAGGTCGACAACTACGCTGATTTTGGGGTCCATGAATAATCTGGAATTAGGTCCCGCATTCGGGTCTGGCGGACCTGCAGGAGTAGCACCCGGGGGAGCTCCACCCATAGGCAAATGTGTCATATGCTCCATACCGACGGAGATAACCACATCAGCAAAACCTAACATGATTTCCATGGCGCCGTTATGGGCAGTGGTCATTGAAGAGCCACACTGACGGTCAACGAAATGCGCAGAAACGCTGATGGGCAGTTCGGAAAGGAATACCACCATCCTGCCGCCAAAAGGTGATTGCTCATTCAATGCCCGGGCGGCGCCAACAATTACTTCATTGACATCCTCTCCTTTGATTCCAGCCCGCTTGATAAGCTCTTTGACCAGAGTAGCTGATAGGTCATCCACCCGGATGTTGTTGAAAACATCCCTCTCCGGTTCACGGGGTCTTGAGCGAGAAAAAGCCGACCTGACATAGCCTACGATTACTGCATCTCTTAATTGTGCCATATTTTTTTATCTCTCCTTTTTTGTGATTTGTAGCCGATAATACTTTATTTCAACTCTCTGCTGGAGAATTCCAGGATACGGCGCGCGACCACCAGCATATTGATTTGCCCGGTGCCCTCAAAAATATCATTGATTTTGCCATCACGCATCCATTTTTCCAGGAGCCATTTCCGTGAATAGCCCAGCGGTCCCATTAGTTCTACTGCTTTTTGTGTGATGTAACTTGTTGCCAGCCCAGCTTTCGCTTTTGACATCGAGGATTCAAGGCTATTAGGTTTGAACTGGCTCATCAGCCACACCGCTCTCATCATCAGCATTTTGGCGGCTTTGTAGGCGGATTCCATATCCATGACATCACGTTCGATGGCAGTCAGTTTCGTCTTCGGCACCCCATAGCGAATCTTTACACCCTGCTTTTCCAGTTCTTCCTTAACGAAATCAAGTGAGGCTCTGGCTACCCCTAACGCCATCGCCGCGATGATAGGACGAGTGGCATCAAAGGTCGCCATTGCCCGGCGGAAACCGGCGGTGCTACCCGAATCGGTGCTCCTGACCTCAGGGCTTCCCAGGATATTCTCATAGGGAATCCGGCAGTTCTCAAAAACGATGGAGGCGGTATCGCTGGCACGGATACCAAGTTTTTTCTCCAGTTTTTCCAGTCGCATACCCGGTGTCCCCTGCTCTACGACGAAAGATTTCATACCAGCGCGACCCGCAGATTTGTCAACGGTAGCCCAAACGACTATTAGACCTCCAGGATTATTAAAGGCACGCGCACCACCGGTAATAAATATCTTTTCACCGTTAAGTACCCACTCATTGCCATCACGGACAGCGGTAGTTTGAATGGCAGAGGTATCAGAGCCGCAGCCGGGTTCGGTCATAGCCATAGCGCCCCATTTAGGAGTGCCCTGACTGAAACGCGTAAGGAATCTAGCTTGCTGGTCAGAGGTGCCACTCTGTAATATCGCTGCCCCACCAAGACCAGAGCCGGGGTTAGCGAGCATTAAGCCGGCATCGCCCCAGCAAGCCTCCTCAATTCTCAGTACAGCACCGACACCCAGTCCAATCAAGCCGGTTCCCTGTCCTTTAAGAGTCTGTTCCCACAGTCTGTTAATAAGTTCAGATGGCTCTTCATGTTCATGTTCGTCATAATAGCGAGCTATGGGACGCACTAATTTTTCGGCTTCTTCATGAGCGGCTTTGATAACCTGTAATTCCTCAGGAGTCAGTTCAAAATCAATCATTTTTTCTCCATACCTCCCTATACTATTGCCATGCCATCGAATGTGGTGAATCCCCTTCCGTTCCGGAACCAGAGTTCTACAGGATGTTCGCGGATATACCCGTGTCCACCCAGTATCTGCACCGCGCGGTCGGTAGCTACCATGACCATGTCGTCGGCATAATTCTTCAGGAGGCTGGCTTCCTTGGTGGCATCTTTCTTTTTATCCAGCATCCAAGCGGCTTCCCACGTCATTAATCTCGTGGCGTCAATCTCAATCGCCATTTCTGCCAGCATGAAGGCAATTGCCTGCCGGGAAGCAATCGGCTCTCCGAATGCAATGCGGGTTTTCGCATAATCACGTGAGTATTCGAAAGCGGCTCTTGCTACCCCAACTGCCATTGCCGATAGCGCGACACGCGAACAATTCATCAAAGTATTGAAATCGCACCCTTTGTCTCCACCCAGTTTATTCTCTTTTGGCACCTTACAGTTCTGGAAAGCCAGTTCATAAGTGGCAAGGGCTTTGATACCCATATTCTTTTCCCGTTCGCTAATCTTTAATCCGGCGGTGCCTTTCTCTACAATGAATCCCTGAGTTTTACCACCCTCATTGGCATAGACAAGCAGAGACGAGGCATCCGCCGCTATGGGAACAAAACATTTACTCCCGTTGAGGATATAGTGACCGTTTTTGCGTTCCGCAGTCGTGGTCAGAGCACTGGCATCGAAATTAAAATGCGGCTCCATAAGCGCCGCCGTTGTCGAGTGAAATTTGTTTCCGCAGAATGCCGGCAGGTATTTTGCTTTCTGCTCTTCCGTACCCATCAGCAGGACCGGCACCACAAAGAGCGATGGGCTGAGGATATGCATGGTCATCGAGAGGTCGCCCCAGGCAAGCTCCTCGGCGAGCAATGAGGCAGTAACCGCCGAATGTTCCTCACCAGCGCCGCCGTACTTCTCCGGGATAGCACTGGAGATGAATCCCATCCCCCAGGCTTTATCGATTATCTGAGCGGGGATTTCGCCACTTTCATCACAATGCCGATAAATTTTACGCATTTCATCCGTGGCGAACTGTTTAACCATGGTGACAATCATCTGTTGGTCTTCGCTTGGACTAAACGAAATCATAGCACTCTCCTTTCTCTATAATGCAAATGTCCGGAAGTTGGTTTGTTTCCTGTGATTGAAGGTAATCGTAAACGACCATTAGCAGTATAAACCCCAGACGATTACAAATCAATACGTGTTTAGGCGGAAATTACCTAATCTTTGAAGCACAGGACACATGTGCCAGCGCCACTGCAAAGACGATGTAGCGATTCAAAAGAGAACCTGAGAGTGTTACCAAATTCTGCCGCCCACACCGAGTATTCCGTCTGGCAAATAACCTCACCCACCCGCGCCGAAAGGTGTTGCCTGCCTGACTTCACCATCGTGTCATGCCAGGGGCATTGTGTAATGACAACTCTGAAACCGGTGCCTTCATTTTCAACCCGGTAGGTAAATCCTTTTAAATCCAGCGCTGTGGTGAATGCGGTCCGGAGCGCTTCAGCACTCTTCCCCAATCCGAGCATGGCTTTCATCTCCCGGGCTTGAATGCTGGGGAAAACCTCCCAGACCGCGCGGTCGATTCCCAGAGCGCCCTCAAATCCGAGCTTCTCCTCAACCTTTATGAACCAGAGCCCATCAACTGCGGTAAAGCAACGGTGAAAATAATCGGCAATCTGTTTATCGGTGAGCTTCATAGGTAATGCCTTCCGTTTTTATGTAAAATAGTAGTTCAGGACTTCCCGAACATATTAGCACGAATGGCAAAGGTGAGGAAATGGAACAACTATGTGCGAGACAAATGGTTATGGTCTGTTGACACTACCCGTCGCACCGCACTCATCAACTCAAAAAAGTCCCGACTGTATACCAGCCGTGCCGCATTGGCTCCATAGAGCGCTTCCGCCTCCGCCTCGCTACGCAGAGTATGTACCGTCTTGCCTTTATCGAGCGCCCATCGTATCAGGTCAAGATTAGGCTGGTTCATAGCACCGACCGGAAAGCCAGCGTCAATAACCTGCGCGACTCCGTCAAGTAACTTCAGAGCATCCGCATAAGTATTCTGTGAAATGACATCATAAGCCGGACTCTTTACAACGGTCGCTCCCACAGCGGCGGCAATGTGAAAATCAATGTCATTCTCAGATAAAACACCCGTGATAATAAAGAAGCCATGCTTGGTGAGGGCACGGTAGACGCTCGCTCCACTCCCCGCCCCCGCCACCACAAAAATCCGACTACCTGCTTGGTTCCCTTTCAATTCAACGCCGCCTAGATATCCGCTAAACGTAGCCTTTTCCATACCGTAGAGTTCCGCCACCAGGTCTTCTTTCAACACATCTTCCGGTGTGCCGCAGGCAAGGATGTGCTCATCCTTGATTAAAATAGCCACATCACAGGCTTTCATCGCCAGGTCGATGTCATGGAGTGAGGCAATCACAGTCACTCCTTTTTCCTGCGTCAGCTGGCGGAGAATCAGCATCACCTCGATGCGGTGTCTGGCATCCAGATGAGAGGTCGGCTCGTCCAGAACTATTAACTGCGGCTCCTGTGCTAACGCCCGGGCGAGCAGGGTTTTTTGCTTCTCGCCATCGCTCAGCTCGCTGAAATACCGTTGGGCTATATTCTCGGCATTCACCATCTTTAACGCTTCTATGACTTTTTCGTTATCCTTTACGGCGGGTTTACCCATAAATCCGGTGTGGGGATACCTGCCCAGCATAACTACATCATACGCGGTGAGTAATCCCGCGGAAATCGGTTCGGTCAGTACCACGGCTGTTGTTTTCGCCATGTCCTGGTTAGTCATCCGTGAGATTTCCCGCTCGTTGAGATAAACCTCACCACCGAGCGGCGCCAGGATATGAACAATAGTTTTCAGGATAGTTGACTTGCCAGAGCCATTCGGTCCCAGCAGGCAGACAAACTGCCCTTTCATCAGCATAACGTTAATATCGGCGACTACAATCTTTTTGCCATAGCCAACCGTGAGCTTATCTGTCCGTAAAATCATATCGTCGTCTTCCCCTTTATCAGGAAGAAAATAACCATCGGCGCGCCGAAAATGGCAGTGGTGGCGCTGACCGGCAATTCTACAGGAGCAAAGAGCATCCGCGCCAGCAAATCACAGAGGCTGGTAATCATTGCTCCGGCAAGGATTGATGCTGGAATCAGAATGCGGTTATCCGATGTGCCTAAAGACAGCCGCGCCAGGTGCGGCACCGCCAGTCCAATAAAAGCCACCGGTCCCGCAAATGCCGTCACGATGGCGGCAAGCGCACAGGAAATAAAGACCACCATGTAACGGAATCTCTTGACATTGACGCCCATACTGCGGGCATAGTCCTCACCGAGGAGGAAGGCATTGAGCGGTTTCGCCAGCAGATAACTGGCGATAAGGAGAATGATCCCGATGATAGCCAGCAGACGCACCTCTTCCCAGCGGAAACCGGAGAAACTGCCCATCGTCCAGATTACGAATCGGTGCACGTTCTCCGACTGGGCAAAGGCAATCAGGAAACTGCTCAGTGCGCTGGCGACATATCCGGTCATCAAGCCTATAACCAGCAATGTGATGATATCTCGTATCTTGCTGGCAACCATCAGAACCACGCCCATCACCAGAAGTGCGCCGATAAAAGCCGCCAGGCTGAGCGCCAGCGAACTGACCACAGTCACGCCTATAAGATAACTCCCCAGCATAGCTAGCGCTACGGTAAAAGATGCGCCGGATGATATCCCCAGGACAAAGGGACCTACGATTGGATTGCGGAAGAAGACCTGCAGTAATAACCCGGAAACTGCCAGCGCCGCGCCGCCAAGCACCGCCCCCAGCGCCCGGGGCAAGCGTATATTCCAGATGATGGCTGAATATGCCTCGTCAGAACCAGCGCCGCCAAAGATTACCCTGACCGTGTCCCCGAGAGGGATGGTTACAGAACCCAGTACTATATTGAGCAACAGGAAGAGGCAAACACCGGCCGCGAAAAGCCCTAATACCAGCGCGAACCGTTTCCAGCGCCTGGCGAGAAAGACCTCGGTGGTGATGGTATTTATAACAGGCTCTGTCATGGTTTTACTGCTTCGGTAACAGCATAAAGTGTTTAAGCTTGTACCCGGGGAAACGGCTGGGATGGAAGATGTATGCCAGGTCCTGCACAATCTCATCGGGTTTATCGGAAATCTGGTAGAACCAGGGCTGGAAGCAATAAATAGTGCCGCTTTTAACGATAGGCAAATCAGCTAGAACCGGTCCATTATCCACAATTTCCTTGATTGAATTGATGTAAGGTGGTGTGGAAGCATAGATAAATACATTGCAATTCTTACCACGGGCATACAATTCCTCGAGACTGATACTGCTAGCACCGCTGCCGGCAAGGTCTTTAAAAATATATTCACCCCCCGCCATATCGATCATCTTAGCTACGTAAGACTCGCCGCCAGAAACGTAGCAGTTGCCCATAAAAATGCTTGCCCAGAGAACAATGGCGAGTCGAGAAGACAGCGCCGCTTGAATTTTAATATCTTCAATCCTTTTCTCAACACCTTCGAAATAGGTTGTTGCCACCGCATCTTTTCCATAGAAAGCGGCGATAAACTTTATCCACTCCAGTCGCGCCAGAGGGTCTGCCTCCAGATAGTCATTACACACAGCAACATTCAATCCCATGCTCTTAAGCTTGTTGTAGTATTCCAACATATCCGGATAACCGGTAGAACAGAAAACAATATCCGGTTTTAGCAGTTGTATCGCTTCGAAGTCAGGGGCACCCATCGTACCGCCACCAACATACTTAATCCGGCCGCTATCATAACCCTGCTTCATCTCCTCTATGTATAGCTGGTCCGCCAACGTGCCGCTGCCAACTACACTGTCCAGCACCTCTAATGGTCTCATCAGCGCGCCAAAGGTGACAGAAAGAATGACCGCACTCTTTACAGGCACAGTGACCTGTGGTAGATTCTCATAACCTGCGGGGGGCTTCTTCCCTTTTGGAACCAATAACAGCGTCTGGTTTTCACCATCGGTCACTTTTTTCACACCGTTGGCAAGTATTTCGATGGTGAATCCGGTGGCATAGACCGCGCCGGTTGTTGTAGTTGTTTCTTTAGTCGTTCCACTTTTACACCCAATAATCCCGATAACGAGGCTGAGAACCAGCATAAACGTGAGGAGTTTTTTCATTTGACTATCAACGACCCCTTTCCCTATCTATTGAAAATCCAGTATGGTTGATTGTATACTAGTACACTGGAGTTGTCAATAGTTGACGCGCCGAATAATTCACGCTAGGATAGACTTACCTATCAGACAGATTTCGGGAGTGAGAAACAGCGGTATGGCACAGGTACTGCGTAATAAAAACATGGCGACACGATTTCAGATATTGGTGGAGATTGCCGCCAACCAGCCTTACATTCAGCAAAAAGACATCGCCCGGCGCATCGGCGTGACCTCGCAGGCTGTTTCCGAATACATCAATAAACTGGAGAAGGACAGCTGGATTAGCTCGGATGGCCGCTCCCGTTACCGCGTTACCAGGGAAGGCGTCAACTGGGTACTGAAAGCACTCCGGGAACTCCAGCAATATTCCACCACTGCCGAACGCGCCCTGACCAATATCGATACATGGGCGGCGATTGCAGAGATTGACCTGAAGCAGGGGGAAACGGTTGGACTGGCGATGAAAGACGGATTGCTATTCGCCACCGCTTATACGGGTAAAGACGCCCGTGGAATAACAACCTGCCCGGCGCAAAAGGGAGAGGATGTTGGCATCACCAACATCGAAGGTATCGTGACATTGGAGCTGGGACAAATCACCATCCTGGAAGTGCCGGATATCCAGAACGGTGGGACAAAGAGCGTTGACCTAAACAAATTACGGAAGCAATTAACGCGCGCAAATCTGGTCGGCGCAATTGGCGTGGAAGCGATTGTAGCTCTGCAACGAGTTAACAGAAAACCGGACTATCTCTACGGAGTGACACAGGCAGCGGTTGAAGCAGCACGTTCCGGACTTTCCTTCGCTATTGTTTGTACGAGCAGTGAATCGCCGACTCTCCAGCAGAAACTCGCCGATGAAAATATCTCCTATCGGCTCGTGGATATGAGAAAGCGATAATGGCTGAGAAATCAAGAAATACACTCGGAAAGGGCTATGTCCATGTCTATACGGGCAATGGTAAAGGTAAGACCACTGCCGCCCTCGGGCTGGCATTCAGGGCGATGGGACGCGGTCTTAAAATCTATATCGGGCAATTTATGAAAGGGCAACACTACGGCGAACTCGATGCCGCGCGAATGGTGCCCGAATACATCACCATCGAGCAATACGGTAAGGACACCTTAATCCACGTCAAGAATCCACCCGACCCGGCAGATGTCCGCATGGCACAAGAGGGGCTGACAAAGGTAAAAGTCGCTATGCTCTCCGCCAGGTATGACATTATCATCCTCGATGAAATTACCACCGCTCACTACTTCCACCTTATTTCACTCGATGAAATGCTGAAACTCATCAAGCAGAAACCCGATGGCATTGAACTCATCTTCACAGGTAGATACGCACCCAAGGAACTGATTGACGCCGCCGATGTGGTCACAGAGATGACCGAAATCAAACACTACTACCAGAAAGATGTATCCGCGCGCGATGGGATTGAACGGTGACCGCTCCTTTCCGAATTATATTCCAGACAATGACAGGGACGACGAGTCACTTTCACCGGAATAGTACACAGCTATTGCCTATAAATTAAGGAGATGGGTATGGATAAGAATTTGCAGAATAGATTCCTCACTCTCTGGCGCAAGTACTTCAATAACGCTGAACTCCCGTTTACCTTCTACTACACAGATGAACTTGGGCATGCTCCGTCTCCTACCAAAGAAACACCGCGCTGTGTCATCGGGGCGCTGGTGAGTGTTCGGCAGGGTAATTCCCTCGCCTGCGACGCACAGACAGTCGGGTGTCCCGGTGGGCGAAGATACCTGGGTTTCGCTGAGAGTATCGCGCCTGATTTCGAGTATTTTCTTTCCTATGGTATTGAGGGCAGAATGAGGGGCGAACGCTATGTAAAATCGCCAGAACTGGTCAAGAAAATGCAGGATGAGGCACCTCGCTTCAAAGCTCCGGCAAAATATATCGTTTTCAAGCGGTGGGATAAACTCACAGTATCGGATAATCCGGAGGTTGTCGCCCTTATCGCCACAGCGGATGTCATTTCCGGACTGTTCACGCTGGCGCGATTTGATAACATCAACCGTGATGCCGTTGCCACACCCTTCGGCGCCGGCTGTTCGAGCATTGTGCAATATCCTTATCTGGAAAAGGAATCGGAGAATCCCAGAGCAATTATCGGGCTGTTCGACCCCTCTGCCCGCCCTTACGTACCGAAGGATACGCTCAGTTTTGCCGTGCCATTTCACAAATTCGTCCGCATGGTCGATAATATAGAGGAGAGCTTCCTCATCACCGAGACCTGGCAGCAAATACAAAAACGAATACCGTAGATTGGAGCAACCTATGTTTAAAGACCTTATTATGAAAAACCGGAGCGTCCGCAAATACCATCAGAATGTGCCGGTCAGTCGCGAAACATTGATGGAACTGGTTGACCTGGCAAGGCTTTCAGGCTCGGCAGGTAACCGCCAGTCGCTGAAGTTCCTGCTTTCGTGGGAGCCTGAAAAAAATGCCACGATATTCAAGCACATCGGACTGGCAGGTCAACCTCAGGAAGGCGAACGCCCCTCCGCCTATATCATCATCCTCGGTGACACTGAAATCGCTAAGGAGTTCGGCGTCGACCCCGGTATTGTCGCGCAGAGTATGTTGCTCGGCGCGGTGGAGAAGGGATTGGGCGGCTGTATGATTGCCATGATTAACCGGAAGGGATTGCATATCGCCCTCAATATCCCGGCGCGCTACGAAATCTGCCTGGTGGTCTGCATCGGCAAGCCTAAAGAGACGTTTGTAATTGAGACTGTCCAGAAGAAGGATGACCTTGAAATACGAGGCTGGTGGGATGAACGAGGTGTGCGGCATATCCCCAAGCGCAAGCTCGAAGAGCTGATTGTAGAGTGATTACCGTTTTCGCTCCGTTCTAGCACGGTCATGTATTATGAACGCTTTTTCAGACCTGTGTTCTTCCAGCATCTCTGACAATCGTTCCATCAGTTTATCGGCAATCTCGTTGCCGGTGGATTGGTAGCGCACACTATCTCGCTCAATAGCTCGTTTGAGGGAAAGTCTGGCGAATGTTGAAGGGCCCAACCCCTGTTCAGCCGCAATATCACGCAGGCGTGTAAGCTCTTCACCAGTGAGCCGTATCACCAGAAAAGATGAACGCTTTTCTGTACGTCCGGGTTTGCTGACCTTACCGGTGTGTCCCTCAGCCAGCGGTCCGCGTGCTTCCCAGTACGCTTTTTCTTCTTCCAATGATTTGAAATTGGGAATTGCCGTTTCTTTTCGTTTTATTGGGGCATTCTCTTTCATGCTTTCCCTGACCTCATCCGCTTTCTGTATCTTCCTTTGTACGTTTCACTCATTTCGAAAGCGGTTACCGGTCTATATATTTCCTTGCCGATTTTCTCAACCACCACATTGAGATATCTACCTGCTTCAGTCTGCCCGCCCAGAATATATCTGTCATTACGTTCCTTCTGGCTAAGATGTGCCCCAAAACAAACGTCTTCAACTTCCAGAGGATTAACACCATGCCGGGCAATATGCCCCACATTTTCGTCATTCCATATAAGCTCAGATATTCTCACTAGCTTCTTAGCAGTTATTGTAACACATTGTGTCACATTTATCAAAATAGTGCTGAATTAAAACCCATAGACCAAATTTACAGGCTATAGTTTCGCGGTCATCATGCCGTGGATACTGGTAACAAACAGTGAGTAATCACGCTCGAATTCGTCCTTGTCCAATGTACTGAGATAGGCAAGGTCTTTATCTTTTTCCCTGACTTCCTGCGCCACCTGTTCGGGCGTTTTCCCCGCCTTTACTCCCGCCTGCGCGATGTCGTACCACATCTGCGCCTTTTCCTTAGCCGCCCGCAGTCTGACCATGGCATCCGGGTAACAGCCGTAGTGCGCGTAGCCGAGCAGTCTCGGTTGCAGGGCTATCATCCTGTCCAGCGAGGTGAAATAATCGGAGAGGCGGAAGGGCGGTGGGGTGGTTAGCCGTAGTGCTCCATCTGTGTACATACCCGCAGAGTCGCCGGCGAGCAGGACGCCATGCGGGCGCTCAAATATGCTTAAGTGGTGCGCGGCGTGTCCCGGCGTCATATAAAGCTCCAGCACAACCCCCTTCCCCAAATCCAGCTTCATCCCGTCCTCAGCCGTCAGTATTTTCTCTTCGGGCACAGGCTCAATTTGACCGTACCTGACTGCCAGTTCCCCGAGTGTCTCCACGCTGGCATTCCAGAGCGCGGTGGGGTCGATAAGGTGTTGCCGACCGCGCGGGTGAACCAGAACACGGGCGTTTTTCATTGATTTCAGCGCCGTGCCCGCGCCGCCGCCATGGTCGATATGGATATGGGTCAGGATGATGTAGTCGATTTCTTCCGGGCTGAGTCTCGCTTCAGATAGAGCCGTCAGCACACCTTTTACCGCTGAAGCTGGACCGATGTCCACCAACGCCTTCTTTTCCCCGAGAATCAAATACGCGCCGATATAGTTCTGGTAGCCGGGGAATTCTAAACGGGAGTTCAGGAGTTTGAGCGAGGGTGCAATATTTTGAATGGTTTCTGACAAGATAAGTCCTTTCTATTTTCTACATGTCATTGCGAGAAGTCCACGATGAAGTCAGGACGACGCGGCAATCTCCGGGTGGCAGGGCTTCCCCTCCCTGAGATTGCTTCGCCTATAGCTCGCAATGACACACGGGTCGCAAAGACAGTGTGGTCACTTCACTACAATCTTATTCTTCGGGCGGGTAACCACTTCACCCACAATTGCCGCATCAGGCACACCGCCTTCATGCAGGGCTTTTAGCAGGCGCGATGCTTTTGTCTTGCTCACCGCAATCAGCAGTCCGCCCGAAGTCTGCGGGTCGAAGAGTATGTCCTGTAAATATTCAGGTACAATGGAGCCAATATCAATCATGTGCTTCCGGAAGTCGCGGTTTCTCTGCATACCGCCGGGGACAAGACCGTTCTCGGCAAACGTCTTCGCTTCCGGGAAGAAAGGAATCTGTGAGGAGTTAATCACCATGCCGACTTCCGTGTCTTCGAGCATTTCACAGGCGTGACCCAGGAAGCCGAACCCTGTAATATCCGTGCAAGCGTGCACCCCCACCGCCATCATCGCCTCCGAGGCGGCGCGGTTCAGGGTTGCCATGCTCCGGGTGAGCTTCTTAACCAGTCGTGGTTTAGCCTCGTCCGCCTTGATTGCCGTGCTGATGATACCGGTGCCCAGTAGTTTGGTCAGAATGAGTTTATCGCCGTTTATGGCACCGTTGTTCATCACAACTTTTTTCGGATGGATGACGCCCGTGACGGAGAGCCCGTATTTAAGCTCCGGGTCGTCGACGCTGTGCCCGCCGACCAACAACACGCCCGCCTCCCGCATCTTATCGATACCGCCCCTGAGGATGACATTGAGGATTGAGACGTCCATCTGTTTGATAGGGAAGCAGACGATATTCATTGCAGTGAGCGGCTTGCCGCCCTTGGCATAGACATCGCTCAGGGCATTCGCCACCGCCACCTGCCCGAAATCATACGGGTCGTCGACAATGGGCGTGAAGAAGTCA
>JAURWL010000001.1 GCA_030654965.1 Dehalococcoidales bacterium | reverse complement strand
TCTATCAGACCTGGAATCTCGGCGAGAACAAAGGTATCATGCCCTATCTCACCTACTCCAAGCTCCGGCTCTTTAGTGGTGAAGGGGTAATCGGCAATCCTTGGCTTGGCGGCGGATGCAGCAGCAAGAAGAGAGGACTTGCCCACATTCGGGTAGCCAATGATACCAACATCCGCAATAAGCCGCAATTCCAGCACCAGCGACTTCTTTTCTCCTGCTTCTCCTGCTTGAGCAAGCCGCGGTGTCTGGTTTGTTGAAGTGGCATAGTGGACATTTCCCCAGCCACCTTTACCACCTTTCGCAACCAATACCTGTTCTCCTACAACCGGCAGGTCAGCCAGCAAGACTCTATTTCCTTGAACAATTTCCTCATACACCGCTGTTCCTACTGGTACCTTAACCACCAGGTCTTCTCCCCGCTTACCTGACTTCTTCTGTCCTCCACCACTCTCCCCATCCTTAGCACGATACATGCCTTTCTGCCTGAACTCTTTAAAACCTGTCACTGACGGGTCTACCATAATAATAACGTCCCCGCCATTCCCCCCATCCCCTCCATCCGGTCCTCCAAAAGGCACAAACTTCTCTCTACGAAAGCTGATAGCGCCAGCTCCGCCTTTACCACCCTGTACTCCTATACTTACTACATCAAACATCGCTGTTATAAGAATACCATAGTCCTTATTCTTTATTTTATATGTTTGTTAGAAGAAATACGACCTTATTAATAATAATGCATAGTTGAGCGCGCCAGATGTTGAATCTGGTGGTGATAGATTTCAGGGAGTGGGGGGAATGAGACCAACAAATACGGGAGTTATCAAAAAGCCGGATAGGTTATCAAAAAAGCAGGGTAGAATTCAAAAAGTATAGGTGTAATAACAGAGGTTAGTTATTCCGGGTGGCGTAAAGTTTCTGCTGGATATTGAACACCTGGCGCCGCAGGTGTGGGTCGTTGTTGAGAGCATTGGTCATTTTTTCACAGGCATAGCTGATGGTTGCCGGACTGCGCCCGCCCAGTTCCTTGCCGATGGCTGCCAGTGAGCAATCCGTCTCCTCCCGCATCAGATACATTGCTGTATGGCGGGCGAGTACGGTATTTTCATCGCGATGCCGCCCCCTGATGTCGGAGAGGGTAGTCTGGAAAGCGCCGGCGACCGTTTCCACGATAAAAGCCGGCGTAACTGGCGCCAATTTCGGTTGTTTGCTGGCGATATCATCAATGGCGCGCGCGGCAAGGTCCGGCGTAATCATGGTGCGGAGCAATTTTGCGTAAGCAATCACACGGTTCAGCGAACCTTCCAGCACCCGCACATTCTCTTTTATCTGAAGAGCGATGAATTCCAGCACGTCATCTTTCAGGTCTACGCCATCTCGCTGTGCCTTGGCTTTCAGAATACCAACACGGGTCTCGAAGTCAGGTGCCTGTAGGTCTGCCACGAGTCCCCACTCAAAGCGAGAGCGCAAGCGTTCTTTCAGAGTGGGTAGTGCTTTCGGGGGGCGGTCGCTGGTGACCACAATCTGACGGTTGTTGCTATGCAATTCGTTAAAGGTATGGAAGAAGTTCTCCTCGATCTGCTCTTTGCCGGTGAAGAACTGGACATCATCCATCAGGAGCAGGTCGACGGTACGGAACTTACGACGGAACTCATCAGTGGTTTTTTCACGGATTGCGGTCACGAGTTCGTTGGTATATTGCTCGGCGCTCACGCAGAGTACGTGGTAGTTTATATTGGTGGCATAGTTTCCAATGGCGTGGAGCAGGTGAGTTTTGCCCAGACCGGAGGCACCGTGTATGAAGAGCGGGTTAAAGTTTTGTCCGGGACTTTCTGCAACCTTTGTGGCGGCGGCATAGGCGAGGTTATTTGAGTTGCCCACAACAAAAGTATCGAATGTGTAGCGCGGATTGAAGAGGGGCAGGGTGGTTTGTGCTGTCAGTGTTGTGCGGGTGCCGTCGGCGATACGGAATTCCAGCCGCACTTCAGCACGGATAACGCCGGTGAGAACTCTTTCAATCAGAGAGCGCTGGTTTTTTTCCAAGTATTCAGCTACAAAGGTATTGGGCGCACCAATCGCGAATGTGCCATCTTCGAAGCTGAGACCGGTAGTCTTCTTGAACCATGTATGAAAATTTGCTTTACTAACTTCAACCTGTAATTCGCCCAAGGCAGCTTCCCAGATTTCCTGGGCTGACCGAACTTTCATGTAAACTATCCCAAGCCAAAACCGTAGACGTTACGAGACACAAAAAGACCTACCCCGAGCGTTTATACGGCTTGGCGAAAAGTTATTTGCGGATTCTGGTGTAAACAAGTAACGATAATTAGGATAATACGCCTTTCTTCTACAAAGCAAGGGTTCTGAGGATTGCCTCTAGGAGTTTTTAGTGGTAAAAGACTCTTTCGTTCTAACTCAAAAGCTCTGCGATGCTTCTCTTTTTAACAGTTCTCTCACTGATAGACTGGGTTTGCCAATGGACAGCGAAAAGTCCACGAGAAGGCGTAATGTCCACCTTTCCATAGGCAACTGAAGTACCATTTGCCCGTCTAGGGAAAGAAAAAACGTTTAAGAGCGGATGAATATCGCATTGTGAAAATCGGGTTGTTTGTACAGGACTTTGATGCTAAAATGCGGTAACTGGAGGTTGGGAATGAGAATTGTCTTTATGGGCACACCTGAATTTGCCGTCATACCCCTGGAACTTTTAATGCTCAACCGGGCAGGCGTGGTTGCTGTCTATACCCAGCCGGATAAAGAGGCAGGGCGGGGGCGCGCTCTGGTGGCGCCACCCGTGAAGGCTGTTGCGTTGAAGTATGGACTAACGGTATACCAGCCCGTAAATCTGAAGTCGGTCGAGGAAAGGGACAAACTGACCGCACTGAAACCGGACATCATTGTGGTTGCCGCTTTCGGGCAAATTCTCCCTCAGGCTATTCTTGAGATGCCACGCTATGGTTGTCTCAATATCCATCCCTCTCTCCTACCGAAATACCGCGGGGTATCACCTGTACCGGCGGCAATACTTAACGGTGACGAGTTTACCGGAGTCAGTGTTATGATGTTGGACAGGGGAGTGGATACAGGTCCCGTTCTGGTCCAGGTACAGGTGTCTATCACAGGATGGGACACCACAGGCTCTCTGACCGAAAAGCTCTCCCGTATCGGTGCCCAGTTGTTGCTTGAAATTCTACCGCGCTGGGTCAAGGGGCAAGTAATGCTGCAAACACAGGACGACGTACAGGCGACCTACACCCGCCTGATTGACAAGGAAGTCGGAGAAATCGAATGGAACCGGCCTGCGGTTGAGCTGTGTCGCCAAGTTAGGGCTTATCAGCCATGGCCCGGCAGTTACACGCGGTGGCAGGGGAAACAACTGAAAATTATCGAAGCTATTCCTCTGGAGGGGCAATCAGGCACACCGGGACGGGTGGTGCTGCTTGCGGGAGACATGGCGTTTGGTGTGGAGACCGGGGCAGGCATACTGGGTGTGGTCCGTGTTCAAATGGAAGGAAAGCGTGCTATGATGGCTGGCGAGTTCCTGCGAGGTCAGCGCCAGCTACCGGGCGTCGTTCTACCGGATAACTAGGAAGGGGGTAAATTTGACACTGCCGAAAGACTTGAGTCGCTTTTCTGCACTGGTGAAAATCATTGCTCGTTTGCGGGGTCCGGATGGATGTCCCTGGGATAAAGAGCAGACGCATGCCTCTCTTCGCGAGACGTTCATCCAGGAGTGTTATGAGGTACTGGAGACGCTGGATGAAGGAGATGCTCACAGGCTGTGCGAGGAGTTGGGGGATTTGCTTCTCCATATTGTTCTACAGGCACAGATTGCTGAAGAGGCGGGTGAGTTCAAGATAGGCGATGTCATCAACGCCATCAACAAAAAATTGATACACCGCCATCCCCATGTCTTCGGTGAGCAGAAGGTGAAGGACGTCGACGAGATTATCCACAATTGGGAGACCCTGAAACGAGAAGAAAAAGATGCGGACGAATCAATAATCGCCAGCGTACCCAAAAGTATGCCTGCCCTGAGTTACAGCCAGGAGATTCAACGCCGTGTGGCGCAAGTGGGGTTCGATTGGGAGAATGATGCGGGTGTTATTGAAAAGCTAGCGGAGGAGGTAGGGGAACTGACACGGGCGGATACCGTAGAAAGCAAAAATGAGGAATTTGGTGATTTACTCTTTACACTCGCGAACATTGCCCGCCGGCAGGGCATTGACCTTGAGGTGGCGCTACGGGAAGCTAACCGTAAGTTTTCCCGGCGGTTTCAGTATATGGAAGAGCTCTGCCGCCAGCGTAATGTCAACCTCAGTGACCTGTCCTTTACTGAGCAGAATCAACTCTGGGAGGAAGCGAAGCGGCGTACAAGCCAGAGCTGATATAGGAACACATAATGAAAGACTTTCCTGAATGTCGGTGAGGAGCGCTATATCCCGAAGGGCACCGTCCATGGCGGAGAATCCACACCAGGAACCAGAACCATACATGCCTTCGGGGGAAAAAGGGCGAGACGGGTTGTAGAGCGTTAGTGAATGCCTCACAGGATTTGCTAAAATGTGAAAACATCGTTAAAATAGCGTAAACGGGGAATAAACGATCGCCGGTATTTGACGGCGGTTTTGGTTTTTGGCGTTTGTTGCTATTCTACTCAAGCTTCAGTATAATAACTTAACTGCATGATTGCGGAGCCATCCGGGAAGCGGGGAGTTATACAGTGGCACTTGATATCGCGAAGGTTCGTACTCGGCTTGAAGGTGACAAAAAGCGGTTGCTTGGTGAATTAGAGCAACTGAGTGTTGCCGGCCGTCCTTCTGAGGAGCGGCGCGAGGGGAGTCCTTTTGGCAAACGTGAGGAAGAAGCCACCGAAAGCCTGGAACTGGAACGACGTTTAGCGTTGGAACGGGGCATCAAGGAGCAGTTGACGGCATTTGAGTCTGCGCTTGCTAAAATAACAGCCGGCACTTACGGTAAGTGCGACGTCTGCGGTAAACCCATCGAACCAGCTCGATTAGAGGCTCTGCCTCAAGCACGGCGTTGTATGAGCTGTAAGACTCTTGAATCAAAGAATGCAAAAAGGTAATCCATTCACCGATAGGCGCAATCTTATTATCCTCCTTACTGTCATCGTCCTCATCGCTATTGACCTGCTTACCAAGGAGTGGATACGTACCTATCCCCTGGAAGGACTTATTCAGCAAATCGGCTTCCTGCAGATTATCCATATACAAAACACCGGTGCGGCATTTGGTCTCTTCCAGGGGCAATCTACAGCCTTAGCAATCGTGGCGGTCGTGGAGGTGGTGGTATTGCTGACTCTGGCATACTTTGTGTACCGTCGCATGCCGCATCTGGTCACGAGATGGAATCAGATTGCTCTGGGGCTGATTCTGGGAGGAGCGATTGGTAACCTGATTGACCGCCTACGGTTCGACGGCAACGTGACCGACTTCCTTGACCCGGGATTCTGGCCGGCGTTCAATGCGGCGGACTCCGGTGTCACCATCGGGGCGATAATGCTTGCCATTACCATCCTCCGGTTGGCGATGAAAGAGAAACGATAAGAACCCGTATTACACGCTGGGATTTCATGTCTGGTATATTGAAAGAATTCCGTTTTACTGTTGAACAATCGGGCATCCGGCTGGATAAATATATCAGCGAGATGTGTCCTGACCTCTCCCGCACACAGGCACAGCGGTTGATTGAGGACGGGCAAGTTACCGTCAACGGTAACCAGGAGAAAGCCAGTTACAAACTAAGCGCCAGCGACAGGGTGCATGTAAAGATACCATCCCCAACCCCCAGCAACCTGGCTCCGGAAAATATCCCCGTGCCCATCTTGTATGAAGATGATGATGTTCTGGTGGTGGATAAGCCGGCGGGACTGACCGTGCACCCCGCCCCCGGTCACCCGGGTCATACGCTGGTCAACGCCGTACTATCGCACCTCACCACCATGTCTGACGAAGTGCAACGACCCGGCATCGTGCACCGACTGGATAAGGATACGTCCGGGGTGATGGTCATTGCCCGAAATCCAGTGGCGCATGAAAATCTCGCCGCGCAATTCAAGCAACACACTGTGAAGAAAGTCTACCTGGCATTGGTCAGAGGGCGTGTGACTCCAGAGGAAGGCATTATTGAAGCGCCCATCGGGCGGGACACCGGCGACCGCAAGAAGATGGCGATATCAGGCGAGAGCCGGGGTAGAAAGGCGCTAACCCGCTATAAGGTTATCCAGTATTTGGGGAACTATACCATGCTTGAAGTGATGCCGCAGACGGGGCGCACTCACCAGATACGCGTACACCTTGCCGCCATCGGCTACCCGGTGGTCGGCGATGTCACCTACGGCGTTAAATCACCCGTTCTCTCACGTCAGTTCCTCCATGCCCACAAACTCGGTTTCCATCTCCCCACCACCGGTGAGTATGTAGAATTTACCTCACCCCTGCCGGATGATTTGGAGAAGGCGCTGAAAGCAATTAAATAACTAGTAAAGGGAGCGAGTAGATGATAGAATTTGGACAGATAAAATATTCGCATTGTGTGGAGACCTGAAATGCAACGAATACTCGTGAAAGAAAGCTATACGGTTGATTATGCCGGGTTCTGGTGGCGACTGGGCGCCTTTATCATTGACGGCGTTATCTTATGGGGATTCAACTACCTGATGAACGGTTTGTGGAACCTGGCAACAGACCTCCCCTGGAGGGGACTAACCGAGCAGATGACGGAAATTGGTGTCACCACCGCGCCTCTCTGGTGGTTGCGAGGAATTGTCTTTTTCCTGGTGCAGGTCGGTTATTTCGTCTGTTTTTGGGCATGGCGTGGGCAGACGCCGGGCAAATGGATTATGAGGCTCAAAATTACACAGTTCGACGGTTCGCCTATCGGCTGGGGCGGCGCTTTATTGCGTTATTGCGGCTATATCATCTCCGTCGTGACTCTCTTTATCGGGTTCTTCTGGGTTGGAATTGACAACCGGCGGCAGGGTTTCCATGATAAAATCGCGGAAACTTTCGTTGTCCGTATTCCCACCAGTAAAGAGTTAGCGTCGTGGCAAGTACGTCAGGGGCAGGTAAATTAACATTGAGTGATACAGTCAGGACCCGTTTTGCCCCCAGTCCCACCGGTTACCCGCATGTTGGTAATATTCGTTCGGCGCTTTTTGCCTGGCTTTTTGCCCGGCACCACAACGGCGTTTTTATCCTTCGTGTCGAAGATACCGATGTCGAACGCAGTGTTGAGGGTTCGCTCGAATATATTCTGGAAGGTCTGCGCTGGCTGGGCATGGACTGGGACGAAGGACCAGGAGTGGGAGGCAATTACGGACCTTATGTGCAATCGCAACGGCTGCATCTCTATCAGGATGCCGCCCGCAGGCTGGTGGAGAGCGGTCATGCGTATTATTGTTATTGTTCTCCGGAACGATTGGAAGCCCTGCGCGCGGAGCAAATCAAGCGGAAAATGCCACCCGGCTATGACCGCCATTGCCGCAATCTGACTGACGAACAGCGTAAGGCAAAAGAAGCAGAGGGCATCACGCCGGTTGTCCGGTTTAAGACACCGCTTGCCGGCAAGACGCGGTTCCACGATGAAATTTGGGGCGATGTCGTTTTTGAAAACAGCCACATTGAAGACCTGGTACTGCTGAAGTCGGATGGGTATCCTACCTACCACCTTGCCAATGTAGTGGACGACCATGCTATGGAGATTTCACACGTTTTGAGGGCGGAAGAGTACATTTCAAGCGCGCCTCTGCATTTAATGACGTACGAGGCTCTGGGTTATACACCACCCAAATTTGCTCATTTGCCGATGGTACTGGGTCACGACCGTTCGAAGTTGAGCAAGCGGCACGGTGCCACTTCTGTGCTGGAGTTCCGGGAGCAAGGTTATCTCCCCGAGGCGATGCTTAATTTCCTCGCTCTGCTTGGCTGGTCGCTGGATGATAAAACCGATGTCATAACCCGCGATGAGCTTATTAAAAACTTCTCTCTGGAGCGGGTCAGCAAGACCGCCGCCATCTTCAACCACGAAAAGCTCAAGTGGATGAACGGTGTCTACATCCGTAAGCTGACTCCGGAAGCCTTCGCGCAGATGTGCGTGCCCTTTCTGGAGGGAGCGTTTCATGAGAATATCCCTTCGATGGATTATGTCCTTGAGGTCCTGCCACTCGTACAGGAAAGGGCAAAATTACTTACCGAGGTGCCGGAACTCACCCATTACTTTTTCTCCGACCAACTTAACTATGATGCAAAACTGCTTATCAGCAAAGATATGACTGCGGAATCAACCCGCAAGGCGCTTGCCGTAGCAAAAGAACGACTGGAGAAACTGCCCGGCTTTGATGCACAAACGCTGGAAGCCATGCTAAGACCACTGGCGGAAGAACTGAAGTTAAAGACGGGACAACTCTTTGGTGCGTTGCGTACGGCGGTAAGTGGGGAGACGGCGACCCCGCCCCTCTTCCAGATGATGGCGGTGTTGGGACGGGAGCGGTGCCTGATACGGATTCAGGAAGCTATCGATAAGCTCGCGGCTCTGTAGTGTGGTGAATTGGGCAATGTCAGAACCAGGCTATCTTTCTCTCTACCGTTCCGGTGAGTTACAAAAGCGTGTTGAAGCGTTAGAAACGCGTCTTATTCAGTGTGACCTTTGCCCCCGTATTTGTGGTGTCAACCGACTTGAAGGCGAGTTGGGGTTTTGTCGCTCCGGTGCCCTGCCCATTGTTGCATCTGTCTGTGCTCACCACGGCGAGGAACCACCAATCTCCGGTACTAAAGGCTCGGGCACGGTCTTCTTTGGCAACTGCACTATGCGCTGTGTTTATTGCCAGAACCACCAGATTAGCCAGGACCGGCGGAAACTGCGCGGTCAGGAGATGGACTGTCATACACTGGCGCAAATGTTGTTATATCTCCAGAATGACCTGGGTTGCCACAATATCAACTTTGTCTCGCCTTCTCACTTCGTGCCCCAGATGATAAGAGCCGTGTTTGAGGCAGTACCGCTGGGACTGCGTTTGCCTTTGGTCTACAACACGAGCGGTTATGATTCCGTGGATACGTTGAAACTGCTGGACGGTGTTATTGATATTTACCTGCCGGATATCCGGTACGCAGATAATAAGGTAGCACAGAAATATTCCCATGCGCCGGATTACGTCGAGCATGCCCGTGCCGCAATTAAAGAGATGTACCGTCAGGTAGGTGGGCTCGCGGTTGATAAGGAAGGTGTAGCGCAGAGGGGTGTGATTATCCGCCACCTGATTCTGCCGGAGGGATTGGCGGGCAGTGAAGTATCATTGACCTGGCTGGCAAGAGAGGTTTTCCCGGATGTTCATCTCAGTATCATGGCGCAATACTATCCCGCGCATCACGCCAGTCGCTTTTCGGCTCTTGCACGGCGGATTACGGAAGCGGAATATAGCAGTGTGGTGGCGCTGTTAGACAGACTGGGGATGGAGAACGGCTGGATTCAAGCGCTGGATTCTCCGGATAACTACCAGCCGGATTTCGAGCGGGAAAAGCATCCTTTCGTCTAAGCAAGCAGGCATCTTGCTTTTCGACACCCTTATCTGTTTGCCATTGCTGAACCTTGAAACTACTGTTATTATATTGGTGAAATCACTGATTGTATGGTGATAAACAAAAGCGCGCTGGAGAATTGGGGTGGTAGAAAAGAGAGCAACATCAGTCTGGCGCCGGTTTCTGAGGAAATTCAGGGCGATACTGATTGCCGGGTTAGCTGTCACTGTGCCGATTGGACTCACGATATGGATATTCGTCTGGCTTTTCACTGAAATTGATAAACTTCTGCAACCCGTTATCAAAACTATCTTCGGACATGAGATAATCGGCGTTGGTTTTGGTGTTATTGTAGTACTGGTTCTTATTGTTGGAACTATTGCGACTAATGTGATCGGGAAGAGAATTGTCCGCTGGGGCGAGTCTTTGTTAGAAAAAGTACCAATGACACGCACCATTTATGTTGCTATAAAGCAGATTGCTCAGAGTTTTTCTGATCCTAAAAAACCCCGATTCATGCAGGTAGTACTGATTGAATTCCCTGTCAAGGGTATGAAAACTATCGCCTTCATCACTAATGAGGAGAAAGACAAGAGTGGAAGAAAGTTCTTTAATGTCTTCATCCCCACTGCTTTGAATCCTACCGGTGGCTTTGTGGAGATTGTTCGTGAAGAAGACATTATCAGGACCAATCTTTCAGTAGAAGAGGGGCTGAAGATGGCGATATCTGCTGGGAGTATGTCACCTCAGGGATTAGGAGACAGTCTGATGGTGGCAGACTCACAGGGTACCTCACGTGAACAAAAAAATCAGTAGGCGCGGATGACAGTTATTGTTCCTGGCTACTCCCTTCCTCAGCTATTGAATATCGAAGAAAAAGTTAAATTTTTAGCAGACGGCTCCATGAATATTCAATAACCTTGTTGGGACAGGTATCTGCACAGGTCCCGTAGTGTATGGTAATGGGGAAGGTGAGCGTGATGAGGAAGAGCAAGCTAAGCGTCCTTTCTGCCAGGTCGCCATTTTCCGGGTGGCGGATTCAGTGGTCATAAAAGAATCTCCTTCTTAAGGATGATATTTTTACTGTATTACCCCTCTCATCGTGATATAAAAACATTCTGGCGGAGTATTGTCACTCCGTTCACCTTGAAGTATAATTCCCAACAGGGTTGATGGATGACATCAACCAGGGAGGGGACATGGGAAATAAATTGTATCGTAGTGATAAAGACCGGATACTCTTTGGTGTTTGTGGGGGACTGGCAAAATACTTCGGTATTGATTCATCTCTAATGCGGATTATCGTGGTCTTGCTGGCGCTGACAACGGTTATCGGCGTTCTGGTCTATTTCATCATGGCGTTTATCGTGCCGCTGGAAGGGAGTACCAAGACCAGTCCAAAAGAGATAGTACTCGATAATGTAGAAGAGGCAAAGAATACTGCGCAGGGACTCGGTCAGAATATCAGAGACACCTTCTCCGGAAAGAAAACGGAGTCACAGGAAACTGAACAGGCGCAGACAAAGCGGCGCAATCTATTCGGCGTTATTCTAATCGTTGTCGGTGTATTCCTGCTTTTAGGAGTATTCGGCATCTTTCACTGGGTTAAATGGAGTGTCATCTGGCCGATCGTCCTTATTGCGATAGGGTTGCTTATTATATTAAGCGTTTCCAGGAAGGACAGGAAGGATTAGATGGCTGAAGAAGAACCACGTGGAAGCCACGCCGCAATTGTCTGGGGAGCGTTTATTCTTTTCATTGGCGTGGTCATCCTGCTTCAGGCGACCGGAGTTCTGGAGTGGAGGATATGGGGAACACTGTGGAAGTTCTGGCCCGTCCTGATTATCATCATGGGATTGTCATTCCTCCTGTCCAGCCGTCGCGGGTGGTTGATGGCAGTATTAACGTTGGCGATTCTTGGCGCTTGTCTGGGAATTTCCGCTTTTCAATACATGCCCACTCTATCTCATGATGTAACGCTTGTTGAGCAAAGATTTTCCTACCCGGTTATTGGAGTGGAACGAGCGGATGCCAGGATAGATTTCTCCGCAGGCATTATGGTAGTGACTGACCTGCAAACCGACCGTCGGTTGCTGGTCGAAATCGATGATGGTCACGACGCTCAACGCAAGCCTCAAGAACGTTTGCGTACTATGGAAGCCGATTTCACGCGGGAAGACGGGACTGTGACCATAAATGTGAAACCCATTAATCAGCGGCTCTGGGATGATTGGTTTGTACGCTGGGATTTAAGGTTCAACCTTCAAATACCAATAACCCTGGACATACTTTGTGATGGGTCGCGGGCAAACCTTGCATTGAAAGACCTTAAAGTTGAGAAGCTTCGTCTGGAAATGAATGTCAGTACTGGCTGGCTCATGCTCCCGGCATCTGCCGGTGATACTGTAATCAATATTGATATGGATGTCAGCAATCTGGAAATAACAGTTCCAGAGGGAGTTGCGGTAAAAATTAAGGCCGACGTTAATTTGAGTATGTTCAGGATTGACACGGAGCGTTTTCCGCGACAGGGCGATTACTATATATCTCCGGATTACGCTAGCGCCACAAACCGTATCGAGCTTAATATTCTCTGTGATGTCAGCAGGTTGACCATAAAGTAGCGCGGTAGGTCTACAGGTTTACTTCCGCTTCCGCTTCACGAAGTCGAAGACGACCTTTTTGCCGTTGGTCTTGTCTTTCTTATTGACATTCTCGATGAAGGTCTTCAGTTCTGTGGTTTCTTTCTTGGTCATTTTGTGAGTCCCCTATGTTTTCGTAACTAAGTTTTATTTTACCACAATGCGCGGTTTTTTGCCTGTAGGGATACGGGAATACATACATTTTCTTGCACTTGTCCTGAAAGTGGGTATATACTTGAAAGTTGACGCGGGGTGGAGCAGTGGAAGCTCGTCGGGCTCATAACCCGAAGGCCGTTGGTTCGAATCCAACCCCCGCTACCAATTGATTTCCGCGATTTTAGCCTCAACATCATCATTAGC
>JAURWL010000257.1 GCA_030654965.1 Dehalococcoidales bacterium | reverse complement strand
CCTAATTGACCCCAGCGGCCAGAATCTGACGGCGTCTTTAACCGGAGACCGCCACGTTGTGAGATTATGATAAAGCAGAGGAGAATGAGAAGGCAAGAGGATTTTGTCGTAAAGGGGGGAAAATACTAAACTCTAAATCCTAAACACTAAACAAATTCCAAGCTCCAAATCTAAAATTCCAAAAGCCCCTTTTCCCCTAAGGTGTCAATAGGGATTGCCCTCTTTGGGGTGGTAGGAAGTGGGGTTGAGGGCAAGAGGATTTTGACGCAAAGCACGAAGAAAGGAATCCACTTAGCTTCGCTCAGTATTTAACTTTACTTACAGTTCTGATTTTGGCTTGCCTGGATGGGTGTGGGGTTGCGAGCAAGGGGATTATATTCAACTACTTGACACGTTTACCGGTAAATGTTATCTTAAAAACATAATCACGATGAGGGGCCAATCTGTGGGGTTAGTCCCACAGCAATGCCTCTCTTTTTATTGGTTATTTCCCCACCACCGCAGCTATGTCCACAGGCAGATTAAACGATTTTCGCTCTGGGGAAACCGGATTTCAGGCAGTCCTGACAGTCTTGAAGTACGCCGCTATTCATTATTTAGTCTCCCAGCACAAGCCAATTGCTCTGCCTAAAGGAACGCCCATCCAATTTGCAAAGCGCGAATCGAGTGCTGCTATTTTCCGCATTGTTTCATATACGGGTTCAACATTACAGAGCGGTAACTCGGCTTTACGGCAAATCCATTCCATTATCGCGACACTCGCGAAAATCCTCTTATTATTGAAATGAATTGCCAGCCACTCAGGATTTTTATCAGGAATCATGGGACTAATTGAAATATTGCGGCTCCAGAGCCGTCCGTGATGGGCACAAATATTTCGTAAAAATGTAATGGAATGAAGCCAACTTCTAAAAACGTTATGGTCGACTCCGACAATTGAACAAAATAAAAGCCGTGCATCAAGCGTCAAACAACTGTAAAAAGTAGACAGGCTACCAAAGCTCATGATTTCGCAAGCTATCCAGAGAGGCAGACGCGGGAATCCATTATATTTAGTTTTGTAATGTTGTAAAAAAGGCTCTTTGCTGTCTGTGATGGTCTTTTCCAATTCGGCAAGCCACTGTTTGTGCGCTGTGTCATATTGAAATATTGAAGCATTATAGTGCGCAAAGGCTCCCCATTTGTGGCTCAATTCGTATGCCATTTGAGTTCGGAAGAAAATCTCAATGGGAGTTAACATGGCAAAAACGACATCCCGTAATTCCTCGTCTAAACGGTATAAACCTACAATCGTCTCAAAGGTAGTACCCGGTAGAAAAACATCATGAGGTTTCTGATAAGGGATGCAATACGCAGTAAAGCGGTAATAGTTTACTTGCTTGAGAAAAATGAGAGCATCAGCGGGATTATTGATTAATAATCCGCGTGATTTGAGAAGGTCAAGTTGTTGGGCATAGGTAAGTGGGGCTTTGTTATAGTCTTCCATTATTCAGCCCCAAAAAAAGACCCACCAGGTTGCGCGTGCCTTGCGGTAGAGGCTTGGTGGGTATGTTACTTATAAGCTTAAGCCATCTATTGAAAAATGTCAATAGGCATTGGTTAATGATAGAAAAGACATGTTTTTGTAGGTCAACTTTGTCCATATTTTACTTTATACCCCGAAAGTTAAATATAGATTTCTTTATTATATTTTGTCAACTTATTGTTTTATATCCAGCCTTGGGAGGTTCTCCCGAATGAGTCCATTCAGGCGCGCTTCCTCTTTCATCCGGTCAATTTATACTTCCAGTTCAATGTATTATTTTACCTTTCCCTCCACCACCGCAATCTCCTCCGGCGTAAAGCCATAAAGTCCATATATCATCTGGTCTATTTGTGCTTCCAGTTCCTTACGTAAACGCTCCCGGCCAGCCGCCATGCTCTTCAATTACTTCATCAATCTCTTTCATCAGACGAATGGTTTCACTCAAGGCAACGACTATCTTCTGGTAATGGGTGATATCTTCCGCGGAAAGAACACGACCCTTGCGGTCTTTAAGCCATTTTTGACAGACCTGATAGCCTCCAACTTGGAGATTCCATACATCTTTGGTGATACCACTTAATCCTGTGGATTGTGATTTGTCAATCCATACGCAGCAATCATCATAGGATATTATCTCAATTTCACAATCGACTAGATTTCCTATTAATTTCGTAATCGATTTGCTTAACATTAATGATTTAAAAAGATGAAGCTCTACCAGTTCATTGCCCAGAGAACTCAATTTACGAAAAAGATTGAGCGAACCTGGTAATGGAAGTCGCGGGAAATCCATCTTTAAGAACTCGATATATCGTTTCCTATATACTGGCGAATGAAATATAGAGTAAGCGTAATCTAAAATATCCTCTGGGCCAAAGGAGTTTCTTATTTCTCCCTTACCGTTTTCGGTAAATGTTAGGCCTATCTTCTCCGAAATAGCCTTGATGAATTCGTGGTTTAGATTAGGGCGGCATCTAGAATCTAAACTAAATCCATTATCATCCGAAAATAGATACAGAGGCGCAAGGTATGATAACGCTCTATTAGCTGGATAGGAGGTACCTTGGTCTGTCGGAAATATTGACACTTGAGGCAAATTCATTGTATCTGATGAGCTACAACCACGTTGAAACACGAGACCAATGTTATTACCTGTTAACATATGACGCATAACTTCGGAACGAGGTCTACATAAAAATCCGTTCGAGTGACCTGTATAATAAGTATATCTGATATCAAATGGCCTATATAGAACGGGAATTACCAGTTTTGGATTTGATTTAGTATTTTGTATATCCTTCTTCGCTAATGATAATTTCCAGTCATGTGTCTCTTCGCCGAGTTCATATTTCTTGCAGGCTACATCTGAAGTAAGTAGGCAAAGGTCATTGATAATATTCTCTACTTCTTTTTTAGACCATTGAATAGTCAACTTATCTCTACCTGTATATATAGAGGCGCTGTATGACGTAAAAATATCAGATACCTTCCACCCTTTCTCGAATTCAGGTTTTAATATTTCATCTTGAGGTATAAAAAAGTAATGTTGACCGCTAGGACTTAGCTTTACAAATTGGGTAGAAAATAACTCTGTTGTTGAAAGAACCCGATATTTTTCTTCTCGCAAACCCCATAAATCGGCATAACGCACTTTATTGACCCCTGTCTTTTCAAACGTTTTGAATAGTAATCCAATCGCTACTCCTTGCTGAATATCAAATACATTTTCGTCCTTATTTCCATTCGGGCATATCTCTTTCCTAATGGCATTACCGTGGAGATTCAAGATGTTAATACTAGAAAATGCATTTATTAATGAATAGCGCATACCGCGAAAGGTAAGATTATCTAAGTAACTATGGTTGGTGATGAACCCCAAAACGCCTTTTGTCGTGCGTTCAATTTGCCATTGCCCGAAACGGATGAATTTAACGTAATCATCGTGTAGCATCTTAGGGTTTTTCTCATCGAGGGGTTTGCCATCGATGAGTTTATATCCTTTAATCATCTCCCGCCCATCTTTATCACTTACACCATTAATAAGACCTGTAATCCATTGCCCGTTGTTCGCTGGTACTCCTGAGTATGGGGGATTCCCGATAACAACTGTAAATCGTTTCGTCCATTTTACTTCATTTACTGCTTTAGCTTCATGAGCTAGCGCTGGAGCTAATTGTTGGAATTGACGGTGTGGCCCTACTTCACTGGCAGGTTCAAGGCTGTTAGTCAGGTAAACATTTGCTCTCGCGTTTTCTGCGCCAAATCTGTACCCAGTCTCAAATAACTTTAATCCCAATCGCATGTGGGCAATTGCATAAGGCGCCATCATCAGTTCGTAACCATAAACACGTGGTAATAGGTGTTTGGGGACATATTCATTCCAGAGTTGCGGAAATTCCAGAGCCATATGCCCCTGTTTAAGCCATTTAGCCATCATGGTCTTATGTACAACGTCTATTACCTCTACCAAAAAAGTTGCCGTACCCACCGCCGGGTCCAGTATCTGGACAAAAGGTTCATTTGGTGATACCCCCTCCGGTATTTTGATCTCCTTGTTCCGCTTAGTCATTTCGCCCCATGTGGTGACATCCGCCAGTCCATCTTCCAATCCGAATTCCTTTTGGAGTAACTCGTGGATACTGCGAACAATGTAAGAAACCACCGGTTGCGGGGTATAGAACACACCCCTTTGTACCTTTTTCTTTTTATCGTACTCAGTTAGGAAAAGTTCGTAGAAATGAATCACCGGATCTTCTTGTCGAGTGCGGTTGCCAAAATCTCGCAGTATTGCGTCCATGTGGGTATCCGGGCTATTAAGCAGTTCTACAATTTCCTGGACGCCCAACTCATCGAAGTCTATTTTCCCTTGCCGGCCACCGGTAGCGATAAAAGTATTAAGAATATCACGGAGAAAAGGATTGGTGTTAGGAACCATATCGGTAATATTGCTGGAGGTTATACCCATTGGTCGAGACATACGAGCAGCAAGAAGCCCATATGCGATTGTTTGGGCATACATGTCGGCGAAATCATCTTCTTTCAGGTCGTGAATTAGAGTTTCCTGGAATGCACGGTACAACTGCCGCATAGGACCGTTTGCATTTTCTAAAGCTAAAACCAGCCTGGCACGTTGCCGGATACGCTGGGCAAGTGCAGCCAACCTCGTCGCCAGGTCTTTGGATGTAGTAATAACCTCACGATTGCGTAAAATAAAGGCAGACGACCATGTATCACGCCATTTTTTTAAGTCCTTGGCATCATCAGGCCAGCGGAGTTTTGCTTTTAATTCATGGTGGACATTATCGATGTGTAATTCGGTGTCTTCATAATCCCAACCTAACACTTTCAAGGTCGGTAGGTCAGCATTATTCTCATCCTGCGAAAAATTAGCAAACGTAATTTGTCTTTGTTCCCCTTCTCCGTAGTTAGAGATAAAAAGCAGGTCATGCAAATTCCACACTGCCCGTTCGGATGTTTTGGCGGATGCCCGTTTCTTAATCACCAGTTTGCTAAGGATACGGCGTAAAACAACTACCGGTAACCTTTTCGGTTCAAACTTGAGAAAAAAGATACCCCACGGCTGGTTAGAGACTAGAGGACGAAGCTGTTTTATCTCCTGGATTTTGGCGGCGGTTTCAGGGTCTATGCCCAATTCCTCGGGGTCATATTCAAAGGTAATTTCTTCAAAATCATCCGCTTCGATTGGCCAGTCAAGTTCATCTCGCAGGTATTTAACCAGTTGAGGGAATGATTTTATTGCCCGGAGTTCGTCTCTATTAAAATCTGGCACTGGCTACCCCCTAAGATAATTCCATCCAGGCTTTGAGAATGGACTTTACACCAATCGGGGCTTGCACCTTTTTCAAGTACGAATCTTTGATTTCCTTCTCTATTTTCAGCCTGATTTGTGACAGTGTTTCGTTCGGAATAGAGCGGAAGCGTGGCGTCTCCGGTTTACTACGAATCAGGTCAATAATATCCGCCGGTTCGGTGATAATATTCCCGTTTTCCAGATTGTAAAGATACCACTGGCTGTAACCGGCATCCGTTATCCATTCCTGCACTTCTTCTCCCGCTTCATTCTTTTTCGATGACAGCACGGGTAACGCATAGCAGAAAAAGACAGCTTGTGTGCCGGGTTTAGGGTGCTGTTTCCCACTGAAAACCCTGCCCGGCAAATTATTCAGACGCTCTTCTAAATCAGGGTATTCATGTAGCAGTTTTTGATATTCCAGATGCATCTCTTCAAGGGTGCTGGTAGTGCCTTCATAGTCGTGGTTGAAGTCTTTCAGGTCATCGTAATTATCATCGGGTTTTAAGAGCTTCCTGCCCTGTATGCCAAATACTTTTGAAATCCGCAATGCTTTGCCGGATACCTTGGAATAGAGATGGATTAAGCCCTCCAGGTCATCCGGCGGCAGGAAGTTCCAATACATCACCTTCCGGCGAATATCTTTTTGCTCCGGATGGTCGGAGATAATCTGGGCTTCAATTTCCGGGTTTAATCTTCTATCCACACGCCCGATTCTCTGCATTAGCCGGACGGGGTTCCAGTGCAGGTCGTAATTGATAAGGCGGGTGGCATCCTGCAAGTTTAAGCCTTCAGAGAGCACGTCGGTTGAAATCAGGACACGGGTTTCATTAACACCCTTAGCTTTGAGTTGGGCGCTGGTTTGCTCGTTGTAGTATGGAGAAAAGCGGGTGATAACATCGCCACGGTCTCCTTTAGTAGCGCTGTCCACTTCGTCCAGCCCCATGATACCGGCTTTCTCCAATTCCTTTCTCAAGTAGCGGGCGGTGGTCATAAACTCACTGAAAACAATCACCTTATGCTGGGATAGAACGGGGTCGGTTTTCAATAGCTTAACCAGTGCCTTTAACTTATCATCATTTGCCGGCTGGAACTGCTTCAATTCCTTAAGAAAATCTGCAATCTGTTCCAGGTCATCTCTAGTATCAGCTAAAATTTTGTCCATGTGATATTTGTCGGGTTCCAATTCCTCAGTGTCTTCTAGCATTTCCGATGTAATAATGTCCTCGGCATCTTCATCGGGTTTTTCCGGTAATAATTCCAATTGCTTCTCTTGCACATATCCAATTAAATCACCATTACGCGCTTTCCATTTTTCAAGGTGCTTTTTATCTTCCTCTGTCTTGCTGTTTTTTATGGCAAAGGCAAGCATTTTTAACAGTAGTTCCTGACAGGACATCTCAAAAGCGCAGGCAGAGCTTTCAAATCGCTTTAAAAACAGGATGCGGATGAGACGGACTAACTGTTTCTGGCGGTTAATATCAAAAGCTTCTTGTACATCGGTGCTATCGGCTGGTTTCTTAGAGTAAGCCAAGGGATAATACATGGCAAGGGAAAACAATGGTTTTTCTTTAGAGAATGCCTTTTCTACCATATCCAGAAGGCGCCCATAAACAATCTTCAGGTTGTATTTTGCTATTTGCGGTTTTTCTCGTGCCGGGAAAATGACTTTGTTTCCGCCATATTGTTCCTGACTTTTCCTGACATAAGCGCGGCTACGCTGTACAACCAATGCTCGGAATAAGTTATCATTCAATAAGACCTGCTGCGCTTCCACCTGGTCGGTATCCACCGCACCATCATCTTCTGAGGGTTTCTCAGCCATAATTTTTTCAAGGTCTTTTTCCAGTTTTCTGAAATGACCAGTCAGAGAATAAATACCAAGCGGAGCGGATTTAAAATAGCCATTGTCACGCCGGGAGAACAACTCAATCATGTGCTGTAAATCACGCAAACTGTTGTTGATGGGGGTGGCGGTAAGAAAAATAACCTTTTTCCCCTGACAAATATCGTCAAGTTTCCAGTAGTGCGTCTTACCATGAACGCCAGGATTACGGAAATGGTGACCTTCATCGATAATGATGACATCGGTCATTTCCTTAATTTTCTCAAATTTTGCAGGGAATTTACCTTCTCTGAGTAAATCGGTGTGATTATAAACAGCTAAATTCGAATAATCGCCTCCAAGCCCAGGAAGATATCTTTGCAAATGCTTTTCCCATACGGGTTCACGTGCGGCTTTGGGGACTAGAAGTAAAACCCTATTACGGTCATAAATCAGACGCTCAATAATCATAAGACCAATCAAGGTTTTACCAAGCCCGACTCCATCACAAAGAAAGGCACCGTTATGTTTGCTAGCGATTTTTAAGATTGCTTGGTAGCCCTCTTTTTGATACTGGTCAAGAACTGGATACACTTTAGACGTAGTTTTTTCCCATTCACCGGCTGTCATCTCATGTCCGCGGAAAAACTCCTGAAGTGATTTAGCGTAAACCTCAAAGGGCAAGTATTCGTGAATTTGACGCTCGATTACCTTAAGAAGTTCTGCACTGACATCTTCCGCATTTTTCCAGTGGTCTTCAAACCACTTCTGCAGAATGTCCACCTCACGCCTGAGCTGGACATTCAATTCAACATTGGTGGTTAATCCCGGCAAAGTGAAGTTGCTGGAGCCAACCAGGGCGGCTGAGCCAACAACTGCCTGTTTTGCATGGGTAATATAGGCTTTTGCGTGGAACTTGTCTTTGGTATAAATCTTACACTCGATTTTCTTCTTCTGAATGGCGTCAACGATGGCTGGCACACCAGTAAGGAAATCATCGTTTTCCTTTTCTGCCTCAAGGCTGTTGTCAAGCACCTTCTTCGCGGTTTCTATCCCGGCAAGAAGAGCCTTCTTTGTTCGCATAGAGACTTCAGCGCCCATCAGGATTCTAAGGCTATCGAGTTTTTGCCATTGCCCATCGAGAGCTAGAAGAGCGCCAATTTCAAAATAGCCGGTTGCAATATCAAAAGAACTAGAAATCTCCGACCACTGTTGGAGATATGTTTTTACTTTCCAATTAGCGTCACTGTTGTCAACAATAAAAAGCTCAGAGGCTTGCCTGGGTGGCTCACTTTGCCGGACTTCTCCTAACCGCGTCCCAAATAAAGCATCACCCAAGCCTGTTTGCTCACGTTTTGATTGTTTTGATTTACTCATACTTAATCCAAGCTTGATTACCGATAAAAGCCATGTTCTGTTTGATGAAAAGATTCACTAAACATAAAGTTTTTTTGTAAAGCAATTCTAACACCATCCTTGAACGAGTGCAAGCGACATAGTTTTTATATAGGAATTTCATACTTTAGAATAATTTACGTCAATATGGTGATGGTTTTGGTGTGAAATGACGGCAACGGCTCTGGACGTAATCCGCTGTCCAAAGGAATGAACACGAAAAGGGGTAAACGTGAAGTGTGCATACCTGCGAAACTTGCCGTTAAAAATGGGGCAGTTTTTGCTAACCGTTTGCTAACGCACAGAAACAAACGGGGAAACACCTGGCGGACAAGTACTGTTAAATCCGGTAGGCGCTACCAAGATGGGACAGCGGTTGCCATATTCATCATATTTACCTTCCCATATCACCACCTTGACACTCCATCTCACCAAAAGTTACAATAATCTTTGTCATGCCGAGGTAGCTCAGTCGGTAGAGCAGTAGACTGAAAATCTACGTGTCCCCAGTTCGATTCTGGGCCTCGGCACCACAGGGGCGGAAGTAGTTCAGTGGTAGAACGCCTCCTTGCCAAGGAGGAGGTCGCGAGTTCGAATCTCGTCTTCCGCTCCAGATTCTTTCATAAAGGAGTTTCTATGAGCGTACAAAAGGGGACTCTGGACGGCAAAGTCATCATCATCACCGGCGGAGGCACGGGTTTAGGCAGGTCGATGGCATTTCGTCTTGCCGAGGAGGGTGCGGATATCGTGGTTGCCGCCCGTCGTGTGCCGCCTCTCGAAGAAACCGCGGCAGGAGTCCGCAAGCTTGGCAGGAAAGCTCTGGTCGTCTCCACAGATGTCACGGACGCGGCGCAGTGCAACCGACTGATTGAGAAAACGCTGGCGGAAATGGGCAAAATCGATGTGCTCATCAACAATGCCGGTATCGTGCGCGGTGAACGCCCCAAGCAGATGTGGGAAATTACCGACCAGGAATGGCATACCGGCATCGATGTGAATCTCTCCGGTGGTTTCTATTGCAGTCGCGCCGTGAGCAAGTATTTCGCCGACCGTAAAAATGGCCACATCATCATGGTGGCTTCCGGCGAGGGTTTCCGCGGACAGCGCAACAGCTTCATGTATAATACTGCCAAGGCTGGTGTCGTCAATTTTACCCGTGTTATGGCATTAACCCTTGCCGAATATAACGTCCGTGTCAACTGTATTGTGCCTGGCTTTGTGGATACCTTTGAAAACCAGCCGGAGGAATACCAGAAGGCGATGGGGCCAATACGCGCCGCGGCGGGTACCAGACGCGTGTTTGTCCCCGTCGGGCATACGGGCAAGCCGGATGACATCGGTTACCTTGCCGTATTTCTCTGTTCGGATGCGTCCGACTACGTCACTGCCGGCATCTTTATCTCCGATGGCGGTGGTCTGGCGGGGGGATTTGCCACCACGGGCTACGCGCCTGTAGTCTCACTGAAGGAGGGTCTAGCATGACGGCGAAAGCATTTCTGTTAAAAGACAAAGTCGCTCTGGTCGGTGGGGATAACAAGTTCTGGACGAAGTCGGTGGTAACAGCGTTGGCCGGCGCGGGTGCGGATATCGCTATCGCGGCGAAAGGCTCGCCCAGACTGACAGAAGCGGTGGAAGCCGTGCGTAAAGCCGGCAGAAAAGCCATTGCCATTCCCACCGATGTCACTAACGCCACACAGGTGCAAAAGGCGGTCAATCAGGTTATCGCCGAATATGGGTGCATTGATATCCTTGTGAATGCAGGGGACACCCCCTTCTTCCAGCCGTTTCTGGAGATAAAAGCCACCGAGTGGGACAAGGTGATGGACTACAATTTCAACTCCGTAATGAACTTCTGCCGCGCCACCGGCAAACAGATGCTGGTGCAGAAAAAGGGCAGGATTATCAATATCATTTCCGGTCTCGCCGAGCGCGGGATTGCCAATGGTTCTGCTTACTGTGTGGCAATGGGCAGTGTGCT
>JAURWL010000256.1 GCA_030654965.1 Dehalococcoidales bacterium | reverse complement strand
CGATTATATCGGGATTGGGATTCTTTCTTCCTTCCGCTATCCAGAGGTTAAGGTAACTTTTTAACCAGACCCCTCGTTTTCCCCGCTTATTCGGGCCATTAGCTCAGTTGGTTAGAGCACAGTCCTGATAAGACTGGGGTCTGTGGTTCGAATCCACAATGGCCCACCATAAAGGTAGTTTTATGGTGATTTCATTACCGCTCAATTAGCCTCGATTTCTCCTGCGGCTTGGTAATCATGTTGTCTTTTTTACCGGAAGCTCTTCACAACCCCAGAATTTGACATTGACAACTGATTCAGCGTACAATAAATTATTGGTTCAAGTTAGGGTCATTAGTACTTTTCCTGCATCTTCTTCTCAATTTTCCGCACTAAAGATTCATTTCAAGTATTGGGTGATCGAACTCTTACCAACTATTCAGGAGAGGAGGTCATCTAATGAGTCTTCAAGACAAATCTATTCATTGCTCTGATTGCGGTGTAACGTTCACATTCAGCGGGGGCGAACAGGAATTCTTTCGCACTAAAGGTTTCACCGAAGAGCCCAAACGCTGTCCCGTATGCCGTGCCAAAAAGAAGGCGCAGCGTCAGGACAGTAGCTCCAGGTCCTGGTAAAAAGTAACCTCGCCTCACACCATTCGCGTCCCTATTGGAGCAAGCCCATAGCAAGCGGCTATATCCGGCATTTCCCAGGTCACTCCGGTTTCATTTGCGCCTGCGTGTAGAACAGGGTTTAACCCAACTTCGTTCGCGCTGGCAGAAAGGATGGCTCAATGTGCCTTTTGATGTAACACTGCATACAGGGGAGTCCCAGGAGTCTTTGCTCCGCCGCTTCCAGAAAATGGTCCAGTTAAGCGGCATATTGCGGGAGTTCAGATCCCACCAGCGATTCATGTCGAAACGTGACGCCTACCTTGTCAAAGCGAAAAACAACGCCAGAAGAAAACGACGGCAGAGTCGATAGTTGTTTCGATATCCGGAGAAACAGCGATTACATGAATATCTACGCGAGAAACCTTGCCATGGAGACTACCGACGACGAACTGAAGCAGGCGTTCTCGGTGTTCGGCGAGGTCAAGCATGTGGTTATCGTGGGTGATGAGCAGGCAAACAGGTAAGAATCTCATCCTGCCCTGGAGTCCTAACTGGCCGTTAGATATGTAGCTTATCACAGTATTTCCGTGGCAGATATTCTGTCACGGACAAGCAGGTACCAGATACCCATGGCGAATGCGACCCACGGAGCAATCAGGAAGGTCAGCCAATGGCACTTGATGCAATGACAGCAACATCAAAAAAGTTACAGCTTGATGCAATAAAAGATCCAAAAACAAATCCCGAAGAAAAGATTGTGCTGGAAATAGAGCCGGCTGCAGAAGACCTCGAACCCGAAGAACCAGCACTGGCGGTTCTCGACGCTGACGACCAGGAGGCGAACGATGACCCTACACATCTTTACCTCCATGAAATCGGGCGGGTACCGCTTCTCACAGCACGCGATGAGAAAACTACCGCGCGCCGGATTGAGATTGGGAAGCGTGTTTCCTCAGTCAAACGGGGGCTTGAAACACAGGGCAAGCAAGCCACTGCCAGCCATGTTTTCCAGGAAATAATAAGGGAGCTTGGGCTATCGTGGGAGATTATCCATAAACTTCAGGAGAATGTTGGTTTGCCGGAAAATACCAGTTTCCATCAGACCATTACCGATGAGAAATTCAGAGCTGCTATCGATGGAGTGATTGACCAGCTCATGGTGCAACGCATCGCCGATAAGCTTAAACTGTCTGCGCAACCGATTGAGTCCCGGCTGATTGCCCTTTCAGTAGACAGCGCACTGCTTCCGGAAAAAGTCCTGACAGCCATTGGTCGCAAGGCTTCGCTGGCAAGTATTCCCAATCTGGTGATGGAAGGGGAGTTCATTGAGAAACTTGAGGCGCATGAGGCCTACCTGCGTGAATACCTTGAACGCCTCCAGAGAGAGGAAAAAATCGCTAGAGACCACCTTGCCGAAGCTAATTTACGGCTTGTCGTCAGTGTCGCCAAGAAGAGCATCGGACACGGAATGTCTCTGCTCGACCTGATTCAGGAGGGTAACATCGGTCTCATACGTGCCGTAGAGAAGTTTAATCCGCACAAGGGTTTTAAGTTTTCTACCTATGCCACCTGGTGGATACGGCAGGCAATTACCCGCTCTATCGCTGACCAGGCGCGCACCATTCGCGTCCCCGTCCACATGATCGAGAGTATCAATAAGCTATTAAGAGTAAGCCGCAAACTTACACAGGAGTATGGCCGCGACCCGACCGCTATAGAAATCGGTCAACAGTTGGGGCTTTCACCGGAGAAGGTGCGTGAGGTCATTAAAGTAGCCCAGCTACCCATTTCGTTGGAATTGCCCATGGGTGAGGAAGCGGACAGTTATCTAGGTGATTTCATAGAGGACCGCAATGCAATACAACCTTTAGATGGCGCTTCCAGGCAATTACTCAAAGACCAGATTAGAGAGGTGCTATCGACCTTGACGCCAAGGGAACAGAGAGTATTGCAACTCAGGTTTGGGTTGGAGGACGGGAGAAGTCGGACGCTGGAAGAAGTGGGGCTGGAGTTCCACGTCACCCGTGAACGCATCAGGCAAATTGAAGCCAAAGCACTCCGAAAAATGCGGCACCCAAGCCGGAGCCGTAAGCTCAAGGATTATCTGTAATAATGGGAATGGCTCAATAAATAATTTTTTGACAAACAGCGGACAAAGCCCATCAAAGCAGGCGTCCTTTTGGTGCAGAGCTTGACTATAATTGATTTGAACCTGAGCTCTCCTGAATAGTCATGAACTATAAGGGGCAGACCGGAAACAAGCATCTGTTGTATCGCTGGAATTAATCTCTTCTTCTCAAATAATAGTTCGGGAACTGTTCCGAACGGCACACCATAGTATCCGATGTATATTTAGCCCAAATGTTTGGCTTCCACTTAACCTCGGAGTCTAGTGGGCTTGACCTTTACTACCAGCACAGCACCAGCAATGAAGCTGATAAAACACACAAGAAGCATAACCTGGTAACCTGCTCCCTGTCTGAATCCATTAAAGAAATCAATCACCGGACCGACCAAACGGGCTAGCGCCGAACCGCCAGCCATTGCCAGGTTAGTGACTCCCATGTACTTAGCCTCCTCACCCTTCACCGACAAATCCGCCGCCAGCGCCCAGCCAGCACTGAGTAAAGCCCCATTGGCTACACCGAGAATGGCGCCGGAGAGCATTACCTGTACATAGTTGTGGGAGAAAAACAAAGCCAGGACGCCCACTGCGCCAATAATGCCGGAACTTATTATTATGGGCTTACGTCCTATCCGGTCTGACAATCGTCCGGCAGGATAGGCTGTTGTTAATAGGCAGATACCAACCACTACCGGAAGGTCACCGGCAACTAAAGCAGGATTGGGTATTCCCACCACGTCCGTCAGATAATATAAAGCGAATATCTGGAGTACGACTCCCGGAATACCGAGGAGTGCCCGTGAAAAAAGAAACCAGCCGAAATCACGATGCACCTTGAAATCGACTTTAAATCTACGATACATGGTCGATAAGGACAATCTGATGTTGTTTGTTGAGGGGAGTTCCTTAATAGTCAGGACGGTGATAATCATCGCGGCGAGAAGCACAATTACTAACGCACCCAGAGCCGTCCACATCCAGAATTCCCCACCGCCTTCGAAGTAGCGACCCATGAGGAATGCTGTCAACCGCACCAGGGTAACCCCACCCAATACCTCAAGAAGACTTTTCACCCCCGAAGCCAGTCCTCTCTTGTTTTCAGTTATGATTTCTGGAATGAAAGCCTGGTATGAAGCTTGGGCTGTGTTGCCACCAATCTGAAGCAGGCAGTAAACGATGAGAATTGCCGCGTATGTGTTTGCCAGCCCTATACCAGGCAGAAGTATAAGAGACAGTACAGAACCTAACAGGATATATGGTCGTCGGCGTCCCCAGTGTGAGCTGGTGTGGTCGCTAAAAGCGCCGGCAATCGGCTGAATAATCATTGCCAGTATCAGACCGGTGAAGGTTAGCAGTCCTAGATAGGTATTCTTCTGTGATTCGGGGACGTATGCAAGTAGCCTTATTGGTAATATTATGCCGTGCAGTGAACTCCACATGGCAGTGAGAGCAAAACCCAGTACGGTAATCTTGAGATAATCAAGTGCATTTAACTGCTTCTCGCATTGGTCACTACTGCTGGTTTGTTTATCAATCATACTTATACCAAGGCTATTTACACGGAAAACGAATACTTACTCTAAACTGTACAGGATTGTCCAATATTAGCATCATGGTGGATAGCAATCAATTAGTGACAACAGCTCTCATGGGACGGCGCATGAACAGATTCTCACTAAAAATAGTTGACCCTTCCGTTGGATGGTGCAGTGAGTAGACAGGAGATGTAAAACTGGTTATTACGCAGTAGATTCTGACCGACTTTGCTTGGCATGGTTACAATACATCAGACAGTGCAGTCGTCTCGCCCCGTAACAGTAACAATACTGTCTGGTTCGCTTGCTCTATTTACTCAAAGGAACTATAATAGTTCCAAAAATCTTAGCTCGTATTCCAAGTGTGCGTTTCATAAAGTGTCTGGGGTGAGAACACGGGAAGGATATAGAAAATGAGTATCGGTACTGCTATATTCAACCCCAAACTGCTCGTCCCTCGAAGAGGGAATAAAATTATCCGTCGTGAACGGTTGATTGACATCCTGCACGACAATGTTCAAACACGCATTCAGGTGCTATCGGCACCCACTGGCTATGGCAAGACAACATTGCTGACAAATTTCGCGCAAGACCTTGGTGCGCCTATTTGTTGGTACACTATTGATGCCACAGATGAGGACCCCAGGGTGCTGTTAGAGGGAATTCTGGCTTCAATTTGCTCACGCTTTCCAAATTTCGGATATCAGACGAACTCACGCTTGCTTAGCACGACTGACCTGACAAAGGACGCCACGCAATTACTCAATACGTTGGCGGCTGAAATCAGTTCTGACATTGCGGATTTCTTTGTGCTCGTTCTGGATGACTATCATTTTCTTCAAAATAGTGAACCAGCAAGGCTTTTACTAAACCTCTTTTTAGAACGAACTCCGGACAATTGCCATGTTATCATTTCGAGTCGTACTCAGGTGGAACTGCCAGTAATTTCTAAAACGGTGTTACAGAATCCTGCCGCGATTATAACGGTGTCACAGCTTTCTCTTACATCTGGTGAGACGAAGGACCTTATAGCTGCGCACTACGGTATTGACCTGTCTATTCAGGAAGCGGATAAATTGACTCAACACACCGGAGGCTGGATAATCGGCGTGCTGTCTGGTGTACATAGCCTGCGTGAAGGTAAGTTGGCTGTACAAATGCCAGCCATATCTCAGGAAGACGTCTCTCGCTACCTGACGTCAGAAGTCTATGATAAACAACCACCTGCGATACAGAGTTTTCTCTTGGCATCCAGCACGCTAGACGACCTGAGCCCGGAGATATGCGACCAACTGCTGCCGTCCATCAACTCCCGTAAAATACTCCGACTTCTTGACCAGCAGAACCTTTTCATGCAATGTATCGATGAGCGAAAGAAATGGTACCGCTATCACCAGATTTTCAAAGATTTTCTACAAACAAAACTGCTCGAAGACGACCCTGCCCAATTTATTAATCTACACGCTATGGCTGGCTCACTCTATGAACATAATCAACGGTGGAATGAGGCTGTAAAGCACTACGCCACCGCAAGAAAATACGATGAGGCTGTGAGGGTCATAAAGATAGTTGGGGCGGATTTCTTTAAGTCAGGTAAATGGACAACTATCTCTAAATGGCTTGATATGTTGCCCGATGCATTGCGAGCATCCGACCCAGAAATAGTGATACTTGATGCTCAGACACTGACCTACATCGGTCGGGTTGATGAAGCTGTACATATTTTGACAAAGCTAATCGGTGGGTTTCCTGATGAGAAAGACTGGCTGATAAAGGCAAAGGCATTGAGCTGGCGTAGCGCCGCCTTCCGCCTGAATGGCTACTTCCGGGAAGCCCGCGCCGACATCGGTACAGCGATTCGCCTGCTGGAACAGCATCAATGTCCCGCAGACTTGCTTGGTGATGCGCATAGAAGGCTGGGTGACATTCATGCCGAACAGGGACGTTTTCCCTCAGCCTTGAGACACCTTCAACGTGCTCTGAGATACTATTCTTCAGTTCTTAATGTCAATGATATTGCGCTGGTGCACAACTCGCTTGGTATCACTTACATGCGACTGGGACAACTTGCTAAAGCAAAAATGCACTTCGAAAAAGCAAGAACCGGCTGGCTGAAAACTAAAAACTTCGGGGTACTAGCCTCGGCTCTAAACAACATCGGTCTCATTTACCAGCGCATGGGGCAGTACGACCTGGCGCTGGATACCTTTCGTTCCGGTTTAGAAAAAGCCAGAGAAACCGGATACCGCCGCATTGAAGCTGTGATTCTTATATCCATGGCTGACTTGCTTCGGGACTTGGGTCTGTATCAAGAGGCTATGACGGCATATCAGGAGGGTTTGGAACTAGCCAGACAGATAATGGAGGCTTCTTTGGTAGCGTATGCCACAGCCGGTATAGGCGAGACCCATCGATTTCAAGGCGAGAGTGAGAAAGCAGAGATATTGCTGAAAGAAGCTCAACACCAGGCGGAAGAGCAGGAACAGCCGTATGAAGCTGCGCTTTTTACCATTCCGCTCGGGATAATCGAGTATGAACGAGGTCAATTCGAGAAAGCAGAAGCGGTTCTCAATGATGCCAGCCGACGCCTGAAGACCATGGGCGACAGAGATGCCCTGGCGAAGGCTTATTTCCATATTGCGCAAGCATCGTTTCTATCACGTAAATATGTCCGTGCCGTGGAGTGGCTCGAAAAAGCTTCCAGCCTGGCAGATGAACTGGGTTATGAAGACTTTCTGGCAACAGAGGGACGGAACGCAATTCCGCTTATTCAGTACGGAGCCGAAAAAGGGATAGGGGGTGCTCGTTTCCTCAGGATTCTGGAAAAGATTGAGACTATCAAGGAAAGGAAATCGGCAGGACTTATTGCCGGTGTTGCAAACGGTTTGGACGTACCAACGAAACCAGGTATTGAAGCCAGGGCTTTAAAACATACTCAAGTGATGATAAATAGCCGTCGGGTGAGCGATGCCGATTGGCGCTCCAATAGAGCCAAAGAAATATTCTTCTATCTGCTCACGCACCATAACGGGCAAACGAAAGAGCAGATTATTGCGGCGCTATGGCCCGACCTGTCTTTAGCCAAAGGGACCAGTAACTTCCACATCAATATTTTCCGGGCACGTCGGGCGTTATACCCAGGCATATTCGCATTCGAAGACGGACGCTACAAAATTAATCCGAACCTCCGTATCTGGTATGATGTGGCGGAATTCGAAAATTTATTAACAGCAGCAGAAGCAATGCCCACCCATATGACTGACCGTGCGTCAGTTCTCGAGCGGGCTTTAGAGCTCTACGGCGGAACATTTCTGGGCGAACTCTACAGCGAATGGATTGAGGTACGGCGCCGTGAGCTTGAAAACAAGTACTTGAGAGCCTTATCTTTGTTGGCTGACTGCTATGCGAGCCAAGGTAACTACGGTCGGGCTGTAACATTGCTTGAAAAATATGTTGCGATAGACCCCTATGCAGAGGATGCTTATTGTCGCATGATACGCTGTCACCTGGCGGAACAAAACAGGTCGCTGGCGCTGCGCACGTACAAGCAATATGTGGAATTGGCCACAAATGAAAGCAAGTCCGAATCATCGCACGAAATTCAGAAGCTTTACCAGCTTATTGTAGCTGGTCGGACTTCAAGCTACATTCAGAACTAACAGACAACTGGAATCCGTATTTCAGCGGGACTCACTCTTCAGTGAGTCCCGTTTTATTTATCCAAATCTATCATTATCCATGCTTGGTAAGAGCTTGGTAAGAGGTTGGTAAGAGCCTACCCTTTATTATTAGAACAATAGAATATTTTTATGTTCTAAATAAGGAAAGGAAAGGGGTTTCAACATGCGAAAACAATTTGTTACTCTGTCTCGGTATTTGCCATTGGTGAAAATCTTGTTACTTGTGGCTATCGCAGTCGCCATAGCTGTAGCCGGAGGAGCGCCGGCCGCCTTCAACCCATAACCTGTCAGAGAAGGACTAAAACCCCGAGCGATTTCTTTCCTATAGTCTGATGCTCGGGGCTACAGTCTTTCTTCAACTACCTGATGAGAGAGAAGTAGAAATGCAACCAACAAAGAAGGTACTGTCCGTTTGCCGGAAAGTATTCGCAAAGTCGATTGCGAACATTACAGCAGTAAGAGTTAGATACTGGTGGCTTATCCTGCTGAGTGCTCTCATACACCGGTTGCCGTTTGCGATTTTCGCGCGGGAATCGCTCGTGGATGTTAAAAGAGCTTGTATGATTTTATCTTACGTGCTCTTACTCTGGGCGCTATCTCGTAATTTTAATTTTCGGAGCCTACGTATAATGACACTGGGAACTCTGCTCAACTTTATCGCAATAGCGGCGAATAGCGGACTAATGCCGGTGTCACCGGAAGCGAGACAGCTAGCCGACATGACATTCCTTGGTCCATCTCAATTTGGAATGGTATTACCTGAGGGCAGCGGAGTTCTGTTGCCCATCGACCAGACAAATCTGTGGTTCTTGACAGACATCATTCCGGCGAGTCATCTGGGTGGCGTTTACAGCGCAGGCGATGTCTTGATAGGGATGGGTTTTATTATCTTCTTACTGGAGGTTGTTTTTGGCAAGAATAGCGCTGTCCAACCTGCCTCATCTTCCGGTTCTGCAGATAACGCGGCAGAGAAGAGCAGAACACAAGTAGAGAAAGCGATGACTGGACAAATAGTCGAGAGATAATACGACTTGAGTTGAAATAGTTGGAGCGGGAGAGTACTTTTTGAGGAAATTGAGAAACGCGTCATTTGATAGCCCTTCGAGTGATATTTTTCGAACCTGTTAAAGGTGCTACATTCATCGCGGAAATCTACCGTTGGAAATTGGAGAAGAGGAATATAATGACAGACTCTGCTGATAAAAAGAGGATTCTTGTAGTTGAGGATGAACCATCAATAAGCAGTCTCTGTGTCAGGGTACTTATGGGTGAGGGGTTAGAGGTAAGCATTGCCATAGATGGGCGGACAGCCGAGGAAATGTTAGATAGGAACAATTATGACCTTTGCCTGATTGACATTAAGACACCAGTGATAAATGGGAAGGAAATATTTCAATATATTAATGATAGACATCCTGAGCTGGTAAATGGGGTGATTCTCACTACTGGAGATGTGATTGGCGGAGAAACCCAAAGTTTTTTGAAAGAAACGGGGCGATTGTTCTTGCTAAAACCATTTGCGCCAGAGGAGCTTAGAGCCATAGTTAAAGAAGTGTTGAAATCGAGGGGCATATCAATAAAAAACTAAATATGTCACTCTACATTGAAATCAGCCATATGATGCGTGCACATCGATAAAGCGGCTACCTGCGATAAATCTCCTTCCTCTATTTCTTACAGAGCGTGAGACATTCAGACTTTTCCCACTATGACTTTTATTAATCTGTGATATTCTACGAGCGTGCGGCATTCGATATTACTGACGTTTGTACTGTTTTGATTATGCTCGTCAATAAACGCTTCTGCCGTTTGACACTGAGAAGTTATTCTTTTAAAATTCCGCTCTACTAGGTTATACTTGTGTATTAACGATAGTCTTTGACGAAATAATGACGAGGAGTGACCTATGACGGAGAAGTCTTTACTGGTAGAGCGGAGGGAAAAGGTGGCATTGCTCACCATGAACAGACCGAGTAACTTGAATGCATTGAACCGTGACCTTCAGGATAGCATCATTAGCACTTGTGAGGAATTAAGGAATGATGATAGCGTCTGGGCGGTAGTGCTCACGGGTTCCGGGCGAGGATTCAGTTCCGGGGCTGATTTGCGTGGTGGTCGTACCGAAGGCGTGGTAGAACAGAGCAGGCAGGAGCGGATAGACGTGTATAGTTGGGTAGGCAGGCTGGCTACGGCAATCTACCGCACAGTGGACAAACCGATAATCGCCGCCGTGAATGGGGTCGCGGCAGGTGCCGGTATGTCGGTGGCGCTTGCTTGCGATATGAGGGTCGGCACGCCCAATACGCGTTTCAAGGTGGTGTTTCTGGAGCGAAGTCTGTGCACTGACACCGGTATGTCGTTCTTTCTACCTCGTATCGTGGGTTATAGTCGTGCCTGTGACTTAATCTTCACCAGTCGGTTTGTAGAAGCTGAAGAAGCCTATCGTATCGGTCTGCTGGACCGGTTGGTGCCGGCGGATAAACTTATTGATGAAGCAGTAGCTCTGGCGAATCAAATCGCTACCTTGCCACCGGTAGCTATGCAGGTAGCGCGGCGTGTGCTCCAGCAGAGTATGGAATCGTATTTTGAGGAACAGCTCAGGAATGAGTCATTTGGCCTCATTATGGCACGACGAGCGCCTCACGATATGCAGGAACAGCGCGATTCATTTTTGCAGAAACGCCCACCGAAATTTACCGGAACGTAATGGCATAAACTGCAAGTGTAAATGGAAGGGTGGGTTTTGCACTCACCCGATTCCATTCATGCTGCTCTATGTTATATTATCAAAAATGGACGCAGGGTCCGGAATATGCTCGGGTGGTCTCACCAACTTCATTTTACGAGCCTCATTAGGGCAAGTGAGCACGCATAGACCACAACCGATACACTCTTCAACGTCGGTATACGAACGTTTGCCACCTAATTCGGGGAAATCCTTCATGGTAATGGCACCAACCGGACACCTGTTATCGGTGCAAATACCACAGGCGGTGCACTCTTCCGGATTATCCTGGATTATAAAGCGGCTCTTGGCATATGGGACCTGTCCCAGTACCGGTTTTGTTCGAGCGGCTCTAACAAACAAACCACAGCAATCATTACAACAGGAGCACAATATAGAAGGCATACGGCTTGAGTTTCCGGTAGTACTGACGAGCGGGAACTCATCCAGCTTGTCAAGAAAAGCTATCAATTCGTCATAGGTCAGTTCTCTCCCGGCACCGCGCCTCAGAAAACTCCGACCAGTGCTGCCAGCAGCCAAGCATATATCGATCAGAACGGTATCCTTACAGGGTCTGTCTCTGTATACCACCCGACAGGGACAATTATGTACGACTATCGGAGGATTGGCTTTAAATATCTCGCGCATGTCTTCAATGGGCAAAATACCCGGAATATCCTTGATGGACCTCCATTTAGGTACAACTCTCATTCCCTGTCTTACGGGTGCCATCTTTTCCCTGCTTTTCAGGCGTTCTGCTAGATTATCTGAGTTCTCAAGACTCATCTCCCGAAGCAAGTCGAAAAGCTCATTGTCATCATACTTGGGATTGGCTGAACCGACGAGGTCTTTCACTAGAACCAGGTTGTTCACCAGGTTCCAGCCCTTCCGGCCGGGCGTAACCAGACCCCGCTCATACAGTACTTGCAGGTTGTTACTTAAAGTGTTTTTATCGACTGCCAGTTTTTTAGCAATTGCTTCAACGGTATTGGGTAGTTCGCACAGAATTTTGGCTTGCTCCAGACTGGCAATCCTTTTCAACACTCTGGGGAGTGCCTTATTTTCCTCCTTGGTTATCTTGCTGGCTATCTCCCGGTAAATAGGTTCAATATTGGCCATGAGTCTCCTTTTAGTCCAAATATTTTACGCCGGAACAACGCAACCACTTGTTAGCAGGGATACATCTACCATTCTCCTTTCTATCGCTTATCGGTGTAGTGCCGATTAACGGCGTATCTCCATACCTTTCCAGGCATCAAGCTCCACGCGGAATGGGTCGTTTACCAGTCGGGATGGAACATCGAAGAGCATGGTGGCACGTTTTTTTACATCGTAGGGTTCCCATTTCGGGATCCTTGGATGACTCGGATTACCGGTACGCCCAAAAGCCAGCCATGCCTCGCTCATCGCCGCGGCAAACTCGTTTTTATCGGGGCGGTTGCCAACGTAAGGCACATCATCGGCAACATCGAATATATAAGCTATCTCGATGCCGTGTCCTGCTTTGAACAATCCGCCGAGGAAATCAGACTGATAGGTGACTAAATACATATAGACCGGGGCACCACCAGCCGCCGCCTTACGCTCCGCGAGAGTGACAGCTGACCGCCTCATTCCTTCACTCTGGATGCCGATTAACAGGTCCCATGGAGTAGCTTCCGGTCTTGATTTTTTGTATACACTAATTATGCTGTCTACCCTATCGCCGCACAAGGGTATCAATCGCTGGCGCAGTTCTGTCTCCGAAAGTCTGCGGCGTTTCGGGTCATTGGCAAGGAAAGTCGCCGATTCGTCCCGGTTGGTGCCGACGATAACTGGAACATCCAATCCTGGCGGTGCGGCTACGGGGTCGAACATATGAGTGGGCAGATATTTACCATCTACCACCGGGGTAAACCGCATAATAGCGCCTGTTGGTAAGCCGCTGCCGGGTGTAACAGGTCGCCCCGGTATTTTGTTTAGGGCATCAAGCAGTTCTTGCGCCGGTAACTGCTGAAGTTTATTGATTTCGTTCTTTTTAATACCCAGCACGGCTAAAAGGCGCTCGGCTGTATCCGAGCCTTCTTTTGGTTCTACACCACGCAATCCCGCGCCGCTCTGAATCGCCGCTCTGTGAAATAGTCCTTTTGCCGAAGGTGTGGCGAGCAACGTACTGACTTTCGCGCCGCCGCCGGATTCTCCGAAGATGGTCACGCGGTTTTTATCCCCACCAAATGCCTCGATATTATCGTGTACCCACTGAAGAGCCAGCACGGCATCCAGCATACCTGCCATGCCGGAACCGGCAAACGCCTCACCGGCAATATCCGTCAGATGCAGGAAGCCAAAAACATTCAACCGGTGATTGATGGTAATTACGACTGCGTTACCGCGTTTGGCAAGCCTGGCGCCGTGATACTGGGTCTCCGAACCGGCGCCCTGGGCAAAACCGCGACCGTGAAGCCAGACAAACACCGGGCGCTTGCCGCCATCGCCCACAGCCGGCGTCCAGACATTCAGCACCAGGCAGTTTTCACTCTGGGGTAAGAATCTGATATGCCCTTCTGTACGCACGTATGAGTAAAGCCGTGATTCGTCAACCAGGTGCCCTGTCTGCGGACAGATTGGACCAAAGTCGCCAGCATAACGCACACCTGCCCACGGTGCAACCGGTTTTGGTGGTAAAAAACGTTGGTTGCCACCAGTCGGCGCGCCATATGGGACGCCTTTGAATGCCAGAACATTCCGTTCTTCTACGCCACAAATATTCCCCGCAGTAGTCTCGACAATAATCTCTTTCATTCTTTATCCTCTCTATATAATTTTTTCTTTCAGTCCGGTAATTATTACAGTTTATTTTGCTGGTACTGGCAAAACATTAACTCCGAATCGGTATGCCTTTCCAGGCATCCAGCTCTTTGCGGAATGGGTCAACCACCAGCTTCGAAGGAACGTCGAAAAGCATCGTCGCACGGTAATTGGCAGTAAAAGGTTCCCATTTAGGAATCCCCGGGTGACTGGGGTCACCAATGCGTGCGAATGCTGCCCATGCTTGACTCATCGCCGAAGATAACTCGTACCTGTCCGGTCGGTCGCCGGTCCAGGGCACATCGTCGGTAATATCGAACACAAATGGGATTTCGAGACCGTGACCTGCCTTGAAAAGACCACCGAGGAAATTGGACTGATAGGTGAATAAATACACAAACACCGGAGCGCGCCCACCAGCCGCTTTCCGTTCTGCAAGCTGTATTACCGTGCGCCGTTCCCGCTCACTGGTAATCCCGATAAAAATGTCCCAGGGAGTGGCGTCAGGTCTGGTGCTTTTATACACATTTATTATTTCATCCGTTTTCGCGCCGAGTGCAGGTAGCAGGCGCTCGTGTAATTCTGCCTCTCCAAGTCGGCGACGCCGTGGGTCAGCCGCCATAAAAGTGGCATTTTCATCCCGGTTGCAACCGACTATCAACGGCACATCCGCTCCTGATGGCGCCGCTACCGGGTCGAAGGGATGCTGAGGCAAGTAGTGACCATCTACAACCGGGGCTAACTGCATGGCGACACCACCCGGGGCGCCCAAACCCAGACTGGACCTCCTTGAAGTGATGGCACTCAAAGCATCCAACAATTGCTGAGCTGGTAATTGCTGGAGTTTATCAATCTGATTGGTTTTGATACCTAACTCTGCCAATAGACGTTCTGCTATGGCTGTGGCTGACTTGGGTTCTACAGCCCAGGTTCCCATTGAACCGCTCTGAATAACAGCGCGGTGGAACAAACCTTTCGCCGCAGGCATAGCCAGCATTGTGCAGACCTTGCAGCCACCGCCTGATTCACCGAAAATGGTCACCCGGCTTTTATCCCCGCCAAATGCGTCGATGTTATCATGTACCCACTGCAGTGCCAGTATCATATCCAGTGAGCCGGTTATACCCGAAGCAGCATATTCTTTACCTGCAATATCCGCCAGATATAGATGACCGAATATATTGAGTCTGTGATTAATTGTCACCACGACTGTATTACCTCGTTTTGCCAGTGCGGCGCCGATATACTGGGTTTCTGAGCCCGCTCCCGCCGTAAAACCACGACCGTGTAGCCATACCAGAACCGGACGTTTTCCACCATCGCCTACGGCCGGCGTCCAGACATTCAGTACCAAACAATTCTCACTCTGTGGCAGGAGTCTGGTGTGTCCCTCCGTACGGGCGATTGAGAAAGGTCTTGATTCATCAACCAATGACCCTGTTTGCGGGCAGATGGGTCCATATTCGCCCGCGTATCTTATCCCCGCCCACGGTGCAACCGGTTTTGGTGGTAAAAAACGTTGGTTGCCACCAGTCGGCGCGCCATATGGGACGCCTTTGAATGCATAAACTTCTCGTTCCAGGTAACCACAAACTTGACCCGCAGTTGTTTCGACGATATTTTCGTTCATAGCTTACTCCTCCATGTCTTATGATTGCTTTTGCTTAACAGGTGCAATAACGCCCACATTATCTACTTCACAAGACGACTTGTCAAGATAAATATATTGTAAACTACCCCCCGATGATGACTTACCGTTTTCCCCATTAGTTGTGTAGTTTCAAGTGGGTAAAAGTTGAGTATTTATTCAGGTCAATCCTGTTCTGTTTTCCGTATTTTCAGTAGTTCTCTGATTTGCCGCCAGAGGCCATTCACACGAACTATATGGGTGTCACCTGCGTCATAGTCGCTATAGCGTACACGCACATAAAGCTCGGTGAGTTCGTGCATCGGCGCATCAGCGTCAGGGATTTCATTAATAAAGCGTTGCGCATATTCAAGCGGGGTTTCGGAACGTAGCCGACCAATGCCCACTTTTGAAGCATCCCGCAACAGGTGCTTAAAGACCTCACGGATTTTTAAGGTAGTGACTGATGGTTCTGTTTGGTTTATTACCATACCCCCTGATAACGCTGGTCCCTTGGCCATCTTTTTCGGCAGGAAATGCCCGAATAACCTCTTAAAGAATAGTATCAGGCTGGCGAAGAACATACGCCAGCTCCAGAGCGACTCGTGTGTTTCTTCAAAGTCTGGAGTCTTTTCGATTCTGCGGCGGCGATTTTTCTCAATTGACCGAGCAATGAGCACAGTAACCACAATAACCACGATGATGAAAAGCGCCCACTTGATTACCGTTAGCCATTCTTCTGGAGTTATGCCGGGGACTATCTCAGTTAGTTCTTCGCCAGCACCTTCTTCACCCTGCGGTTGAATCGGTTTGCCACCGAACCAACGCATCAGTAACTCAATTAAATTTCGGGCTATCCATTCAAAAGGCATAAAGATATACTCCATGGGAATCGCCAACCAGGTGAGCACTATTTCTAAGAACCTGGAGAACATACTAAAAAAGCGTTTGATGTATCCGGCAACGTCTAAAGACGTCGCGGTGGCGATGATGCCTCCGACTGCTACAATAACAGCCACCATACCGAGTATGACTGGGAGCCAACGACCGTAGGATATGGGTTGGGTCTCTCCCGGCGGCATTCGTTTCTGTACGTTGTTGAGATTATTGAAAGCTGTGCCCGTCAACCCGAAAAAAAAGAATGCCGCCACATAGGGTCCGATAGCGTTTGCCATGTTGCTGAAAGTGGCAGTTCCCATCGTTGCCCACCAGACCATCCCCAGTATCACAAATGACCCGGCACCAAATACAACATTTGAGCGGATGTAGTTGTACTCTCGTCTGCGTCCTAACAGCATACCCCGCCACCAGAAATAGGCGGCGGCGGGAAATGCTAAAACGATACTGTTTAAATTACTAAAACTGTTAAGAATAATCCGTCCGATGTAGACGAACCAGCGCGTGGAGAAAAGCTCCATTCCGTTTCCGTATTCAATTCGTATTGCAATAAAGACTGCGAGGAGTCCGAGCCCAGCAATCGTCAGTTTTATGGCACGGGATGACCACGACCGGTTAATCAGGAATCGGGTAGCGAGGAATGAAATACCGACCAGAGACAGGATGGTGAATATACTCAGAGGTGGTTTCTGCCAGTGTAATGTTTCCCATTTCCCAGCCCAGATAAGCCACGGATAGCTCCAGAAAACCTCCATGAGCACCGCCGATAGAGGAAGGAGAAGTAATGCTATCCTATCCGGAATCGTCTTATGCACTCGTTCCTATCTGCCTTCCATTATTTCTTTAAGGAAAGCCCTTTTAAGTTCTGCCATGATACATCATCGGGTATCCTGTAGATATTCAAACTGTCTTTTCCCGATGGCATTTCCCCACTGCCCACAATGACGAGTGCTACCATCCGCCCGGCTTTTCTGACCTTGTGTAAGGAGGAGAGCAGACCTTCTGTAGGGACAGCACTGATGACCACCACGGTGCTTCCCCATGGTAAACTGGTACCTTCACGCAGGACAAGTGTCGGCATCGGCATACACTCATTGGGTGCAGGGTCGATTTTAGCAAGGTTTTCCAGTATGTGTGGCAGTTGCTCGGTATGCTGGCTGGGCGGAATTCTGATAGCCTCTCTAGCCTGATATCGCCATTCGTTGACATAAAGACCGACCCGATAACCTTCCAGCATCGCGTGGTAACACATAGATGCGGCGGCAATGATACCCAGTTCGGTCAGATGAGGTATTGTCCCGAACATCGGCGGCATAGTTGTCCTGACATCCAGAAAGATTCCCATATCCATAGTAGTGGAAGGTTCGAACAGTTTTGTCTGGAGTTGTCCGGTGCGGGCGCTTGATTTCCAGTGGATTCGCTTCAGGCTATCGCCGCTTTGATAATCGCGTATGCCCATTGTAAGGATGGGGTCTTCAAAAACGCGTTTTTTCGTGAGCACTTCACCTGAGAGATGGGCGGAAGGAATGCCCAGGTTCTCCAGAGGCACAATTTTCGGGTAGACGATAAGGTTGTCTGCTTCGAAATAATTGGTTTCGGAGGCGGCAAGCCCCAACAGGTCGCCGGTAACGATACGCGCGGGTCCAAATGTGTAAAAGCCTCTTTGCAGGCAACTAGCCCGGTAACGCCGCGTTACCTTTTCGTACCACATTAACGGGAAAAGTTGTGTTATCTCCATTCGTCCCGGGCTGGATGAAGGAGAAGCCTTACCAGTGAGAAGGGTGATGCTCTCCGGTATTTCATCCTTGATTTCAATCCAGGGGAGCGGTAAAAGTTTCCCATTTGCCACTTCGACTTCCAGCTGGACTTCTTCACCGCAAAAAACCCGTGAAACGCTGAGTCGTCGGCGGTATACTACACTGGTCAGTCCGTACCGTTCCCACAGTTGAGTCAGGATTTCGACCAGTAATAGTGATGCCGCCACCAGTATTAGCGGTCCCTGTCGCAGGAGCAATCCAAAGAAAAGGAGTGTTATGGCAATGAGAAGCCAGATACCGCTACGGTGCTTCACTTTTCTACCCCAATATCTCCTTCAACCGGAACTGCTAGGGAAGCAAGCACTTCACCCAGTGCCTGTTCGGCGGTCTGTCCTCGCAAGTGGCTTTCCATTCTGGGAATGATGCGATGAGTCAATACGAAAGGCGTCAGGTACTTTACATCATCCGGAATAACGAACTCTCTCCCTCTCAGAGATGCCAACGCTTGTGACGCATGGTAGAGAGCCAGCATGGCGCGGGGGCTGGCGCCCAACTGCAGGGCGGGGTGTGTCCTGGTAGCCTGGACGAGACGGATGATATAATCCTCCACATCAGCGGTGACCTGGACTTTCCGTGTCTCCGACTGCAATTGTAGAAGTTCTGCGGAATCCACTACAGGTTTCAGCGCTTCCAGCGGGTCTATTTGGCGGAATCGTGCTAGAATGAGACGGTCGTCCTCGGCCGTGGGATAACCTATCTTAATTTTCAGTAAAAACCGGTCAAGTTGTGCTTCAGGTAGTGGGAAAGTACCTTCAAGCTCAATGGGATTTTGTGTAGCCATCAGCATAAAGGGGCGTGGTAGTAGTTTTGTTTCACCTTCAGCAGTGACCTGGCGCTCCTGCATCGCTTCGAGCAGGGCGGACTGGGTGCGCGGTGTTGCCCGGTTTATCTCGTCGGCGAGCACCATCTGCGCCATGATAGGACCGGGACGAAACTCAAAATCAGAATTTTTCTGATTGTACACATAGGTGCCGGTAATGTCGGAAGGCAGGAGGTCGGGAGTGCATTGGATGCGCCGGAAACTGCACCCGAGCGACCGTGCGATAGATTTGGCGAGCATTGTTTTGCCGATACCGGGAACATCCTCAATAAGCAGGTGCCCTTCGCAGAGCAGGGCGATAATCGCCAGTTCTACGACATCGCTCTTGCCGATAATTACGAGCCCGACGTTTTCTTTGACTTTCTTGCCGGTTGCGGCAATCCGGTCAATGTCAATATTTGGCATTTCTTTCCTTTCTGTTCAAGATTTGAAGCTTGTCAATTATACTACAGAGAAATCCTCTTCACCAGTTTGAGTGTTTAAGCTCTCTGACGATTCTCAACAAATCTTTTGGACAATAAAATTGCAATCTTGGGGAAAAGAAATTTTGTTTTGGGTGATAAAGGAAAATATAAAACATAGAAAGCGACTGACATCTGATGAAAAACCGGGTGTGAACTATCTAGGGGAAAACCGCGCTGACTGTGGTTCCTTTGGGGATAACAACTATCCCGCCAGGGGATACGTGGAAACCGCGCTTTTTATCTAACTCTTGGCTATAGCCAATCGATGCACCAGCCTCGATGACACATTGCTTGTCAATAATGGCGCGGTTAATTCTCACATCCGGCTCAATTATTGTATCGTCAAAAACGACAGAATCTATCACCAGTGCCCCTCTCTCTACAATCACACCGGGTGAGATAATACTATTTCGTATCGTGCCGCCGCTGACGATACTACCGGAAGATATTAACGACTCAAATGCCATACCACCGAGTACAAATTTACTGGGAGCGAGCCACTGGGTAAAGGTGCGGATAGGCCATCTTTCTCCGTACAGGCTGAAGATAGGGTCGACTCCGATGAGGTCCATGCTGGCTTCATAATAGGAATCTATGGTGCCGACATCCCGCCAGTAACTGGAATCCCGTGTGCGTTCGACGAGTACTCGCCGCCGTTTACCATCAACGACCTCTCTGGCGTAATCAGCGATTTTGTTCTTCATTTGGAAATCGTACACAAAGATGTTCTTATCCGAGTTCAGCATTTTCGGAATGATTTGTTTGCCGAAGTCGTCTTCATTCCCTTCCAGCGACTTTATCAAGGTATTTACTTCAAAGGCATACACGCCCATGGATGCCAGCGCATAATCGGGGTCGTACGGAAGGGTTTTGGGATTAGTCGGTTTTTCTTCAAAACCAATCATTCGGGAGTCATTATCTATTTCAATCACACCCAGTTGTCCGGCCGCTTCTTCCTTACGCACTCTGATAGCAGAAACAGTTATGTGAGCTTTTTGAGCGTGATGGAACTCGACCATCTGCCCGTAATTCATTTTATAGATATGGTCGCCGGATAATACAAGAACAGTATCGACTGCATGTCTTTTAATCAGGTCGAGATTCTGGCGTACGGCATCGGCAGTGCCACGGTACCAATCAGCGCCGAGTTTTTGCTGGGGTGGCACACAATAGATATAATCGCCCAGTCGCGCGCTGGAGATACCCCAGGCTTCTTGAATGTGGCGGTGGAGGGATTCCGAGCGGTACTGTGTCAGCACAAAGATATTACGTATGCCGGAGTTGACGCAGTTGCTCAGAGTGAAGTCAATGATGCGGAACTTGCCGCCAAAAGGCACCGCCGCTTTGGAACGGTCTTTGGTGAGCGGGAGTAGTCTTTCCCCAAACCCCCCCGCCATTATCATGGTCAGGACACCGTCCATGGCTACTCCTTACGGCTTGTGATATTGCAGTTATTGTCTGCATTATATATTCTCACTATAGATAAATCAAGTTAAATCAGCGTGTTACGTCATCGGTACATCGTAATCAAAGTCTTGACTTTTTCTTGAATTAACACATAACACCGACTACAATATAACTACACCCGCAGTTTGAAAACGAGAAAGGAGGTAGATGCACATGGGAGCAGATAGTGCAACCCATCCCAGAGCGAAGGGTAAATCCCCTGCTCTCCACATTGCCATGGCTTCATCGGAAATATCCCCATTCGCCAAGACAGGGGGACTCGGCGATGTACTCGGTTCACTGCCTCAGGCTCTAGAAAGACTCGGTGTTAAAATTTCCCTTATCATGCCAGCGTACCGGTCTGTTTTGAAAGGAAATTTTCCAACAGAAGATACCGGTATCCGTTTTTCTGTGCCCGTATCAAACAAAATGGAAAAGGGTTCTGTTCTGAAAGGAAAAGTAGGGCGGTCAATACCCGTTTACTTTATCCGCGCCGCTAAATACTACGACCGGGAGAATCTCTACTACACAAGCGAAGGCGATTACCCGGACAATGCCGAACGTTTTGTTTTCTTCTCACGAGCGGTACTTGAAGTCCTCAGAAGCGACCCACCTGATATACTTCACGCCCACGACTGGCAGACTGCGTTATCCATAGTTTTCCTGAAGGCACAGCCGGAGCAATATCCGGAACTTGCCAATACAAAGGCCTTTTTCACAGTGCACAATTTGGGGTATCAGGGTGTCTTCTGGAACCTGGACTGGCACCTACTAAACCTCGATTGGCGGTTCTTTAGTTCGCAATACCTGGAGTTCTTCAATAAAATCAATTTCCTTAAGGGTGGCGCTGTTTTTGCCGACCGTGTGACCACAGTAAGTCCAACGTATGCAGAAGAAATGACCACGGCCGAATATGGGTTTGGATTAGAAGGAGTTTTCCGGGAGAAAGCAAAAGACTTGATTGGTATTCTGAATGGTGTTGATTATCAAGTATGGAATCCGGAGAGCGATTCGAATATTGCCCATACCTATAGCGTTGATGATTTGGCAGGTAAAACTGTCTGCAAAGCCGAGCTTCAGAAAGCCTTTGGGCTTCAGGAGAATCCATCGGTACCGCTTATCGGTATGGTTACGAGGCTCACTTCCCAGAAGGGATGTGATCTTGTGGCGATGGCGATGAACGCTCTTATGGAGAGGGATATTCAGTTTGTCCTGCTGGGTGACGGCGAAAAGTATTATACCGAATTGTTTGAAGGAATGACAAAAAAGTACCCTGGTAAGATAAGTGTGCAGATGGCATTTGATGAACTCAAGGTGCATAAGATTATTGCCGGCGCTGATTTCATACTGGTTCCATCCCGTTATGAGCCGTGTGGTTTAACCCAGATGTATGGCTTGCGCTATGGCACTGTGCCGGTGGTGCGTATTACCGGGGGTCTGAAAGATACGATTGAAGAGTTTAATCCGGAAGCAGGGAGGGGCAACGGTTTTCTCTTTAGCTCGAGTGAGCCTACTGACTTAATGGCAGTGATTGACCGGGCTCTGGAGTGCTATCAACGGAAAGACCTGTGGACAACCCTGATTAAAAATGGTATGAAAGAGAATTTCTCCTGGGAAAAGTCTGCCAGGCTCTATAAAGAGATGTATCAAAAACTGGCACAGGCTGCTGATAAATAGCGCGGAGATGCATCATTTCTCCCGGTAAGGAAGCACGATTATCTTCCCCCCGAGAGCAACCAGCATAACGGTAGTGCTAGGCGCGTTCTGTACGTTGGTGATAGCCTGCATCATTTCCTCATCGGAGATTAAGGCAGTTTCCGCATCTGCGGAGCTTACGGGATACAGTACCCGTATTTTGTAGCCGAGTTTTTGAGTGAGTCTAGAAGCTAGTTCTCCGGTGCGGTCACTGGCGACGAGCGTTACCGTTTTTTGCACTGCCACTACTTCTGCCCCGCGGCGCTGGTCGCTTCTGATAATCTGCCAGTGATACCATAGAAGCGGTGCGGCGACAATAAGAGTCTGCAGGCTCCACCTGATGGCACGCAAGACCTGTACGCCGAAGTTTCCCTGAAGTAGTCCATTGAGTACCTGGTAGACAATATTCACCAGGTCGGCAACGAGAGTCCCGATAGCCGCTCCTACTATAATATAAAGGAAGATACGCCGTGAGCGCGCCCGCCACTCTACTACTCCGCCTGTTTCTGATAATTTCAATACCTTACCCCAATAATATAGCCACAATGGCGTACCTACCATGAGTAGAGCCAGGCATAAACTGAGCGAATCTTTCCACCCGCCGGGACTTCCCGCCGCGGGAGCGCTGACCGAGCCGATGATGAGACCCAGCAAAATGCCAAACAGGTATATCAAGCCCGTAACCAGAGTCCCCAGCCCGAGAAATGACATCAAGTACAGATGAACGCGTTGCGCAGAGAGTCGTCGCTCTTCCATATGAGCTTGCTCTTCCTGCACTAATTGCCGGTGATAACCCCAGATTGCGATACCGATGAGTAAGGTGGGGAGCGACCATCCTAAAAACTGGAAATGCTGACCGGACGAGACCGTGGCGGTGCCAAAAATCCACTTCAGGACCTGATAGACGGTGGTGGTCAGTGCAACCAGAGCGGCAATAGCGCCGCCAGATATTGCTAGCAGGTAAAAGTAGACCTGCCGTAAGACCGATTCAATATCACCCCGCGCCATACGGAACCAATGAAAATACCAGGTAGCGCCACCCAGCAATATCCAGGTAATCCCCATCCGGGTTGTATCGTTCCAGAACTGCCCTTGCACAACTGTGTCTGTCCAGACTGGGAGTGTTAAAACGGCGGCGCTGATTAAATCCACAATACCTACGCTCAGCCACACCAGTCCAAAGCCTGCCAGGATATAAACGTACCATCGCCGGAGCGTTTTCGCCGCTGGTGAAGGGTATCCCTCTTTCCCAGAGACACGCCAGTGATAAAACCAGATGCCCGCGCTGACAATCAAAGTGGCAAGTTCGCCGGAAGGGAAATAGGCAAGTTGAACTCCGTCCATTAACCATTTCAGAAATGCGCTTGCCGCACCCAATCCGCTAAATGCTGTGGTGACGAGTATCAGGCTAAGAAAGAGTTTGCGCATCGCCGAACCGATTTCTTCGGGGTTGCCGGTGACACGTTTCCGAATTGACCGCCAGAAGAAAAACCATAAAGGTCCTGCAATTACTATCATTGCCAGACCGAGACTGAACTGCCGAATGTTGAATGCTTCTCCGCCTATCAGAATCAAAGAGGAATCGCGCAAAGTGACATCGAATAACAGCGCTAGAAGCTGGCCGATGCCGATAGCGAAGACAACCAGTGCTACGAAGGTCACTAGATAGAAATAGATTCTTCTGGTAACACTCATCGGACTCTCCTTAATACTAGTAGAACCAGTATAACCAAGGTCGGGTGGTAATCAACCATGAGCCACTTATCTGTTTCAACTGGTAGTTGTCTACTTGCGTGCGCACCGGATTTTCGAAAGGACCGCCGGGTTGAAAAATATCAATAAGAACCTCGACTGTGGCGATATCGCCGGTGACTACAGTTTTTCCAAGGGTGGCTTTCCAGGCGGTTGATGAAGTCTGGAAGCGAGGGGTGACTGATTGTGCCCAGTCGTCATAGGTGAGCTTTACCCCTTTTTCTTCCACATGGAGATAGCTGTAGGCTTTTTGAAAGTCATGTTCCTGGACGGCCAATAAAAATCGCTGAACAATGCCCTGTGGGGTATTCTCCGGGAGCAGGGGAGCAATACCGCGGTTTGTTACGACCAGCGTGACAGTTATAACAACTAGAATAGTAATGGCAATTCCAAAACCTAAAAGAAAGCGATTTGACGACTTCATATCTTCACCAATCCCCGACTGTATGAAGATTATATAGCATAATTTCGCTATGTCAAGTATGCATTATCAATGATTTGTTTTGCGGGAGAAATGTATTGAAATACGATACAGGACTATCTCTGAATCCGACTTCTTAGTCAACCTTTACAGACAGTCGTTCACCAAGTATCACGAACTTGTTTACCCAATCCGCCGCAGACGGGTCGCCCTCGAATTTTCTGTCTGTAAAGTCTTTATAGATGGTTCTCAAGAGCAGGTAGTACATACTCTGCGCTCTCTGTAGGTCGGTGGGAAATGGGAGAAAACGGGTTAATCCGACCATTTCTGTCAGTCTATCTATCAGTGCGGTGTCTTCAGGACGAGAGACAAAAGTCTTCATGGCTTTTTCCATCGTTCTACTGAAAATGATGCCATGTTGTTCATCGTTCAGGTCAATATGCCAGAGACGTGCGTCATCCAGTATTTTCCGAATAGCTTTCATGTCCGGTCTTTCCACCTTGAGTTCATGACGTAAATCCAGATTGAGAACAAGCTGAACAAGAGGGCGGAATGTTTCCGGGAGTGGGCTGGTGATTTCATCTACTAATGGGGTAACCGAAGAATACGATTGTAATCCGGGGTCATAGAGGCGTTTCATTTCCATGAGAGTAGAATCCATAACATTTTCCAGAATATTATGCTGAGTATCCCGAAAGAGAGAACTAATGGTATAGATTGAATCACGGAAATGTGTCTTCAGAAATAGCTCAATCCAGGGTGAATCATCCATAGAACAGGCGGTGCTGATTTCCCCCACCATCTTCTCGTATACCTTGAGTGTCTGTGGAGAACTGATTCCAGCCGCCACCGTATTATCCTCACGGAGAAGCGCCGCGAAATCCATATCCATAGACTCGGTAGTAATAAGAGAGGTCACCTTTATCCGTCCGAAATTGATGCTATTCCCACCGCATTTCTGAGCTTCAAAATCCTTAACGCGGACTTCATAGCAATAGAGGCGTGCCGTATCAGGGTATTGTTCAAAGAAGGAGTTTACGGCGAAATGCGCGGCGACTTTCTTCAGGTCGATGAAGGTGGGTTTAACGAAACGCCGGTAAATCTGCGAGCCATCACCATATTCAGTGATATTGCTCCTGGCAATTGCCAGACGTTCCAGGAATTCATCTTCCGTAGCATTTCCAAAGAGTTCCTGAGCTAATTGCGCTACACGTCCTGCGTAATGGATGATTTGCACCGATTCAATCCGCGCGAGGTCGTCAAAAAACCAGCCGCAACTTGTATACATAAGCATGGCGTGACGCTGGAGTTCCATGAGTTTCAATGCCGTTACAGTTTCTTCCCGTCCAAGTTTATGAGCTGCATGCTTCTCTAGAAATTGCGCAACGCTTTTGGGTGAGCGGTCAAGAATGACTGCAATATAGTCATCACGTGCTTGCCATGGGTCTTTGAAAAGCTTGCGTGCTTTGTCTTCGAATTGTGGCGTGATGTCATCCCTGAGCCAATCCAGCGTTTCTCTCAATGGAGCGCGCCATGTCTGGTTCCAACCCGGGTGGTAATGGTCACTACAGCCGCAGTCACTCCGCCACCGCTCGACACCGTGTGAACAACTCCATGAGGTGTTTTCCAGAATCTGGACTTCGTAAATAGGTGGCTGTTTCTCCAGAAATTCGCCGTAATTGGTAATTTGCGCCAGATTGTTTTTCTCGATATGGTGGACCGCATAAGCCAGAGCCATATCTCCGAACCGGTGATGATGCCCATAGCTTTCACCATCGGTGGCGATGTGTGCGAGTTGTAGATGTTCGGCGTTTTCCGGCAGGGACCGAATAAGGCGGTTCGCCAGTTCCTCCCCATTTTTTAGCAGACCCTGAAAAGCGACGGCGGCGGCAATCGCGCCATTATAGAAAAATATACTGAGTTTCCGTCCGGAAGGCAGGTTAATCTCATAGGGTATGGTGGTGTCAATAGTGTTTTCACTGACATCCTGCCAGTTATCCTTCCCGATTTCGCGTATGCATGCCGCCTGGCGTGGTGCGAGGATTGTGTATTTAATACCTAGCCCTGCCATTATATCCAGCGTATCGAGGTCGGCGGCGGTCTCCGGAAGCCACATTCCCTCTGGTTGACGCTCGAAACGGCGCTCAAAGTCTCGTATTCCCCATACTACTTGTGTGTATCTGTCCTGATGGTTTGCCAGCGGCATAATAAGGTGGTTATAAGCGTGTGCCAGCGCTGAACCGTGACCGGAGAAGTTCTTCTGACTCTCTTTATCGGCGGTAAGGATGGCGTGGTAGACATCGGGCGCTTGCGTTTCCAGCCAGGAAAGGAGTGTCGGACCGAAATCAAAGCTTATCTTCGAGTAGTTGTTTACAATCTCAATAATGCGGTTTTCACTATCCATAATTCGCGAGATAGCATTTGGCAGGTAACACTGCGCAGTGACCTGTTCATTCCAATCATGATATGGATAGGCAGATGACTGAAGCTCAATGGCTTCCAGCCATGCGTTTTCCCGCGGCGGCTGGTAAAAATGCCCGTGAATGCATACATATTGATTCATACAGAATGGTCTCCGTATTTCAGAAACAGGATTGCCAGCGGCGGTAGGGTAAGATTCAGGGAATAGTGTCGACCATGGAAGGAATGGTGGTCGGCAGTCAAGCCGCCAAAATTCCCCATACCGCTACCGCCATACTCTTTCGCGTCGCTATTCAAGATTTCTTTCCAGAAACCGCCCCTGGGCACGCCTAACCGGTAATTGAAACGAGGCACGGGGGTAAAATTGCAGACAACAAGGACCACGTCATCCTTCGCCCGCCCCTTTCGCAAGAAACTGATGGTACTGTGGTCGCTGTCATTACAATCGATCCATTCAAAACCGGCGGATTGAAAATCCAATTCATAGAGCGCACTTTCATGGCGATAGTTTTGATTCAGGTCTGCTACCCAGTGCTGGAGCTGGCGGTGACTGTCAAAGTCGAGCAGATTCCAGTCCAAAGTGGCTTCATGTTGCCACTCATTCCATTGCCCGAACTCACTACCCATAAACAGGAGTTTTTTTCCGGATTGCGCATACATATAACCGAAGAGGAGGCGTAAATTCGCGAACTTCTGCCAGTAGTCGCCGGGCATTTTGTTAATCAGCGAGCCTTTGCCGTAAACGATTTCATCATGAGAGAGAGGCAGGACAAAGTTTTCTGAGAAGGCATAGAGCATGCGGAAGTTGAGACGGTTCTGATGATACTTGCGGAAAACGGGGTCGCGAGACATATAGTCCAGAGTATCGTGCATCCAGCCCATATCCCATTTCATTCCGAAACCAAGCCCGCCTACATAGGTGGGGCGGGAGACCATGGGCCAGGCGGTCGATTCCTCCGCAATGGTCTGCACGTCAGGATAGTTCCGGTAGACCTCGTGGTTGAGCCTCTGGAGGAAACTAATCGCCTCCAGATTCTCCCGTCCCCCGAATTTATTAGGAACCCAGTCTCCGTTCTGACGGGAGTAATCCAGATAGAGCATAGAAGCAACGGCATCAAGTCGTAGACCATCGGCATGATATTTATCCAACCAGAAGAGGGCGCTACTGATGAGAAAGCTCTGCACTTCATTACGACCGTAATTGAAGATAATACTGTTCCAATCGGGCTGGATACCTTTTCGGGGGTCGGCGTGCTCATATAGATAGGTACCGTCAAAATAACTAAGGGCATATTTATCGTCCGGGAAGTGCGATGGTACCCAGTCTAGAATGACACCGATATTGTTCTGGTGAAGATAGTCTATCAAATACATGAAATCCTGTGGTGTGCCGTACCGGCTGGTCGGGGCGAAATAGCCTGTTGTCTGGTAGCCCCACGAACCGAAAAACGGATGCTCCATAACGGGTAGAAGCTCTACGTGGGTAAAGCCCATACGTTTAACGTGTTCGGCAAGCTGAGGAGCGAGCTCGCGGTAGGTCAATGCTCGATTGCCTTCCTCCTGTACACGCCGCCAGGAACCCAAGTGTAACTCATAGATGGAAATAGGCGCGCCCAAAGAATTGTGCTGTTTTCTGTTCTCCATCCAGACACTATCGCCCCACTGGTAATCAAGGTTCCACACTACCGAGGCGGTCTGTGGTGGTATTTCACAGAGAAAAGCGAAGGGGTCAGCCCGGTTTGTGCTGTAATCATGGTCGCGCGCTATTATGTGGTATTTGTAGAGTGTGCCTTTGGTGACTCCTGGAATAAATTCACCCCAGACACCTGATTTGCCGTAAGACCGGAGGTGATGGCGACCGATATGCCACTCATTGAAACTACCAATTACAGACACACTTTTTGCGTTCGGTGCCCAGACAGCAAAAAAGGTGCCTTCCTGCCCATCAACCACTACGGGATGCGCCCCAAGCTTTTCATAAATGCGGAAGTGTGAACCTTCGTTATAAAGATAGAGGTCATCCGGCGTGAGAAGGCTGAAATCATGCATGGTTTCCTTTCTCTGTTTCTCTGGCGACACGTTCACTTCCCTCACCCGACCGGAGACGGTTTATCTCCCTTAGTATAGTCGCAATCTGGGGCATTTGACAAAAAGATTCAAAACTGAGGCGGGCTTTCCTAAGCCAGTTGGGGTGTTCCGTGGTGGTGCTGGGAATATTCTGGGCATTGGTTTCCAGCCAGAGGTCTTCCATGTTAACCAAGAGCAATCGGGAGCGACTTGCGGCTAAAAATGATAGGCATCCTTTCAAAACAGCAGACGTATCGGGTTGTCCGCTTAATAGCCCTCGTTTTTTAAGGAAATTAACCAGCCTTTTTTTGACGATAGCGCGGATTGCTCTCTCTTTACGAGCCATTGCCTCGGTGATAATCCCTGTCCGCGCACGGTCGGTGATATCCTGCCCTGTCCAGAAGGAAGCAAACGGAGGCATGTCGTGGGTATTCAGACTGACAACCGAATGCGGGTGAGGATTGGAGAGTAATGGTTGGGTGTTTCCTGCCAGCTCGTAGTGCATTACCCACATACGCTGAAGACCGTGATGGTTCATTGTGGCACGCACTACACGCGGGACAATGCCCAGGTCTTCACCAACGATGGCACTCTGATGACGATGTGATTCAATTGAGAGAATGGCATACAATTCTTCTGGATGGTAGCGGACGTACATACCCTGACTCGACTTAAGTTCTATGGGAATAAAGAAAAGACGATGCAATCCCATTATGTGGTCGATACGCAGGGTTTTAGCAAACTGGAGGTGATGACGCAGGTAGGCGATTACGTATGCATAACCTGTTTCCCGAATGCTATCCGGGTGCAAAGGCGGAAATGTCCAGTTCTGCCCGCGTGTGAAAACCGTGTCCGGCGGCGCGCCTACCGAAACTCCATTCACAAAGATATCACGGTAGCGCCAAGTATCAAAGCCATCCGGGTGTGTGCCGAGCGGTAGGTCAAGGTATAAACGCACCCCTTTCCCGGATGCATGTTGTGTCACATCACATATCTGTTCGTGAGCCAGCCACTGCACGTAGAGGTGATATTGCCTTGTCTGTTCATCATAATCACTGGTTTTAAGGTTACCGTTTTGAAGTCGATTTTGCCACTGATGCCAGGGTTTATTCTGCTTCTCCATAACTGCACGGAAACGCGCGTATTCTTCCATATCCGGGTGATGAGCAATGAATTGCATAAAATTCCGGTAACGAGTCGAATCATTAGAAAAGAAGCGCTGGCATAGCTTTGCAAGGACAGTTCTCTTCAATGCCATTTGCTGGAAATAGTCAACCAGACGAGCCCGTCGAAATGATGCAACCGCTTGCTGAAATGACAGAGAGTCGATTCGCACCTGTGCGTCCGGGCATTCAGGTAGTTCCGGCACACGGGTGACGTCTATAAAAAATTCATTCCAGAAGAGTTTACTGACGGGGAGATAGGGGCTGGGTTCACAGGGTTTTTCTAAAAAAGTCGCCAGCAAGGGTAAAGTCGCAATCGAGTTCCCTCCTGAGCCTCCCACCCAGCCTGTGAATTCTTTCATATCTGAGAAATTTCCGGTTCCCCAGTTTTGTCTGGAATGAAGGGAGTACAGCGGCATGAAAACGCCCCACTGACGCTCATTATTGCTTGTGATATAAGCTTTTACAGGTGCGGAAAGGATAAGGGTTTCTGCCCGATGACCGTGTGTCTCTATAGTGAGATGGTGATAACCCAAGGGAATTTTTTTGTTCAATGGTAACTTTTTTTCATAATATACGGAGTTATCAACTTCCATTCGCCGAATGGCAGGCACATCTCCGGCAGACAATTGCCATTCGCTTTGTGTGCCATCTTCCAGAATTAAACGAATGTTATACAGGTTTCCCGTGATAGTGCTCGGCAAACGTACTATGATGGATTCCAGTTTGCCGTCCCAGGCAACGATAACTGGCTCAATGATTCTCTGGTAGAGCCATCGTTTCCGAGCATAGTAAGCAAGGGGCAGGTCATTTAGTGAGGAAACCGGCGCACCCAGCGATTTCATGATAGCCAGTAATGATTCAGCCTGCGCCGGATTTCGTTTGCGGTCGCTACCGTAGTAAGCTGTTTGGATACCGTAAAGCTGTGCCAGTTTCAGGAGCAGTCCTGTTTCGGCAGGCAAGTCTTGTCTCCATTGCCTTTTTATTTGACAGTGACCTGGACAGCCGGGAGATACATCTTTTCCGTATATTCTTTAACCGCTCGCTTTGTGCTGAATGCCGGAACGATAGATTTGATGGATTCCTTCATCATCTTAACCCAGCCTTGAGGCACATCGTTGTTATCACGCTGATAGTAGAGCGGAGCGATTTCCTGTTCGATTAATCTGTAAAGCTCTGTGGCGTCTCTTTCATCGTCATCTTTTGGCAAAGAAGATTCACTAAGGCGCTCACCTATTAGCCAGCCGTTTTGACCATTATAGCCTTCATCCCACCAGCCGGCAGCAACGCTCAGATTGGGAACGCCATTCATTCCCGCCTTCATACCGCTGGTGCCTGAGGCTTCCTCAAGACGGTGGGGTGTATTAAGCCAGACATCAACACCCTGCACCAGATAGTGAGCGATGTGAATATCGTAGTCTTCCACAAAAGCGATACGACCCTGAAAATCGCGGTCCAACGCCATGGAATAGACCTTATGGAGAAGGTGTTTGGATGGGAAATCCGCCGGATGTGATTTACCGGCAAAAATGATTTGAATCGGACGCCACTTATCCCCCACGATTTTTTTGAGTCGCTCGATATCATGAAAAAGAAGGGTTGGACGTTTGTATTCCACAAAACGGCGCACAAACCCGATAGTCAGCGCATCCGAATCGAGCAAAGCCCCCATGGCGATTGCCTGTTCTGCATCGCCAGTGCCGCTTGCCCATCTCTGTTGAACACGTTCCTGAATGACGTGGAAAAGCTTGCGTTTCAGGTCTTGGTGACATCCCCAGAGCTGTTCATCGGGGATACTGGCAATTTGTTCACATAGCTTCGGGCTATCCTGATTTTCTACCAGTGAAATACCAGTGTGTTTATCAACTAGGCGGTACATTTCAGAATCCATCCAGGTGGGCAGGTGAACACCATTAGTAACGTAGGTGATTGGTACATCATCTTCAAAAAGGTCGGGCCAGATGATATGCCACATTTTACGTGATACCTTCCCGTGAATCTTGCTGACACCGTTAATGTGCCTGGCGAGTTTAAGGGCAAGAATGGTCATATTGAAATCTGAGTCCTGAGCGCCGTTATGCTGTCCCAATTTCAAGAAAGTGCTGCGGTCAATGCCCATCTGACTCCAGAATCCACGGAAATACTTATCCATGAGATTATCCGGGAAAACATCGGTACCGGCAGGAACAGGAGTATGTGTGGTAAAGACAGTAGTGCTACGAACATGCTCCAGTGCTTTCACATAAGAAGAGCCTTTCTCAATTTCTTCTCTTACCCGTTCCAGCATCATGAAGGAAGTATGACCTTCGTTGCCGTGCCAGACGGAAGGTTCGATGCCGAGCGTTCGGAGGGCGCGTACACCGCCAATACCAAGGACAATTTCCTGTTGGAGACGTTGTTCGCGGTCGGCGGAATAGAGGCGGGCGGAGAGCTGGCGGTCGGCAGGTGAATTCATCTCGACATTGGTATCCAGTAGGTAGACATTGATGCGTCCTACCTTAACGAGCCAGACGCCGAGGTAGAGAGGGCGGTCGCCAAATTGTATTTGTATCAGAGGTCCGCATCCCTGTGGCCATGGGCAGGGAGTAATGGGCGAGCGGTCAAAATCCAGTTGTTCGTAAATTTCTTCCTGCCAGCCTTCTGCCGAAAAGCGCTGGTGAAAATAACCTTGGGGATACATCAGTCCAATTGCAGACATAGGCAGTCCGATATCAGAAGCTTCTTTCACAATATCTCCGGCGAGAACGCCCAAACCACCGGCATAAATAGGCAGGGAATTATGGAAGGCAAATTCTGCGGAAAAATAGGCTACAGGACCCGCCAGTTTTCCTCCGTGCTTATTTACGAACCAGCAGTGACCGTTAATCATGTCTCTATCAAATGTCGCAATCGCGATATCGTAGAGAGTCAGGAAAGAGGAGTCATTGACAAGTTCATTCAGACGTTCGGATGGGGTATCATACAATTCCCTAACCGGATTGTGACCGCTGGTCCGCCACAGTGGGTAATTTATAGCGCGAAAAACGGCACGACCCTGTGGATGCCAGCTTACCCAAAGATTATTTGCCAGCTCTTCCAGCCGACTAATCCTTTCTGGTAATACTTTATTGAGCACCCTTATCTCCTCCAGCGTAACGAGTATTTATTATAGTATAGCTTAAACGGTTGGTTATTTTACACCAACAATTGGGGGTTGAGTTTCAGACCACTATAGGTTACATTATAGACAGCATTAAGACAGAATGTAAGGAGACGATATGGTCAATTTGGATAGCCTTTCGGTTCATAGGAAACAGGACCCGTCCGGAATGTTGAGCCATTTGAAACATTTTCCTGAGCAGTGTCATAGCGCTTGGAACAAAGTGATGAACTACGGATTGCCTTCTGATTATGCGCAAGTCAATAAGGTCGTTATTTTGGGGATGGGTGGTTCAGCAATCGGTGGGGAGGTGGTGAGCAACTTGCTGATGACGGAAAGCGCCGTGCCGGTCTGGGTCTGCCGTGATTTTGACCTGCCGCGCTTTGTTGACGAAAGGACTCTGGTAATCGCGGTTAGCTACTCAGGCAACACGGAAGAGACACTTTCCGCTTTCCACCAGTTGGTTCAGACGCCAGCCAAGAAGCTGGTATTAACTGGCGGGGGTAAACTTGGTGATTTAGCACAGAAAGAGAATGTATTTATCTCAATCATTGACTACCCTGCGCCGCCGCGGGCTACCTTCCCCTATATGTTTGCTTCACTGGTCGGCATATTCAATAAACTGGGACTTCTAACTGAAAAATCGGCGGATATGCAACAATCCATTTCTTTTTTGACTCAGATGGTTGATGAACTGGATATCACAGTGCCCCACGAATCCAACCCGGCTAAGAAGCTGGCAGAAAAACTTCACGAGAATATTATCGTGACATATGGAGCGGGGGTGCTCACAGGTGTTGCTCGGCGCTGGAAGACACAGTTCAATGAAAACAGCAAAAACTGGGCGTTTTTTGAAATCTTTCCCGAATTAATTCACAATGCTATTGTCGGTTATTCCTTTCCGCCTCAGGCAAAAAAAAGGTTGTTCACAATTCTCTTGCGGGTGCCCTCACTTAATCCACGTATAAAAGTCCAGTATGAGGCAGTCATCAAAATTCTGGAAGATAACGAATTGCCCTATGAAGTGATCGATGGTGCCGGCGAAAACACGTTTACGCAAATACTCAGCCTTATTCTCTTCGGGGATTTCACCAGCTACTATCTAGCGATTCTCAATCGGGTAGACCCCACACCTGTTCCGGTAATCGATTTCATTAAGCAGTATATGGCAGATTATCAGGGGGGATAGGCGACGGGGAGAAACATACCCATTGTCATTGGCGTTGACCTTGGCGGCAGTAAAATACTAAGTGCTGTAGTTGATGCACACGGTAAAATCCTCGCCAGCGACTACCGTCCGACCCAAGCAGAGGAGGGTATCAATGCCGTTGTCAATAACATTCTGAAATCAGCGCGCGCGGCGACAGAAAAATCACAGATTCCCCTTGCGCAAATTGCCGCCATCGGGCTGGGAGCGCCGGGTATTTCAAATCCGGAGACAGGTATTATTTACCGGTCGCCCAATTTACCCGACTGGCATCACGTCCCACTGAGAGATATCGTAGCTAATGCCTTGAAGAAAAAGGTCTTTCTTATCAACGATGCCAATGCGGCGGCGCTGGGAGAGATGGAGTACGGAGTGGCAAAAGGTTGCCGGAACTTTATCTATATTACTATCAGCACCGGGATTGGCGGTGGCATTATTATCGATGGCGAGCTGTATACCGGGGCAACCGGCATGGCTGGAGAAGTGGGGCACATTGTCGTGGAACCGGATGGCATGCCCTGCAACTGCGGAGGGGTAGGTTGCTGGGAGCTTTACGCTTCCGGGTCGGCAATCGCACGACGGGCGCGTGAAAAAATTCAACAAGGGAGAAAAACGCGACTTCTGAAAATCGCCGGTGGTGATTTGGACAAAATTGACGCCCTTCTGATAAAGAAAGCGGCGGAGCAGGGAGATGCCCTTGCCAGAAAGCTCGTTGCCGAAACGGCGAGGTATCTGGGAATCGGCTTGGGGAGTCTTATCAATATCTTCAATCCGGAACTCATTGTTTTCGGTGGCGGACTGTCAAAAATGGGCGATGCTCTTCTTGAACCTGCCATCAGGGAAGCCGGCAGACGTTCATACCATGATGCTTACAAAGTAGTCAAATTTGCATTAGCAGAACTGGGAGATAATTCCGGCGTGCTGGGTGCGGCTGTTTATGCGAGAAACGAACTGAAAAAGCTCAAGAAAGCGGGCTAGCCAAGTGCTGGGATTCTTCCTGATGCATCAGATATTTGACATAATCGCTAACATTACTGCCGCCGCCATTACCGACCCAATCTGACCGCCGGCGTTGGCGCCTATGGCGTGATATAGCAAGAAACTGCGCGGATTTGCTTTCTGTCCTTCTCTCTGCACGACACGGGCTGACATTGGAAACGCAGAAGTCCCGGCCGCGCCGAGCAGGGGATTAATTTTCCCGTGTGAAATCACCCGCATTAGCTTGCCAAGTAAAACACCCATTACAGTATCGAGAGAAATGGCTAAGGCGCCGAGTGCAAAAATCAGAATAGTCTGCCAGCGCAGGAAATTACCGCCAAGCATCGATGCCCCGATGCACAAACCCAGAAAAAGAGTGACCAGATTTGCCAGCGTGTTCTCCGAGACATCAACCAGCCTGCTGATGACGCCGGATTCCTTCATCAGGTTACCGAGCATAAGCATACCCATCAGTGGCGCGCCCATTGGAGCAATGAGAATGGTCACAATGCCGGTTACAATTGGGAAAAGGATTTTTACTTTCTTGGAGACCTTTTTCTCGCCGGGAGGCATCAGGGTAGCACGTTCTTTTTTCGTGGTCATCGCTCTCATAATTGGAGGTTGAATAATGGGGACGAGCGACATATAAGAGTAAGCGGCGATAGAGACTGCCGGCAACAGGTCTCTCGCGAATTTGGTGGTAACATAAATGGCGGTGGGACCATCACAGGCGCCAATCACTGCAATGGAGACTGCCTCATTGCGCGGGAAACCCAAAGCCAGGGCGAGGAGTAGAACCAGAAAAATACCGAACTGGCCGGCCGCGCCGAAAATGAGCACAACCGGATTGCCCAGCATGGGCCCGAAGTCTATCATTGCGCCCAAGCCGAGAAAGAGAAGACATGGAAATATTTCGGTGAGAATGCCGCCCTGATAAAGCAGATTAATGACCCCGCCCTCATCGTGAGCGGACAAACCGGCAAGGGGCAGGTTCCCGAGAATAATGCCAAATCCGATAGGTAAAAGTAAAAGCGGTTCAATTTTTTTGGCAATCGCCAGATATAGCAGAATACAGCCAATAAGTATCATTACGACAGCCTGCCAGGAAAGATTGGCAAAGCCCTGTCCCAGTGATTGAAGCGCGGAAATGAAAATATCCACGTGAACCTCCCTGAGTCGGCGTTATTTCGATTCCTTGCCCGTTTCCTCTTCTTTTCTGTAGGGGAATAATTTCGAGAGGAGACGGATAATCAGAATCAGGAGACAGAGTGTAAGGAAAGTCACCCCCATTCCCATAACCGTCATGGTCAACCCGAAACCAAGGTCTTTCATTTATTTACCTCTTTCTTTTCAGGAGTTCTATTCATGCCACTGCGCCGGAAAAATACCTTGACAAGCTCCACCGCTACAAAGCCGGTCAAGGACACCGGGAGAATAACTATCCAATCCTCCAGTCCGATGGGTAGCACGTGGAATGGATTCTGCAAAGCGGGAATATAGAGAATTGCCAGTAACAGCGTCAGCGATGAGAGGTTAGCGTAGATAAGCCACTTATTACTGAAGACTCCAATTTTAAAGTAGCTGTGAATTTCGGAGCGGCAAGCCAGCGCCGTAAATAGCTCGAAGATAACCATAGTGCACAGGACCATAGTCTGTGCTTCTTCTACCAGCAGGTCGCTGGCATTGCGCCAGGAACCGGTTTCAGTGCCGAGCTTCCAGAGAAACATAGAAATCATCGTTGCCGCCATGATGATACCAATGACAGCGATAGTAACAAGCACGTTCTTTGTGAAAATACTTGATTTGGGGTCACGAGGAGGACGCTCCATGATGCCCGGGTCTTTAGGGTCGACCGCTAGCGCTAGGGCAGGTAGACCATCTGTGGTGAGATTGACCCAGAGCAAATGTATAGTCACGAGCGGCAGAGGCATTGCCAGTAAGCTGGCAATAAACATAATGAGCACTTCCCCGACATTGGCAGAGAGCAAAAACATTAAGTATTTCTTTATGTTCTGGAAGATACCTCTGCCTTCTTCTACGGCGGCGACAATTGAAGCAAAATTATCATCGGTCAGAACCATCGCTGCCGCTTCTTTGCTGACATCAGTGCCTGAAATGCCCATTGCTATACCGATATCTGCCTTCTTCAGGGCGGGCGCATCATTGACGCCGTCACCGGTCATAGCTACCACGTCACCGCGTTTGCCGAAGGCTTCAATCACTTTGAGTTTATGGGATGGCGAGACGCGTGCGTATACTTCGATATTGCCAACCATCTTCTCATATTCGGCATCGCTCAGTTTATCCAGTTCGGCGCCGGTGATAGCAATCCCGTTCTTCAAAATTCCCAGTTCCCGGGCAATAGCGCTGGCTGTAATCTTGTGGTCCCCGGTAATCATTACGGACTTAATACCGGCTTTTTCACAGAGTTTGATGGCTTCCTTTACTTCAGGGCGCGGCGGGTCTATCATACCCACCAGTCCTGCAAAAACCATTGATTTCTCATATTCGTTCTTATCGGTTGTTGTACTTTGAAGCGGTTTGTACGCCATCCCCAGTACTCTTAGTGCATCTTCTGCCATATACCGGGCGCCATCCAGAATACGCGTTCTTTCTTGCTCGGTGAGTGGTTTCATTTGACCATTTTCCAGAATGGAAGAACAGGCATCAAGGACAATCTCCGGCGCGCCTTTGGAATAAGCAACTCTACCTTCAGGACTCTGATGGACAGTGGTCATCCGTTTGCGCTCGGACGAAAATGGGATTTCATCAATCCGTGGTGATTCCTCATTTGCTTTCTCATGGGAGATACCCGCTTTAGCCGCCACAACCAGTAAGGCGCCTTCGGTGGGGTCTCCCTTGATTTCCCACTTGCCGTCAGTTTGTACCAGGTGGGTATCATTACAGAGGGTATTGATTTTCATCAGGGTTTGTGTTGTAGTATCCTGCGTAAGATTTACAGGTTTACCATCGATTTGAAATTCGCCTTTCGGTTCGTAACCGGCGCCGGTGACATGAATCAGTTTGCCGTTTATATAGATTTGGCGTACTGTCATCTGGTCCTGCGTCAGGGTACCGGTTTTATCCGAGCAGATGACAGTAGTGCAACCGAGCGTTTCAACCGCCGAAAGCCTTCGGACGAGAGCGTGACGTTTTACCATCTTTTGCACGCCGATGGAGAGCGAGATAACAACAACCGCCGGAAGAGCTTCCGGGACGGCGGCAACTGCCAGACTGACTCCCCAGATGAACATGTCCATAATTTTGTCTATGGAAGTAATATGGCCTCTGAGGATGCTCATCACCACAACAATTGCGACAATAACTATACAGGCGATGCCGAGCATCTTGCCTACTTTGCCCAGATTTTTCTGGAGAGGAGTCTCTTCTTCCACCACGTCTTGAAGCATGGTGGCAATCTTGCCGAATTCGGTTTGCATACCGGTAGTTGCGACAATACCCCTGCCTCTACCGTAAGTCACCACGGTGCCGGTGTAAGCCATATTCTTACGGTCGCCGATAGAAATGTCTATGCCGTCAATGACCGCAGTAGTTTTTTCAATGGGGGTAGATTCGCCGGTGAGAGCGGCTTCCTGCGTGCTGAGGTTAGCGGATTCAATCAGGCGTAAATCTGCGGGGATTCTATCGCCTGTGCTTAAGACTACGATGTCACCGGGAACAAGCTCCCATGCCGGAATTTCATTCTCAATGCCATCACGAATGACGGTAGCAGTCAGCGCCGCCATCTTTTTTAAGGCATCCAGGGCTTTCCCTGAGCGGTACTCTTGAATAAAACCAAGAATGACGACGGCGATGACGATAGCCAGAATCACAATGGCGTCTGTGATTTCTTCCGGAAGACCTGCACCTGGCTCCCAGTTCACGATACCGATGACAGCCGAAAGAGCGACAGCAACCAGTAGGATGATTACAAGGATACTTTTAAATTGACTGAGAAGGAGAGCCCAAGGAGATATTTTTTTCTCCTGTTTTATTTCATTGGGTCCCACTTCATCGAGCCGGCGTTTCGCTTCATCAGATGTCAAACCATGTAAACTTGAGCCTAAAGATTTGACAACGTCAGTTATGGTTTTATCATGCCACATCTTCTTTATGTGCCTCCGGTTTCAAGTCCATTTATCAATAGTATCTGACAATCCGTATTCAGTCAACAGGCAAAAACTGAGGGTTCCGTTCCGATTTGGTTGAATTTTTCCATCAGGTATTATTTGCCTACGCAAAATGATAAAGCGGGTATCTATGCACAAATGAAGTAGGAATGCCCCATCATCATTTCAACCTGCACACAAGAAGTGATTGTTCTCTGACATTGACTTGTTTATCAGGCTGTATTAGAGTGATTGTGGGACAAGTAGTTTCGCCGATTCACCCACTTTAGCCTTGAAAATGCCACTATTGCCAACAATAAGTAATAGCATTTTTGAGGCTATTTTATTTTCACTTATAAAAATCCGTTAGCAAACCGTTAGCAAAAATAATAGCCTGGATCTGAGTCATTGATAATCTTTATCTTCCAAAAAAGTAGAGTGTCACAAGAGCAGCAATATATAAAATAGCGATGAAGGTAGTATCCATACCTACCCAACTCTTCATCCAGAACTTAGGCCGGAAGATAATGCCGATAATCACAATACTGCTCATCATTAAAGCAAACAATGCTGTGAGAATGTGACCGGTACTCACATACTTTAATATTGGTCCCTCACTGAAAAACAGGTCGATTAAGAAAATGATTACCCCTATATTGAACAAGTTACTACCAACAACATTGGCAACCGCCATCTCCAAGGCTCCCATTCGTGCGGCTGAGATAGATACCACCATCTCAGGAGCAGTGGTACTAAAAGCAAGGAATAATGTTCCCACAAAACTTGCTTTCAAACCAGTAGAGTTCGAAATTTGGTCACCGATAAATCCCAGCCATATCCCGGCACCGACAATAGCTATCGCAGTGAGACCGAAATACAATAAGGTTCTCTTCAAAGATACGGATGCATAGGTTGTACTTTGAGAATTAGCATTGTCAGTTGTATCCGGTTGCCTCGTTTTAAAGCGGAATAACATATACTGCGATATTAAAAACAGACAAAATAGGATGGGAGAATAGATACCGATAAAGCCGAAAACATTCAGGTTGAACCCGCTGTGTGCCAGAAGGATAGAGGCTGCCGCGGCTGCAATCAATAACATACTTAAAATAGTAGCCAGGACGATTCCAGTCCCCAGGAGATGGAGAACCGGCCCTTTTTTATAAAGAACATCAATAACAGCAATAATACCTAGGTTTATCAGGCTTGCACCAAAAAGGTCACCGATAGCTAAATCAGGGCTTTGTATTATAGCTACGGAACTGATTCCCGTGGCAACTTCTGGCAAGGATGTCACCGTAGCAAGCAGAACGATACCAACCCAGACATGTCCCAGTCCTGTTTTTTCAGCGATAATATCACCATATTTTGGTAGTCGCGTGCCAGCGATAATGATTATCGCGAGGCATACAGCAAACTGTATCCAGACCAAATTGTTTTCCCCCCTTGCTCAATATTGAAAGTTTTTTAGATACTTCAGCGATACTCTGACGTTAACATAATAATAACGCCGAGATGATTTGTATGTGATTGTTTACTTACATTATTATAGAACCGTCTTTATTGTCAAATTACCTTATCAATGATTTGACAAAACTGAAGTTGCGTATTATCTTATAGTAAGTAATTGATTACATACTACATTGTCAATAACTGTGCGAAAATAGGTGTGGAGTACTACATGAGCAAAAAACCACGGAAAAAGAAAACGAGATATAACAAAGGGCAAAGTGTTCGTTCTATTCAACCATCAGAAAAGATAGCGCAGAAGCCAACAGCGGTAGAACCTCTATCTTCGACTAAACCCCCCTTGCCTAAAAACACAGCGATGACAATGAAAATGATGGCTGAACATAATAATGTGCTCCCTGAAATCAAACGCATAGCTATTCTTGCTGGAATAATACTTCTCATGATTTTTATCTTATGGTTAATTCTGCGCTAGAATAGATTATTTATCTACGTGGTATAATCAAGCAGTCGTGTAGAATAAATATCATGTATCCTGAATGAGCTCTATGCCTAAAGGAGCGATAGATGGTACAACGACGCAGAACAACGGCAATCAGGAAGGACCAGATTGTAACCGCCGCTAAAAGACTGATTATAAAGCGTGGCAGTGAGAATATCACTGTGAGAGCCATTGCTAAAGAAGTAGGTCTCTCTGAAGGCGCTGTCTATAGACATTTTAATAGCAAACGGGACATATTATCTCTACTCGCAGACATTATTGAGGATGACCTGCTAGGCGATATAACGACAAGCATCGCTAACAGTGATTCCTGCTTAGAAATTCTAGATAATATCCTCAAGGGGCATCTATCCGCTATTAAACAAAGGCAGGGCATCTCATTTCAAGTCATTGCTGAAATTATCAGCCTTGGTGATAAGAAACTGAACAGGAGAATATCCGAAATTATTGATAAATATGTAGTCGGTATTAAAGGTCTCCTATCTAAAGGAATAAAATCAGGTGAACTACGTAAGGATTTGGATTTACATGGAGCGGCATTACTCTTTTTTGGAATGGTTCAGGGCTTAGTAAATATTTGGGCTCTAAGTAATTATGAATTCGATTTAGAAGAGAGTTGCGAACCGTCATGGAATACGTTTAAGGAATGCATCAAAGAGAAGCCCTTTTGATTGTGCCAATTTTATCACTATTGGTGAATTTAGGCAAAGCATAACCTTTTAGAGTATTCAGACTACACGATTATTCTACTTCCCGGCACGATGTACCTCCTGTATCTCTTTTATAAGTAATATCTCACTTTAGCTACAAAAGAGGCATATTTGGTAATATCTAGGCATGGCATTTTTGAGGCTAATTTTTAATCCCCTTTAAAAAAGTATTAGCAAACCGTTAGCAAAAGCAGTCAAGCACTGCATAAAGTAATTACCATAATGACTATTTAGAATTAATGATTGACTTATTTTACACGGTAGACTAGAGTGGTGGTGGGACAAGTAGACCGGGTGACCGCCCTGACTAAATCGGGGAGGAAAGTCCGAGCTCTACCGGGCAGGGTGCCGGGTAACACCCGGGAGGGGCGACCCTACGGAAAGTGCCACAGAAACATACCGCCCCGATGATGAATCGGGGTAAGGGTGAAATGGTGAGGTAAGAGCTCACCAGCGGACGGGTAACCGTTCGGCTGGGAAAACCACACCCGGAGCAAGACCAAATAGGGGGATATATGGACGCCCGGCCAGTCCCCGGGTTGGTCGCTTGACCCCGGTGGTAACATCGGGGCTAGATAGATGGTCACCGTCCCGATGCTATCGGGATACAGAACTCGGCTTACAGGTCTACTTGGCCCTCTGCATATAAAATCTTATCAAGTATTATTGTCACTCAGGCTTGATACTATTGCTCAATCGTCTGTTTGACACAAGAGATTTCACATGTTCGATGATTTGAAATCAGGCTTTGTTTGCGACTTCAGAATTAGAGTTTGAGTGGTCTATCTGTTATGATTTTCACAGGAGAGAGGTACATTTATGACTAAAAAAATGAGAACGGCACTTATTTCGCTTTGCATAATTATTGCGCTGGGACTGTCTTTCATCGGCGGGTGTACGCTGGACATTTTCAAACCCGCCTCTAATTCGAATACGACCCAGAATACAAATCAGGAACTGAATTTGAAACTTCTGGAAGAAGCCTACCAAATTATTCTGAAAGAGTATGTTGAACCGGACAAGATTGATACTCAGAAGATGAATGAAGGTATTCTCAAGGGTTTGGTGCAGGGGCTGAATGACCCCTATAGCGCCTATCTGACACAAGAACAATACGCGATGAGTGTCAGCGATTTTGCCGGACAGTTTGAGGGTATCGGTGCGTATGTGGGGTCGGAAAATGGTAGAGTCACTGTAATTGCGCCAATTCCTGATACCCCGGCAGCTGAAGCGGGTATTAAATCCGGCGATATTATTCTGGAAGTTGATGGGAAGACAACTATAGATATGAGTGTGACTGAGGTTGTCCTGCTGATTAGGGGACCAAAGGGCACACCGGTCAAACTTACCGTGCTTCACAAAGACGATGCTGAGCCGGTAACGCTGGAAATTATCCGGGCGGAAATAAAGATTCCATCCGTCACTCTAGAGATGAAGGGTGATTATGCCCATATCACTATCACCAACTTCACAGAGCGTACCGATGATGAGCTGGTGTCGGTTTTAAAAACAATATCTGATAACAAAGCAAAAGGCATCGTGCTTGACCTTCGTAGTAACCCGGGTGGTTTGCTTTCAACGGTCATTCAGGTGGCAAGCCATTTTCTGGACAAGGGCGTGGTCGTCAGCGTGGTCTATCCTGACAGCAGTAAGGATTCCGATTCTGTCAATCCGCTGGCATACAAAACTAGCCTGCCGATGGTGGTGCTCGTTGACCATTACAGCGCCAGCGCGAGTGAAATTCTAGCGGGAGCGTTACAAGACTACAAAAGGGCGCTTATTGCTGGAGAAAAAACCTATGGTAAAGGGAGTGTGAACCAGCTGCTGAAGCTATCTGATGGCTCGGGCATTTATATCACCATCGCACGCTGGGTGACACCGAACGGGAACCTTATCGAGGGTAATGGCATTCAGCCTGACACTGAACTCGACTTTGAAACAGTTGATGGTGTTCAGTGGGCGATTGATTACCTACTTAGCGAGAAATAGTAGACATAAAGTGAGGTGATGCATGCCATTTGAGATAAGACCTGTACGTACTGAAGAGATGGAAGAATTCCGTCGTATTGCCGCTATGGCACTCGTGATGAAGCCGTCTTCTTTTGAAGGCATGCGACCGGAATGGACATTGTGTGGCTTTGAGGATGAGAAGCTAGTTACCACTTTTGCCGCATGGCCGCTGACAATGCGGTTCAATGGTAATGGCGTGGCAGTTTCAGGTATCACGATGGTGGGTTCGCAACCGGCATACCACCGACGAGGATATTTGCGAAGGATAATGACAAAGCACTTTGAAAGTATGCATGAAAAAGGCGAAAGTGCAATTGCCATTCTCTGGGCAAGTTGGGCGGCTATTTATCAGCGATACGGTTATGGCGTCGTATCCACTCGATTCAGCTACTTCATAGAGCCACGCTATGTTCAGTTTGCTTTTCCCCACAGAATAAATGGTTCATTGCGTGAATCAGGTGAACAAGAATTGGAACGAATGGTAGAACTATATCGTAAGTTTCGGGAGAACCGCACCGGCTATCTACACCGTAGTAAGCCGATGTGGGATAATAGCGTACTGGCGACAGCACCACCCGGTGGGTCTTTAAACAGGATAGTATATGAGGAAAACGGTACACCTTCGGGGTATATTGTTTTTGTGACTTTGCCTCAACCCGGTGATATTATACCCGGACATCGTATTCTTATACGGGACCTGATATGGTTGAACAGTACGGCATATCGTGCCATATGGGAAAATCTCGCTACATTGGACTTGATTGCAGAAATAAACTGGCAAAGGGCGCCGAGTGATGACCCATTAATGCACCTCCTACTTGAACCACGTAGACTACGGGCTACTGCAGTCGATTGCTTGTTAGGGCGTATTGTCGATGTCAGTAGCGCATTGACCCAGCGCGGGTATCAGGAAGAAGGTAAGCTGACGTTTAGTTTGATTGACAACGTCTGTAAGTGGAATAACGGAGGCTGGAAGCTGGAAGTTTCCGCACAGGGAAGTAAGGTAACTCGTACACGTCAGTCACCTCAGGTGACAATGCCGGTCAGCACACTGGCACTACTTGCCTTCGGGCAAATCAGCGCTACTGAAGCGGCACGAATGGGTCGTTTGGATGCGCAAAAGACTGATATGTTACCAATCTGGGATAAGATAATGCGAACGATTTACCGACCGGCTTGCGCGGATATGTTCTAGGAACCTGCTTATATAGACACGTCTTTGGATTCCGGTTCTGGCTCTACCTTCTGGAGCTTGTCCTGGCTTTCCAGATGGTCAACGTAGAGCACGCCATTGATATGGTCGATTTCATGTTCCAGCGCCTCGGCGAGCAACCCTTCGGCGCGCAGTTTTAGCTCTTTCCCGGCGGTGTCAATTCCCTTGACCCGTACCTGTTCACTGCGCTTAATTTCACCGATATAGCCGGGAATGCTCAAGCATCCCTCTCTCACCGCACGTTCACCTGTACGGCGGACAATTTCGGGATTAATTAAACAGTATTCGTCGTTCTTCTGGTCTTGATGCGGAATACTGATAACAATCACCCGTAGCGAAACTCCAACCTGAGGTGCTGCCAGACCGACGCCATTGGCTGACATTAAGGTCTCGCGCATATCAGCGATGAGCTTCTGGATGCTATTATCTATTGTTTTAACCCGCTTTGCCTTCTGGCGCAGAATAGGGTCGGGCACGGTGCGGATTGGTTTGACCGCCATATTGTTTCTCCTGCTCCATTTACATACTAATTCCTAGAGCCCGATTGGGTCAATATCCACCGTCCAGCCCGAAGGTAGAGGAATTCGTGACAGGAATGGCGAAAGCTCCATACCGCGGATGATGAGTTTCCAGCGGTACCGGCCCCGGAGACGGTGTATATAAGCGGGCGCGGGACCAATCAGTTCGATGCCGGCAAGACCAAGTCTATCCCGTTCTTCTTTAATACGTATTACCATCTTACTGGATTCTTCCATGCAACGATTGTCATTTGTATTGGTATAGGTCAGGTTCGCAAGCTGAACAAAAGGCGGTTCATGAAATTGTCGGCGGTAATTGATTTCCTGTTCGTAAAAGAGGGCATAATTGTGTTCTGCGGCGGCTTGAATTGCATAATGCTCAGGATTGTAGGTCTGAATAATGACATGACCCTCTACAGGTCCTCGCCCGGCTCTCCCTGCCACCTGGCTCAGTAATTGAAAGGTCCTTTCGCTGGCACGGAAATCGGGCAGACTGAGGCTAAGGTCAGCATTAATTACACCGACGAGTGTTACCAGTGGCAAGTCCAGTCCTTTCGCGACCATCTGCGTACCGACAAGGATATCCGCCTCATGAGAACGGAATTTATTGAGGATTCTCTGGTGAGAATATCTACCGCGTGTTACATCTCTATCCCAGCGCAATAATCTTGCCATCGGGAAAGCCAGCTTCACTTCCTGTTCCAGTTTCTCTGTGCCGATGCCGAGAAAACGGATGCGCCGGCTGGAGCATTTCGGGCAGACCTGTGGCACGTTTGTGTGATAGTTGCATTGGTGGCAGAGGAGCGCTTCCGTATCAAGGTGATAAGTAAGTGGTACTTCACAGCGCCGGCACTTTAATACATAACCGCAATTACGGCACTGGATGTAGGTTGACATACCGCGACGGTTCAGAAAGAGAATTGCCTGTTCATGGTTTTCCACGACTCTATCGATAGCAGCGGTGAGCGCCCGACTGAATATGCTCCGGTTGCCGTCTTTAAGCTCGCTTCGCATGTCAATGATGGTAACGCCGGGAAGAGGCGCATTCTCTACGGGTGTGACTCTTTCCAGTAAACGGAGTAAATGAAAGTCGCCCTTGACGGCGTGGTAATAAGTCTCAATATCGGGAGTGGCGCTACCCATGACCACCGTGCACCCTATTTGTTTACTCATTTTCAATGCGACATGACGGGTATGGTAACGCGGCGATTGTTCGTGCTGTTTATACGTCCATTCGTGCTCTTCATCGATGATGATGATACCCAGGTCCGGTTGCGGCGCAAAAAGCGCGCTTCTCGGTCCGATGACGACGTCTACCTCACCATTCTTGATTCGCCACCATTCATCGAACTGCTCCCCTAGAGAGAGATGGCTGTGCAAAATAGCGACTCTACCCGGGAACCGTGCGGCAAAACGCTCAATAGTCTGAGGAGTAAGTGCGATTTCCGGCACCAGCACGATGCCGCGCTTGCCCAGTTTTATTGTCTCTGCCAGCGCCTGCAGATAGATTTCTGTCTTGCCACTGCCGGTAACGCCGTGAAGCAGAAAGATTTTGGGTTCTGACTTTTCGCTTTGTAGAAGACTCGCACGGATGGGTCTGAAAACGGTGTCCTGTGCCGCGGTAAGAGGAAGGGGTTGAGATAGTTGCACCCGTTGTAGCTCGAGCGGTTCGCGTCGTACTGTGACGTTCTCAATCACAGCCAGCCCTTTTTTCACGAGGGCATTAATAGTGAGCCGGTCACAATCGGTCTTCTTTTTAATTTCCGTGAGTTCAATCGGCGCTGATTGCTCGGCGAGGTATTTCAGTAAGATAACCTGTCTCTTTGCCCGCCCACCGGTCATCTCTTTCAGCACTTCCATCACCCGAACGGGTGTCGCTAATAAACGCACATAAGGCGTTTCTTTGACTTTAACCCGGGCACGCTCTATTTCATACTGACGTTTCAGCACGCCGAGCTTTACCAGTTGCAGGGTGTTTGCTTGCGCTTTTTTCTTCCCCAGAGATTTCTCAAGCTCCTTAAGACTCACTCTACCATCATCTTGGGCGCGAGTCAGGATGCGAAATTGCGTCTCATTAAGTGCCGATTCATCATAGGCACGTTTTACCGGGTAAAGATAAGTAAGCACCCGACGTTCGAAACCAGGTGGCATCGTCAGGGCTAAAGCGTTCCATAAAGAGGAGAGATAATAATCTGAAATCCAACGCGCTAAAGTAATTTGTTCTGGTGATAACAGCGCTTGCTGGTCAATAACACCGGCAATGTCCTTCGTATTTTCTACGGCGGGTATGTCTGTAATTTCAATGACAATTCCCTGTAGAAGCCTCTGTCCGAAAGGCACCCAGACCGCTTGTCCTGACTGAACACCCAGATTAGAAGGAATAGCATAACTGAAGGTGCGCAGTTGTGCGGTTGGCGCATTGACGCAAACCTCGGCATACCCCATCCTGGACTCCACCCTGACTGTCTGGCTTACTTATTTATTTCATCTGCTCAGGTGATGGGGTTGGTTCGGGGGGCTGTTCCGGTTCCGCGGTGGGTGTTAATTCTTCTGCCATACCCCGGGGATAACGGCGCTCCTTGATGCGGGCTTTCTTGGCGCTTAATCCACGCAGGTAGTAGAGCTTTGCGCGGCGGACTTTGCCGTGACGAATCACCTGCACTTTCTCAATGAGTGGTGAAGCCATCGGGAACGTGCGCTCGATACCGACGCCATAAGCGACCCTTCTCACTGTGAAAGTGCCACCAGCATCACCATTGCGGACACGAATGACGACGCCCTGGTAGGGCTGAATACGCTCTTTATCTCCCTCAACAACCTTCAGATTGACACGTACGGTGTCTCCAGGGGAAATTGTGGGGAGTTTAGACTTAGGTTTGATTTCAGCTAGTTGTGTAGCGCTCATTGTTCTTTAACTCCTATATCTACTGAGGTTTCCAACCTCTGAATGAACCTTTTCTCTTCCGGGTAAAGGTTTGCCTTGGCAAGCAAATCCGAGCGTCGTTTTGCGGTACGGAGTAGAGATTGCTCACGCCGCCACTGTGCAATCTGTGCATGATTGCCGGAGAGCAGGACTTCCGGGACTGCCCAATCGCGGAACACAGGCGGGCGAGTGTATTGGGGATATTCCAGCAGACCCGTTGTGTGGGATTCGGAGAGCAGAGAATCGGGCGAGCCAAGAAAGCCGGGGATAAGCCTGACCACAGCATTCACTACGACCATCGCCGCTAATTCACCACCCGTGAGAACATAATCGCCAATGCTGATTTCATCAGTGGCGAGATATTCAGAGACTCGTTCGTCAATGCCTTCGTACTGCCCGCAGATGAAGATAAGGTGAGTATGTTTTGAAAGCTCCAGCGCCACCTGCTCGGTGAAAAGTCTTCCCTGTGGGGAGAGCAGGATAACCGGCACGTTCTCTATGCCTTGTTGTGAAAGCTCATTCTTAACGGCTTCAACCGCTTCAAATAGAGGTTCGGGTTTCATTACCATACCGGCGCCACCGCCATAAGGATAATCGTCCGTGGTGTGGTGTTTGTCATGCGTGTAATCGCGGATATTACGGATGTCAACTTTAACCACGCCACGTTCAACCGCCTTCTGGAAGAGGCCGGCGCTAAAGGGTCCCTCAAACATCTGGGGAAACAGTGTCAGTATGTATATATTTACCATTATTTAGAAGCCAGTAGCCATCAGCTTTCAGCTTTTAAGCTGTCGCATTTTACTGATTGCCGAATCCTTCGATACGCTCAGGACAAGTTGCCGATAGCTGACTAATGTTTTTCATCACCAGAAATATAATTCTAACACAATTGAGTGTGCTAAGGGAAGTTTGTGTGTGAATAACAGTGGAAAGCGAACAATCCGGAACATGTGAGTGTCTTCTATTGCGCCGACTGCGTTTAGAAAATCTTAAAAAATACTCTCAAAATCCACGCTTAACTACTTGACAGAATATAGTAAAATGTGAGAAAATGGTAATCTGTGGGGAATAATGGGAAAGAGTGAGAAATGGCTTGGTGATGACTGGCGGGGAACGAGATAACAAGGGCTAAAAAATGTTTCTAGGCGAATACAATTACAAAATAGACGAAAAAGGCAGAATCCCCCTCCCCCCCAAATTCCGCGCCGAATTCAGGGATGGCATTGTTCTTGCTACTGGTGCTGAAAATTGTATCCTTGTTTATAGTCCCGCACAGTGGAAAATACTCGCCGAAAATCTCACTACCGGGCCAGTTTTGTCAAGCAAAATGCGTAAACTGAACCGGGCGCTTTTTGCCACCGCCTTTCATCTCAATCTCGATGGACAGGGTCGCATCGCTCTACCCATGCCACTGCGTCAATATGCCGGTATTACCAGCGATGTTGTGATTGCCGGCGCCAATATTTACCTTGAAATCTGGGACAAACAAGCCTGGGAGTTGGAAAAAGCAGAGAGCCAGGCACAATCATGGCAAATCATTGAAACCATGGAAAAACATTAGGAGTTACCAGTGTTGACTGTCGCCCACAAACCGGTTTTATTAAAAGAAACGATTGAAGCCCTCGCCATCCAGCCTGGCGGACGGAATATTGATTGTACACTCGGTGGCGGTGGACATGCGGCTGCAATTCTGGAGCAAAGCGCTCCCGGTGGACAACTCCTCGGTATTGATGCCGATCCGGAAGCCATTCGCTTTGCCACTGCACGTTTGAGTAAATATCAGAATTCTGTGTTATTGGTTAATGATAATTTCGGAAACCTCGGTGACATTTGTCAACGCTATTCGTTTTCACCAGTCCACGGCATCCTGTTGGACCTGGGTCTCTCATCAAATCAACTTGATGATGACCCGCGCGGTTTCAGCTTTCAGCGTGATGCAGAACTGGATATGCGTTTCAATCCGGCGCAGGAAACTACCGCGGCAGAAATCATAAATACAGCCTCTGAAACAGAACTTGCCCTCATTCTCCGCGAATACGGAGAAGAACGGTTTAACCAGCGGATTGCCCGTCGAATTGTTCAGGAACGCCCTATCAACACCACTCTTCAGCTCGCGCATGTGGTAGAAGATGCGCTTGGTGGCAGGCACGGGAAAATTCACCCCGCTACCAGGACATTTCAGGCGCTTCGCATTGCCGTTAATAGGGAGCTTGAAATGCTTGAAATTGTATTAAGCCAGGCAACTGACGTGCTGGGAATCGGCGGCAGGCTGGTGGTCATCAGCTACCATTCCCTGGAAGACCGTATCGTCAAGCATTTTATGCAGAAGGAAGCAAAAGATTGCATTTGCCCACCCAATGTTCTGGTCTGTCATTGCGGTCATAGCGCCGGTCTGCGCATTGTGAATAAAAAAGTGATTGTGCCATCCGAAGAAGAATTAAAGGATAATCCCCGGAGCCGGAGCGCAAAAATGCGGGTAGCTGAAAAGATTGCTCCCCGTCAACAATCTGATAAGGTAACCTATTCACATTTCTCAAAAAATTAAGGAATAAAAAAGGTAATAACGTGTCTGTGAGGGCACAATTAATATAATAACCAGGTGGTTGGTACCCACCGATCGAGGAGGAATAGATGCGAAAATGGAAAACTGTATCCGCGATTGATGTCGGCACCACGAAAGTCTGCACGCTCATCGCCGAGGTGAGTGATAGCGGGCAGATGCGCATTGCCGGGGTGGGGGTTGTCCCCTCCAAAGGCTTGCACAAAGGTATGGTGGTCAACATCAACGAAGCCAAGGAATCTGTCCGCGAATCTGTCAAAAAAGCGGAACAGTCCAGCGGCTACCGGGTGGATTCAGCCTACGTGGGCGTCACCGGACGTCACATCACCGGTAAAAACAACCGTGGTGTGGTGGCGGTCACACGCAATGACAGGCTGGTTCGTCCCGAGGACCTGAGAAGGGTTTTGCAAAGCTCCCAGAACGTCAAGGTAACCGGGGAGCAGAAACTGCTCCACCTGATTCCGCGCAGTTATGCTGTCGATGGTCAGGAGGGCGTTCAGAATCCTGTAGGAATGCACGGCTTTAAACTGGATGTAGAGACGCACGTTATCACTGCGGCTGTGTCATCCGTCCAGAATCTCATCAAGTGCATTCGGGGCATTGGGGTAGATGTGGAAGACCTCGTGTTCGAGGCTCTTGCCAGCAGTGAAGCGGTCTTGACCGAAGATGAGAAGCAGGTCGGGGTCATTCTTGCAGATATAGGTGGTGGCACGACTGATATCGCAGTCTTCAAGGAAGGCAGTATCTGGCATACGGCGATTATCCCCGTCGCCGGCTATCAGATGACACGCGACATCGCCATTGGTCTCGGTCTGCCATTCGAAATAGCAGAGGAAATGAAGAAGAAGTACGGTACAGCGATGTCGGTCTATGAGAGCAAGGCTGACAATGATGCCATCTCTACCGGACAGAACGGGCATAATATCTCTTACCAGGGCTTGTGTGATATTGTCCGCGCTCGTATTGAAGAAGTTTTACGACTTATTGTTCTGGAGCTCCCACGTGGTGAGCAAGACTTGTTAGTGCCTGGTGGTTTGGTGCTCACGGGTGGTACTGCTAACATGTCGGGCATTGATGCGCTCGGACGTGATATTTTACACATGCCGGTACGGGTTGGTTCACCGCTACCAATTAATGGTCTCGGCGATAATCTTACCGACCCGGCTTACGCCACTGCTGTCGGCTTATTGCTCTGGGGTGTAAAACCGAAGAGCGTCTCCAGCTGGAAATCCCGTGGCGTCAGCGGCAATATCTGGAACATGGTTTCAAGAATCAAGAATCTGTTTAACAAACCAACGGCAAATCAATAAAGTAAATAAATATATAAAGATAAAGAGGAGGAACTAATGGCGAGGTCAAGTTTCACCGCTAGTCCGGTTAGAATAAAAGTCTGTGGGCTTGGCGGTGGTGGTTCTAATGCAATTACCCGAATGGTCAGAGATGGTGTTGCTGGTGTAGAGTTCATTGCCATGAACACCGATGCGCAGTCACTGGCAATCACAGAAGCCCCGGTGCGCATTCAACTTGGTGAGAAACTGGTCAGAGGCCTCGGCGCCGGCGGCGACCATCATGTCGGGCAGAAAGCCGCGGAAGAGAATCGCGATGAAATAAAAGAGATTCTTTCGGGCGCCGACATGATTTTTATTACGGCTGGCATGGGCGGCGGCACCGGCACCGGGGCGGCGCCTGTTGTGGCAGAGATTGCCAAACAGAGCGGCGCGCTCACCATTGCAGTTGTCACCAAACCCTTCAACTTCGAAGGCAATCATCGCATGAAGGTTGCCGAAGAGGGCGTCCAGGGTCTAATCCCGATTGTCGATACCCTCATCATCATCCCCAATGAACGGTTATTCACCATGTGCGACCAGAAGACCGGTGTAGATGCCGCCTTCCGGCTTGCGGATGAGGTGCTTTGCAACGGCGTGCAGGCAATTGCCCAGGTTATTACCACGCCTGGTCTCATTAACCTGGACTTTGCGGATGTCCGTTCTATCATGAAAGACGCCGGTCCCGCCTGGATGTCTATCGGGCGAGGTAGTGGACAGAATCGTGCGGTGGATGCCGCCAAGAATGCACTTGCCAGTCCGCTACTGGACGTATCTATCACGGGTGCCAGGGCCGTGCTCTTCAACGTCGTCGGTGGTGACAATCTGTCACTCTTCGAGGTCAATGAAGCGGCTGAAGTTATCAAACAGGCGATTGACCCGGAAGCCAATATCATCTTCGGCGTTGTCCATGATTCTCGGATGGATAAGGACGTCAAGATTACTCTCATTGCCACCGGCTTCCAAGCTAACCAGACCGGTATGAGCCCCATTCGTGCGGAAGAGATGGCGGCATATCTAAAGGACCTGAAGAGCGAAGAACAGCTGGATGTCCCCGCTTTCTTACGCCGACCGATGTATACACAGCGAAAAATGCCGGCACCCGCACCACAGGCTCCGGCAAAATCACCGCAGGCTAACAGGACACCCTCCTATAGCCAGTGGAGCAAGTAATCCTGAGACTGAGAGCAGGCTAGGGCATTGTAACCTGACAGCCTGAGCTCTGTAATAAAGAGGGTACTATCGGGTAGACTACCTCACCCCTACCCGATAGTGCCCCCACTTATTTTGGGGCGGTTCAATTCATACATAACACTCATTCCTGTCATTTGCTTTTTCGTCTTTACTCTCTATGTGTATTCATTCTTGACGTCAACTCGCGTCCATTGTACATTTTGTATAGATACCATTATCGGAGAACGAAAGGAGTGATTATGCCGACTTTGATATTGACGAGAAGAGACACACTTAAATTGCTTGTGATGAAGGACGTTCTCAGGGTGGTGGAGCAAGGGTTCCGTGATTGGACGGAAGGAAACGGCGTAATGCCGCCAAAAGCCTATCTTCAGGTGAAAGATGGTGATTTCCGTGCCATGCCGGCATTATTACCGGGAGCCGCCGGTCTAAAATGGGTAAATGTGCATACGGGAAATCCCTCAATAGGTTTACCGACTGTGATGGCTGTGCTTATCTGTAATGACCCGACCACTGGTTATCCCTTGGCTGTCATGGATGCTACCGATATTACTGCTTATCGGACCGGTGCCACTTCTGCAATTGCGTCTAAATATCTTGCCAGGAAAAACTCGAATACAATGGGCGTTATCGGCGCCGGACGGCAGGCATACACCCAGATACTTGCTCATGTAGAACTTTTTTCATTCCAGCGAATAAAGGTTTATGACGTTTTCCCACAGGTAACGGAGCGATTGATAAAATCGCTTCCTGATTACCCTATCGAAGCTAGTTCAATAGTTGATGCCGTTCAATCTGATATTGTTTGCACGGTTACGACCGCACGTCAGCCAGTCGTAAAGCAGGAATGGGTATTGCCTGGAACGCACATCAATGCTGTTGGTGCCGATGCCGAAGGAAAACAGGAGTTGGAACCGACGGTTCTGAAAATGTCCCGTGTCGTCGTCGATGATATCCGACAGGCGGCTAAGGCGGGGGAAATCAACGTACCGATAACCAGAGGTATTTATAGCCAGCATGAAGTGTATGGGACATTGGGTGAATTAGTGACCGGAAAAAAGAATGGGCGGACAGATGACAGGCAAATTACTATTTTCGATTCGACGGGTGTGGCTATCGAGGATATTGCAGTTGCTTATCTTCTTTATACAAGCGCCCTAGAAAAAGACATGGGACTTAACGTGAATCTAGTAGATGCGTAATAGCAGACCAGAACGTAAACGTGATAAGATTTATCTAATGGTTCAGTGATTCTCATTCTCCTGGTAAAATCACCAGAGACTGTGTAACGGAAGTTGTTGTTAATTTTTCATTCAAGGTTGCGGTAGCAAAGTAACGTTATCCGAAGAAAGGGGTATTTTTATGTCCTCGTCTCGAGTTCTAAATAGCCTGTTCTTCCCGGAATCGGTAGCTCTGGTGGGTGTTTCCGCAAATCCGGCAGGCTGGGGCGGTACGAGTTTTCTGCAAAGATTGAAAAAACGAGGGTATTCCGGCAGGCTTTACCCTGTCAATCCAAAAGCAACCGAAGTGGAAGGGTTAAAATGCTATCCGGACGTCAAATCCATCCCCGAGCCGCCCGACCATGTTATTATCGCTACGGCTGCACCAGCAGTGCCGCAGATATTGCGGGATTGTATTGTTGGAAATGTGAAGAACGTCCATATCTTCAGTTCAGGGTTCAGCGAGACCGGAGAGGAAGAAGGTAAAAAACTTGATGAAGAAATTACGGCAATTATAAAGAACAGCGATCTGAGAGTCGTTGGTCCAAATTGCATGGGTATCTGGGTGCCGGCAAGCAAACTATGTGCGTGGGGAGCCGAACCGAAAGGGCTCGGTTCACTGGCATTTGTCTCTCAAAGTGGTGGGCATGGCGAATATATTAGCGAATTGGGTCAATCGCTCGGCATATATTTCAGTAAGATTATCAGCTTCGGAAACGCGCGCGGTCTACAGGCGGTTGACTTTCTAGAATATCTGGAAACCGACCCCGATACGAAGATGATTGCGTGTTATTTCGAAGGTATGAAAGACGGCAACCGCATTACTCAGCTCATCAAACGTATCAACCGCACCAAACCAGTATTTGTCTGGAAGGGTGGTCTGACACCATCGGGCGCGCAGGCTGTCTCTTCTCATACGGGGTCTTTAGCAGGTGAGGAGCGTATCTGGAAAGCTTTTTACGCACAGACAGGCGCTGTACCTGTAGGCTCACTTGAAGAGGTAATCGATACAGCCATGGTTTTCCAGTATTTGAAACCGACAGCAGGTAGACGCACTTTACTGATGGGTGGTGGGGGTGGTAACTCTGTGGCGCTGGCGGACATTTGTGGTCGAGAAGGGCTCGAAGTGCCGCGTATTACTGACCAGACCCGTCAGGAGCTAAATAAATTTATCCGCCTTGCGGGGAACAGCACCCGGAACCCTCTGGATATCTGGTCGGTACAGGAAGACCCCGATGCATTTAAGAAAGCGTTTGACCTTACGCTTGCCGACCCCAATATAGATGTGGCAATTATGGAAAAACAGATTATGTGGGATGATGATGACCAGGAGCACATGGAACGGCACCGTAAGTCAGATGGATTTATGGTTGAATATTGCCATCATAATGCATCCGGAAAGCCTATCGTTATTGCGGTTACCGCCATGGCAAATATGGAAGGCCCAGCGTCTTATCGGGCACGGTTGTTGACCAGGTATGCAACCTCCGGAATACCCACCTACTCTACCACCGTCAATGCCGCGAGAGCGCTCAGCCGTTTTGTCGCTTATCATGAATTCCAGGCAAAGGCAAAACAAGCAAACCAAGCTATGTAGAATACGTTACTTCAGCCTAACTGCTTTATCGAACTGCAGAAACTCTACCGGCGCTTCGGCTTCTTCAATCATCGCAACTATGACGCCGGGAGATGGTGAATTAGGCTGCACGATTACCTTTTTCCCCTTGATTGCTTCTTGCAGGTCATTTACCTCGAATGCTACGTGCGGAACCTTGCACACCAGTTCGGGTAAATTGCATCCCTTTTCATACAGCATCCATTGTATTCCGAATGGATTTGACTCATGGTCGGTGGCATAAATCTTCAAGTGTTTCAGGTGCATCATACCAATCATTTTCTTTCTTGTTGGTATACCCAGATGGTGATACTTATACGTGACGCTCATGCATATACCTCTCTTTTTCAAGTTTCACTTGTCATGGCTCCATATCTACCTGAAGCGCTTCCAGTATCCGGCATGCCATCCCATAGTAGGCAATCGTGGAGGTCAGCTCCACAATGGAATGTTCACTGAGAAATCGACGCAGTTCATTGAAAGTCTCGTCCTTAACTTGTACGGTCACCGCCATTTCATCGGTATAAGCCAGAACGACTTTTTCTTCATCCGTAAATTCTCTGGAAAGTTTCCATTGCCCCAGTTCGTCAATCTGCTTCTTCCGAAGGCCGGCACGCAGAGCGATAGGCGTATGCTGGGTAAATTCATATCGACACCGTGCGAGAAAACCCACCCGAAGAATCGCCAGTTCACGTAATTTAGGGGATAACTCCTCGCCTTTAAGAATTGAGTTGCCCATTCTCTGGAAATTCAGTCCGATGTAAGGAAGGTGACCCATAACCTTGAATAGATTTAAAACCCTGCCGCTATTCTGCATGTTTTTTTCATAGAGTTCCTTCACCATTGGATGCGCATTTTCTTTTTCAACCAACGAAACGCGTGCCATATATCTCCTTTGCCTGAGTGTCTTTCATTGCGTCTTTTTTGGCAGTTACTGGCGACGGCTGTAGGCGAGTGAGTAAATTACTGGTACCACCAGTAGGGTGAGCAGTGTCGAACTGAACAAACCGCCGACAACAACCACTGCCATTTCTGACGCCATTATAACACCTTCGCCCATACCAAAAGCCAGCGGCAATATGGCTATCAGGGTTGTCAGCGCAGTAGAACCATCATTAAACTGGTGTAAGGAAAAAGTTCTTTGAAGTTAATGCCGTCCGAAATTATCGGGAGTTTAAAATTGTTTGTTTCTGACGGGTTTGGACATAGCAAGCATGAGAACGAGCGGTGTCACTGCCACAATTGTGAAGGCAAGCCAGATACCGTGGTAACTTCCCCAGGTGTCAAAAACCCAACCAGCCAGAGGTGGACCGGTAATTGTGCCGATAACTGCCAGCCCCATAACCAGTCCGTGAATAGCACCGAAGCTTTTGCGACCGAAATAATCGCGGACTACCGAGGCGCGAACAGTAGCGTTCCCCCCGAATCCAATACTGAAAAGGGGCACAGCAGGGAATAGTAAAAGCGGATTCCATAGCGCCGCAAGTGTGAAACAGAGGAGACCCAGACTCATCAGAGCATATCCGGTTGCCATGATATGACGCTGGTCTATTCTATCACTCAACCACCCAAAGCCTAATCTTCCGATAACACTGGATAATGGCACGGCACTGGCAATAAGGCTTGCGGTGGCGCGGGCAATGCCAATACTGCTGAGGTAGGGCATCATGTGAGTGGTTACAGCATTCACTATCAGTAGCTGAAAAAGCATTGCCAAAGCGAGGTACCAGAACGCGCGAGTGCGCATAGCTTCCTTAATTCTGAAGTCAGAGCTATTTTCCATCGCAGGAGTTTGGATGTTCTGGTTTTTATCATGGGAGATAATTTCCCCATCCGGGAGTAAGCCGTATTTTTCCGGTCTGTCACGAATGGCAAACGAAATAGGAGTGATTATTCCCAGGGAAAAGATACCCAGAATAACCATTGCTTTATTTATACCGAAGTTATCAATGAGTAATACGACCAGAGGTATCATAAGACCGGAGAAGCCCACGCCACTGTGCATGAGACCGGTCGCCAACCCGATTCTCTTGTTGAACCAGTTAGCGATTGTGGTCATGGTTACCGTGGGACTGAGGGCACTCATCCCCAGAGCTATCAGGGCAAAAGAAACATAGAACATATTGAGGGAAGAAACCCTGCTTAAAAGGAACATAGCCAATCCACAAAGCACCGTCCCTGAAATAATAAATATCCGCGTGCCCCAGCGGTCAATCAGCAGACCGATGGCTGGTGCTAAAAGACCAACTTCCAGTCCGCGGATTGAACCGGCAAAAGAAATCTGAGTATAGCTCCAGCCGAATTTATTGCTTAAAGGTTCGATTAACGCGGTGAAACCGAAACCGATGATACCCTGTATAAATAGTGATATAGAAAAGCAGGCGGCGACCACCCACCAACCATAGAAAAAACGGGGAGACTTAGTTCTCATCTCGGCGAGTGTAACCCTAACTTTCTATAAAATGACGTTCTGTGCTTTCAGTTGGGCGATATCTTCCCACGTATAGCCCATTTCCAGTAAAATTTCTTCAGTGTGTTGACCAATTTCAGGCGCGGGTGCTCTTACTTCCGCCGGGTTCTGAACAAATTTCACCGGCGTCATCACTACCTTGAGATTCGGGGCAACCGGATGATGCAAATCAACAAAGAAGTTATTTGCTAAAGCCTGCGGGTCGGTGACGACTTCTTGAGGGCTTGCTACACGTCCGTAAATAATACTATTCTGACGGAAAATTACTTCCCATTCCGCCATTGTTCTGGTCATTAGAATATCATCGATAAAGCGGATAAGTTCCTCCCGATTCCAGAATCTTTGTTCGATACTATTGTATTTTGAGTCATTTTCCCATTCCGGGTGTCCCAGTGCACGGCAGAAATTACCCCAGGAAAGATCTGGCTGGAGCATTGCCGCCCAGAACCATCGGTCATCCTTTGTACGGTAGTTATTCCAGAGCGGATTTCGTGCTGTGGCACGGTTATGCTTCACAGGTTCTCTGCCCATAAGAGCCGGCTGAATATCTTCCGCATCCGTCCAGACACCGCTATGATAAAGAGAGAACTCGATTTTTTGCCCCTGTCCCGTACGGTCTTATGATACAGAGCGGCAAGAACCCCACCCACTATGTGACTACCGACGACTCTGTCCATCATCCCCCCGCGCTGTGGTGGAGGGATACTGCCGGGTTCACCTATCATATACATTAATCCGGAGCGCGCCCAGGCGGCCGCATAGTCAAAGCCACGTTCATCTTTATCGGGACCTACGGTGCCGTAACCTGTTAGTATCGCGTAAATAATACGCGGATTGATTCCGCTGAGTGCATCATAGTCTGCGCCCAGTTTATACAGAGTATTCATTTCGTAATTTGACATAAATATATCCGCCCAGCATACCAGTTTACTGAGAATGGGTTTCCCGGCTTCTTCTTTTAGATTAAGAGCAACACCTCTCTTGCCTCTATTCAGAAATTGGAAATAATATCCGACATTCCCCTGTTCTTGTGCTCTGGCTTTCTCTTCGGGTGTAATAGCTGTGCCAATACCGCGTGCCATATCACCGGTAAGCGGCTCTAATTTAATGACTTCCGCTCCCCA
>JAURWL010000248.1 GCA_030654965.1 Dehalococcoidales bacterium | reverse complement strand
AGCAGTCTTGCCGCAAGCCCGGATGGCAGCATTCAATCCGGGGCAGTCACCACCGCCCGTCATGATACCAATTCGCGGCTTTCTTTCCATATTCAGCGCCTCCTCACACGACCATGTATTAACAGACACTTTAGTCGGCTATGGGGTTTGTGTCAAGAGACATTTTGACGAAGACCCGTTCAAAAATGGAGTTCCATAGCTCTTGGCGGACAGCCCTTGATACACAACCCACAAACGATGCATTTCTTGTCCAGGAACTTCGTTTTTCTCGTCACGAAGTCAAGCTCAAAAGCGCCGGTCGGGCAAATGGTGATACACGCGCCGCAGTGAGTGCACCGTTGTTCGTTGCGGCTTACGTTTTGACTCAGGGCATCTATAATAACTCCAGCCTCGGTGAGATACTTGATGCCTTTATCGTAGTCTTCCTGCTTGCCTTTTAGTTCCAGAACCATCAAGCCTTCTTCCGCGGGTGTTACCTGGGCTTTCAGGATGTTGAACTCAAGGTTATAGTCTTTGATAAGGTGATAAACCAGCGGACGGTCAACCAGCCTCCGCGGAAAATGCAGTACGATTTTTCTCGAAATCATATTCCCCACCTCTTTGTATTTTCTGTGAACTACGGCGCGTGCCTCCACTTCTTTACGACTGTATTGAACGCTCCTTTAACGGTTTGAAGGTGACGCCGGATTCAACACCGGGGATAGAAGCCACCGGCTGGGTCAACTGGAATTTACCAGATATAATCCATTGTTTCAGAGTGCCGGCAATTTCCACTGCTTTGGAATAACTGGAGAACGATGACGTAGGCACCTTTTTACCCTGAATGGTGATTTTACCCGTCTTCAACTGGGCATAATTGACTTCACCGACAATGGTCGATTTCAAATGCGGATAGGCATCCGAATAGTCAACGATGGCGGCATATATCTGGTCGTCCGTGACCGTGGTATAGCCCAAAATTTCTTCAGAAAGAATGGGGATGGGAACACCAATACCGACAGTCAGGGTTGTGCCGTAGCCGACAAAGCTGGTGCCGACCAACCACTGCGGGCTCATCTGTTTGAGGTCGCCGATAACTGCTAATGTGCCGGCGCCGCGCTTGGGTACGCCGTTGTCAGTCCTGAGTGCCGTGGGATTGTGTTGAGTGCCCTGCCAGGCAACATAGCCGATACCTCCGCCCAGAAATATCTTCGTCCCGATGCCGATTGTTTTGTAGAAGGGGTCGTTGAGCAGAGGTGATAATTGTCCGGCGCTGCTAAACGTAGCGTTACCCAATTCTGGACGCAGAATACCCATGTATGTGTAGATAGTTTTATTGGATAGATTCACGGCAACATTATAGTTCTGATACGCGTTTCTGATGTTGAAAAGCACCGCCTCATTCAGGTCGCGGATGTTAATCCATGTTTCCAGCTTTTTGCGTGGATAGCAGTCTGTACCGTAGGCTGTGGCTTCCAGCCGGATATCTTTGCCAGCGACCAGTTCTTCGATGACATGACCGCCCCCGTAGTTGAACTCGCCGGGATGGGTTCTGTTTCTGGGGTCGTCATCCGGCATAGCGGTCGCCCCGATGAGTATGTCCACAGCCGCAAATCCGGTATAAGCAGGCACGTCATTCAGATATGTTTTGCCACCACCGAGCTTGATTCTTGGATTACTGTGTCCGATATTCAGATACGCGCTGGAGGAGCACATTGGCCCAAAAGTGCCCGTGGTAACAACATCCACTTCTTCCGCCGCTTTTTTCAAGCCCTTTTCCTTCACCACATTTATGATTTCCTCGGCGGTAAAGACCACCACGTTGCCCTTTTTGATTTTCTGATTGATTTCTTCGATTGTTTTAGCCATGCGCTATTTTCCCTCCTTTAAAGAATGATAGGTTTTCACACAGGTGCTGTCAATGAATTCCAGTATGCTGTTAATATGATAAATTTTTACCATTATACAATAGCCTTTCCTTTATATATTTTGATTTACAGCGTGAAAAACAAAAAGCCCAGAAGCAATTACTCCTGGGCTTGGTGAGACCTTCGCGGGACGGAAATCTAGGTTTACATGACCCCCGAACCGGCGACGCGCCAAGCCCAAGGCATCATCATTAACGATGTTCCTCTCTGACTGAAGCATTCCACCAAGTTCGGCACAGTTACCTCCACCGTCGATATTAGAAATATTATAATCTTGGTAACATTTCGTTGTCAATAGCGGGCACGTAGGATTGTTCATATATACTTTATCACCCTGAATCTGCCTCATGCGGTCGATTCGTTGTGTGGTTTTTGACAAACTTTCCGTTTCCTTGCTACGCTATGGGTAATCTTATGAACACGTTCGAAAGTTCACCATATAAGAAACTTGATCTGCATATTCACACACCTCGCTCGTTGTGCTACAGCGATATGACAGTAAAGCCGGAGCAGATTGTTGAAGCCGCCATTGCCTCCGGACTGGATGCCATCGGGATTACCGACCACAATACAGTAGAAGGGGTAGAAGATGTGCGTATGGTCGCCGGAAAAGAAGGTTTGATAGTTTTTCCGGGCATAGAGCTCACGACCAGAAGCGGTCATTTTTTGGCGATTTTTGACATTGAAGCATCTATAATAAAACTGCGTGAGTTACTTGATGAGGTGGGAATTGCCCGTTCGCACTGGGGTGATGGCGTGGAGCAGGTGAGCGGCGAAGCAGAAGATGTCTTTAAAATGGTGGTTGAATGGGGAGGGGTCGTGATTGCGGCACACATTGAGCGCTGGCCGAGTGGTTTTCTCGAAACAAAGGAACCGCGCTCGGCTAAAATGGCAATCCATGCCAGCCCCTTCCTGAGCGCTTTGGAGATTACGGTTGCTCAAAACCGCGAACAATGGAATAATGGACAGATGCGCGGCTACCCTAAGAAATACGCCTGTATTCAGGGTTCGGATGCTCACGCTCCGGATGAAGTAGGCAGACGACCTTTTCTTGTCCGCATGGAAAAAGTCGGATTGGGAGCACTGAAATCCGCTTTTGCCAATTGGGATAATGCGATTGCCTTTCCCGACCAGTTATACGCATAATCATGCCGCTAAAGGAGACGATAATGACGGAATATCCAGACATTCTTTACACTAAAGAAGGACATATCGCGACTATTACCCTGAACCGGCCGGACAAAATGAACTCGTTCAGCGCCAAGATGTCGGATAGTATTTACCGGGCAATCTCCGATTCGGCGGTAGATAAAAAAATCAGGGTCATTATTTTAACTGCCAAAGGGCGTGCTTTTTGCGCCGGTGCGGATGTGAAGCAAATGGCGCAGAGATTGGACGAGCCAGGCGGGGCAGAAAGGGATATGGTACAAACTGACAGCCGCACTTCACTCTATGTTTTGATTCAACAATGCAATAAGCCAATCATCGCGGTGGTGAACGGAGTTGCCGTAGGGGGTGGACTTGACCTTGCCCTTGCCTGTGATATACGGATTGCCTCTGACCAGGCGAGATTCGCCGAGGTTTTTGTCCGCCGTGGTATGATACCTGCCTCCGGTGGCACCTATTTTCTACCAAGACTGGTGGGGATTGATAAAGCCCTTCTGATGGCATGGACGGGAGATATGCTAGATGCCAAAGAGGCGGAGCAAATCGGGCTGGTGACGATGGTTGTCCCGCATGCCGAACTGGAGATGGCGGCGATGGACCTGGCGGAGAAGCTGGCGAAAGGTCCGCCGCTGGCAATTCAACGCGCCAAACGCGCTATCTACGATGGACTGACGATGGACCTGGAAACAAACCTCAAGATGATAGCGCCTATTGTCAAGGAACTGAACCTGACAGATGACCATAAAGAAGGCGCGCGTGCATTTGTCGAAAAACGGGAACCGGTATTCAGAGGAGAGTAAAAAATCCGCTAACGTTTTTGTGCAGATACAAACGCCTTTGTTCCCTGTTTCTTAATCTTTCTCAGGTTTTTCAGGTGCTCGTCCTCGTGAATTGGTTTCAGGAAGTCCAGCTTAGCGCAGGTTTCAAATTCACCGCATTCCCAACAGCCGGCAATATTTTTCTTCTGACAGCAAACTCTTGCTTTACATCCCGGATTGCCTCCACCCTCTCGGCAAAGCCGCCCGCAACGTAATCTAACCATTGCTCCCAGTACTTCAATAGCAGAAGCAGACGGCATAATTTGATAAGCCTTTGAAGTATTTTGATAAACCCGGAGCCATCCGGTCGAACTTTTCTTCCCGGAGTTTCTTCCTCAGGTCTCTTGCCATATCGGCAATCTCCCCCTTGTGGTTGAAACAATCGGCGCAGTACAGTCCGCAATAGGCAATTGAGTTTTCTTTGCTATTCATCATGGGATACTCCCTATTTTTCAGTCGTCCTTGAGGGCACAAGCTGTAACCTGCTTGTTATCAATTGTAACTTTTTTGTAACCCTGCAAGCTCCATTGTAACCTTGCGCTTACCTTGAGTCTGTATAGTTAGTTTTGAGAGGAGTTACAGGTAATTACTATGAGTTTCCTCTGGTTGATAATCCCGGTTCTGATTGTTTTCCCGCTCTTCTTCCTGACCATGTCGGTTAGTATCATTGCCTCACGGGTTCAACTGAGACCGCGTCAGATGGCAACTTCGGAAACCATACATCTGGATAGCGATTAAAACGCGCCATAAAACGAGCACCTTGTCCGCATCAATGGTTACCCAGCTTTTTACCGTTCTTGTCTTCCTCCTCCTGAGTTTTCCTGGCTACCTGTAACAATTTCTCCAGGTTATCATTGTTACCAGCGACAACCAGAATATCCCCATCCCGAATAATTTCCTGCTGACTTGGGGTGACAATGATTTCCTTTTCCCGTTGAATCAGAACGACCGCTACTTCCCACTTACCTTTAGGTCCGAAACCCATGTCACCAAGTTTTTCCCCGACGAGATATGACGGGGCTGTCATTCTGGCAACGCCATAGCCCGGGGCGAGCGGCATATAATAGGAGACCTCGGCGAGTGTGACCACCTGTGCTACCCGGGCGCCCATTTCCTGTTCCGGGTAGACCACCTTATCCGCACCGATTTTTTCCAGGATGCTACCGTGAAGCTCATTATCCGCGCGGGCAATCACGTAAGGCACGCCCAGTTTCTTAAGTAGAATGGTAGACAGAACACTGGCTTCAACCGCCGAGCCGATGGCGACGATAGCGATATCAAAGTTGCCAATACCCAACTCTCGGAGTACGGTCTCATTTGTGCCGTCTGCCTGAATAGCGTGTGTGATTTCAGCAGCGACACTCTGCACTGTTTTTTCATCGGTGTCTATGGCAAGGACATCATGCCCGATAGTATACAGTGTCCTGGCAATGCTGACACCGAACCGTCCCAGTCCAATGATGACAATCTGTTTTTTCATAGATGCCTCCTTAACCGATGCGTACTGCCTCCTTGGGATAACTAAAATCAGAGCGGCGTTGGCGTAATGTGAGCGATAGTATCAACGTAAGCGGTCCAATACGACCGATGAACATGGTCAGGATAATGAGCAAACGTCCGGCAGTATTTAGTAGTGGCGTAATGCCGGTTGAGAGACCGACCGTACCAAAGGCGGAAATAGTCTCAAAGAGCAAGTCAATGAAGCCCATATTTTCTGTGATGGTCAGGCAAAAAACTATTGAGAAAATGAATACCACTGAGAGTATTACAAGGGTCAGGGCGCGATGAATTTGTTCCGTGTTGATTTCACGCTCAAAGGCAGTGGCATTTTCATTACCGCGGAGAGTGCTGATTATAGTGGCGATAAGCAAACCAAAGGTATTCACCTTGATACCGCCGGCTGTGGAACCCGAAGCACCGCCAACAAACATCAAGAACATAGTAAAAAATAACGAGTAAACGGCAAAACTGCCAATATTGAGAGAGGCAAAACCGGCAGTGCGGGGAGTCACCGAGTGAAAGAAGGCATTAAGAATTTTCTGTGGTAATGACAGGGTACCAAGGGTCGCAGGATTGTTCATTTCAGTTAGCAGGAGAACGATAGTACCCAGCGCGAGGAGGAAAGCTGTGGTTGTTATGACCATTTTGCTATCGAGGGAGAGATGAGCGAAGCTCCTTTTTCTTAACATATCACTAACGACCATGTAACTGATACCGCCGAGGATGATGAGCCCCGCAGTGGTGAGAACGACCAGGGGGTCCGTTTGAAAATCGGATAAACTACGGAAACCACCGTACAGGTCGAAACCGCAGTTGTTAAATGCTGAAATAGAGTGGAAAACAGATTTCCAGAGCGCCTGCCCGTGTGGAAAAAGAGTGGAGATGCGAAGGTAGATAAGCGCCGCCCCCAGAAGTTCAGCGATTAAGGTGAAGAACGCCATTTGTCTGACGATTCTTATCACCCCTCCCAATTGAGTTACTCCCATTGCTTCCTTGATGAGAAGTCTCTCGCGCAACCCAATCTTCCGTCCCAGCGCCAGCAAAATCAGAGTGGCTGTAGTCATAAAGCCGAAGCCGCCTATCTGAATGAGGAAGAGAATTACTCCTTCTCCGAAAGAACTCCAATAATCATTCGTATCAACGACAGTGAGACCGGTCACGCAGACTGATGATGTGGCAGTGAAGAGAGCAGTAGTAGGGTGGGGGGCGATGCCATCGGCTGCAGAGACAGGGAGCATGAGCAGGAGTGTCCCAATCAGGATAATCGCCGCGAACCCATAAGCAATGACCGTGGTAGAGATGCCACCGCCCATTCGAGGTCGTGTGATAGAAGGTAAAATAACCTCCCACTGGATGGGGCGCGGCACCCGGAAAATACGGTCGCCTGGCTTAATGAAGCGCCGGCGCGGTGTGGATTTATTTTTCTCTGGCATTATAGTTTGTTATGTTCAGTGAACTCCGATAACCGTTATTATAGAATGTCTTGCGGGCAATGTATAGTGGGGAATTGACGGCTGACCGTGTTGACATTATAATCTAGCCTAACATAGCTCTTTAATTGTTTCCAATGTTCGGGTTTGACTTCTGGTGTGCGGAATAACTGAAGAAATCAGGAATACTTTTGTCTTCGTATGCGAGTAGCAAGTATAATAGAGATACAAAGGCACCATTGTGTCTAAAGGAGTGAAGGCAATGACGCAGGAAGTGAAAACCAGACCCCTGAACCGATTAAAGTCAATGTATGCCCTCCGTGCGGAAGTGGATAAGATGTATCAGGTTGGTGGAGAGGCGAAAGCGAAAGGCAGACCCGTTGCTTGGGTAATGCTTGAAGGTTGGGCAAATCCTATCCTCAATGCGATGGATGTCATCACCGTGTACCCGGAAAATTACAGCAGTCTTTGTGCTGCACAAAAACTAGCCGGACCTTTTCTAGAAAGAGCGGAGACTGAAGGTTACCCCACTCACCTCTGCGGTTACGCGCGTGCCTGCGTTGGTTATTCCGCGCGTATGGTGGAGTTGGACGGTCAAATCCCTCCCGAAGCGCCAGCTGGAGGTATGCCCCGACCGAACCTGCTGATATCTTCCGCTGAGGTCTGTGACGCCCGGTTTAAATGGTTCCAATCGCTAGGAAGATATTTTGATGCGCCGGTCTGGACGCTAGAGTCACCCTCACCGAATGCCCGTGAGAGTCTGACGCCAGGTACTTACGAACGCAATACCCAGTTTCTTATCAACGAAATCCGCCAGTTCGTGGTTTTTCTGGAAAAACTACTGGGCAAGAAAATGGAATGGGATAAGCTGGATTTCACCAGCGACGGTACCAATGAGATTAACCGCCTCCGCTGGGAAATCAATCAACTTCGTAAAGCGCGACCCTGCCCCATGCATACCCGCGATTTCTGGAGTGTAATGTCTGCCGCTCTATACCGCGGTGCCGCCGACCCCACGGTGATTGTTGATGGGAACCAGAAAATGTATGACGAAGTTAAATACCGGGTCGACCATGGCATCGCTGCTATTAACCGTCCTGAGAAATACCGCATGTCATTCGAGGGACTGGCACCCTGGCATAGCCTGAGTTTTCTGGACGACCTGGCAGACCGCGGTTGGAACTTTGTTTGTGAATCCGCCTATAGCCCCGGTCGCCCTGTGGTAATTGACTTGAGCAAGGTTTCCGACCCGATTGAGCGGTACGTGAGGAAGCGCTATCGCAGTCTGGCAAGCGCCATTGAAATTGAGTTCGGACCGGAAGAGGCTCCTAAGGTAAAAGAGGAAATCATGCGTGAAGGTACATCGTATCGGCTCCGCCTCAAGCATATCCGGGACTACCAGTGCGACGGTGTGGTTCTCCATGTTTTGCTCTCCTGCCGGGCAGCATCTTCAGGTTTAAGCCTTTTCTCTGACCAGTTGCTGGATGTATACAAAGTGCCGTCACTGATAATCGAAGGAGACATTATCGATACCAGTCTCTTTAATCCGGTAGAATCCCTGAAAAAAGCGGAAGCTTTCGAAGATACAATGGACCATTACAAGAAGGTAAGGAAAAACCTGGGATTTGAATGGTAAGTTGATTAGTTAATGATGTTCAGGAGATTTGACTGATGGTTATAGCAACGAAGAAGGGACTTGCCCGGGTTCAGGAACTCTATCAGGACCGTCCTCAACGGGTTAAAGAGCTAAAAGCAGAAGGGAAGAAAATCATTGGCTATCTTTGCATCTATCCTGTGACGGAGATGATGACCGCACTCGACATTGTCCCGTACCGGGTGCTGGGGGACATGCGAGAGTCAATCACAAAAGCGGATGCCTATCTCCCTCCGGTGGTATGTCCTTTCCTACGCAGTTGTCTGGACCAGGGTTTGAAGGGCAAGTATGACTTTCTGGACGGGATGGTGACCAGCCATATCTGTGATGTCGGCAGCAGTCTGAGCGGTATCTGGCACTACACCGTTAAGACTCCATTCCATTACAACATCGATACACCGCACACTGTCCATGAAACTGCTTTAAACCAGACGAAGGGTGTCATGAAGGCTTTCCAGAAAGCGCTGGAGGACTTCGCCGGTAAGAAAATCACTAATGCAAAGTTGAAAAAGGCAATTATCCTGCACAACGAACAACGGGCGCTGGTGCGTGAGGCTTATGAACTCAAGAAACAGGACCCGCCACTCATCTCCGGCGCGGAGACGCTCAAGACGATTAAAGTCATCCAGAGTATTCCTGTAGCAGAAGGCAATGCTCTGCTCCGTGACATTATTAGTGAAGTCAAGACGCGGAAGAATAAACCGGCGAAAAAGAACGCGCGGTTGCTGGTCTGGGGCAGTATCCTGGATGATACCCCGCTAATCGAAATGATTGAAAGTCTCGATGCGAACGTGGTGATGGATGATACTTGTGTAGGAAGCCGGCCATTTTTTGATGACGTCAAAATAACACCTGACCCTATTGACGGACTGGCGCAACACTATCTGGTCGATATCAAATGCCCGCGCACTTTCCGTGCCCGTGACTTCTATGCGGCTAAAAAGAATTATATGGAAGACCTGAAGACCCGTTTCTCCTATCTCTCCGATTATGCCCGTGAATGGAAGGCGAACGGCGTCATTCTGCAATCGGTGCGTTACTGCGATACACATGGCTATGAAGTGCCCCAGGTGCGAGACTATCTCAGAGAAATTGACTTACCCGGCATCTATCTTGAGCACGATTATACCGTAGGCGCACTGGCGCCGCTAAAGACCAGAGTGCAGGGTTTCCTGGAGATTATTGGGTAGCGGTATCTCAGGTTGGTTTTCGATTGATTCGAGGGGGTGATTCCCATCTACTTTGCGGGTATTGACCTTGGTTCCACCATGACCAAGGTGGTTATAGTTGACGAATCCGAAAAACTGCTTGCTTACGTCGTGCAACATACCGGCGCTGAACACCGCCGCTTGGCGAACAAGGTAATGGAAGAATCGCTCCGTCAAGCAGTTATCACAATTGATGAGATTACCTATGTCATTGCCACGGGATACGGTCGTATCAATGTCCCCTTCGCTGATAAACAGATTACCGAACTAACCTGCCATGCCCGGGGAGTCGCTCACTTCTTCCCGAACGTCAGGCTGGCAATTGATATTGGCGGGCAGGATGCCAAGGGGATGAAGGTTAAAAACGGCAAGCTCATTGACTTCGTGATGAGTGATAAATGCGCCGCCGGTACTGGAAGATATCTTGAGGTCGTCGCTCATACGCTGGGACTGACCCTCGAAGACCTGGGACCGATTTCCCTCAAATCCACCCGCAAGGTTTCTATCAGCAGTATCTGCACCATCTTTGCCCAGCAGGAGGTCAGCAACCACCTGTCTGCCGGTGTACTACTCGAAGACGTTGTTGCCGGTTTGCATGATGCCATTGCTGGAAGGGTAGCACGTATGGTACGCCGGTTAAAAATCGAACCGGATGTGGTTTTCACCGGTGGCGTCGCCAAGAACATCGGTGTCATTAAAGCACTGGAAGAGAATCTTGGTTGTCCGGTGCTTGTGCCCTCTGAGCCATTGCTAAGCGGTGCACTTGGCGCAGCGCTCATTGCCCGCGAAACAATACTGAAGGCGCAGGCGGAAGGTAAGTCGGTACAGACAACCAGACGAAAACTGGGGGAGGCAACCTTTTTTAAGCAGGACGATGGGATATTATCTGGGAATTGATATAGGGTCGGGGACAAGCAAGGGCGTTGTGATACAGAATAGCGATGTCATCGCTTCCCATTCATTGCGCTCCGGTGTGAACTATAAGCTGGCGGTGCAAAAACTGCGTCAGGAACTGCTGGAGAAGGCAAAAATATCTATAGATGATGTGGCTGGCACAGTGGCAACCGGGCAGGGTGCGTGTATGGTCGAGTATGCCGACCGGCAAGTCGCTGATATCCGCTGTTGTGCGCGTGGCATGAATAGTGCCTTCCCAGAGGTACGTACCATAATTGATGTCGAGGGGCAATCAACCCAGGTGCTACGGATTAACGGGCAGGGCCAGGTCATCAACTTCATTATAAGCGAAAGATGCGCCAGCGGCGCCGGGCGTTTCCTTGACATAATCGCAAATGTTCTGCAGATTCCGCTGGGAGAAATCGGGGCTCTCTCTTTGAAATCGAATAATCCGGTCATTTTCACCACAGCCTGTGCTGTATTTGGCGAATCGGAGGCAGTTTCCCGCGTTGCCGAAGGCATTAGCAAAGAGGACATCCTTGCCGGAGTGCATAAGGCGCTTGCGGAAAAAATCGGTTCTATGGTTGATAGGGTGGGGATGGAACCGAAGTATGGGATATGTGGAGGCGGAGCGCTGAATGTAGGACTAGTCGAATGGGTGCGGAGACGGCTCGGTGTGGAACTACTAGTACCTTCAGAACCTGATTTCATTACCGCACTGGGCGCCGCGATTTTCGCCAGAGAACAGGGAAAAACCAACAGTTCATCTTAATCCTGTGCCACGAAAACCTCTTTCTATTTACTATTTAGTCGTAGTATTACTGTATACCCTTTTTTCAGTTCGGGTGATATACTGAAGCCATCGGGAGGGAGAAAATGGCTCTGGAGCATGTTGCTGGAAAGAAAGCTAAAGGTATAATTATCTACGCGCTCAGTACCTGTCCCTGGTGCCGGAAGGCAAAGAATCTGCTGAATGAACTAGGGGTTGAGTATTATTTTACGGATGTGGACCTGGCAGCTGATAAAGAAAAACAGGCTTTAATGGACACCGTGCGTAAATGGAATCCCGCCTGTTCCTTCCCGACGATTGTCATCGATGATAAGAAATGTATTGTCGGGTTCAAGGAAGATGAAATCCGTGAGGCTGTAGAGCAGTGAGTGAACAATTCAGTGTGACGCAAGAAGCAATCAACCGCCTCTATGAACAACTGAAAAAGGAAGCCGAATCTGGTGGCTATCATCTGAATTCGGACGTTGAGTTCACCAAGGAGCTGGTCAGAGGGTTGCTTATTAATGAAAAACGTTACGGGTATCGTGCTTGTCCCTGTCGGCTTGCTTCCGGGAATAAAAATGATGACCTGGATATTATTTGTCCGTGTGATTATCGCGACCTGGACCTGACGGACTTTGACACTTGCTACTGAGCACTTTATGTAACCGGGGAGGTCATCTCCGGAAGTAAGATAATCGGACCAATCCCCGAACGCCGTCCCCCATCTGAGAAACGCACACAAGTATCGGGGCATCAACCCTTTTCCCGTGGCATCGTTTTTCCTTTACCAATATGGCGATGCCGCGTCTGCGGGTATTTGTGTGCTCGTGATAGTCCACCAGAAATTTGCCCCATCTGTAAAGCTAAAAAGGACCGCTTTGAACAATTTGCCTGACGTACTGTCTGGCTCGTGCCGTTTTAACCATTGAGTTTGACATCCGTACCCTTTCGGAGCTAATATTCGTTTGCCTGAATTTCGCCCTGGTGGTAATAAAAGGAGTGACGGCAATGAAAGACGAAGTTGTTGTCAAAGAAGGATTCATGTACGGACCGTGGAAACCATCCATCAATGCTGCCGCCCAGGTGAAAGGTTCCATCCATGAGGAGGAGACCGCTCAGAAAGTTGGGATGCGGGGTGGGGCGGTGGCTGGCACAATGCATCTGGACCTCTTTCCGCCATTGATTCTGAAAGCTTTCGGACAGCAATTTTTTGAACGCGGCTGTATTAGTTTGTTCTACACCTATGCCATGACGCATGGTGAAGAAGTTCGGGCAGTTATTAAGGTGCCTCCTGAAGATGCAAAAGATGTGCAGGTAGAAGCACGTGTGGAATCACTGGATAACCATGTTGTGGCGCAGGGGACTATTTCAGCAGGCAACCCGAAGGAGATTTCATACCTACAGACGATGAAAATCGAAAGCAGTCCGCAAGAACAGCTTCGCATTCTAAAAGGGCTAAAACCCGGCGATCAATTGCCTGCCAAAGATGTCGTAACGAGTACAGAACGTATGATGGACGCGCTGGATAGACTTGAGGACGTTATCGATTGGTACACCCAGAAATCCTCCTGGGGCACAACGATTGTGCCGTCCAGCATGACGTGGGGACTGATGGGAATGAGTCCATCATTTAGCCCGCAGGGAGTGGGTTTTTTTGGCGCTACCGAAATCCGCTATGTAAATGGACCCATAAAAGTCGATGTCAATTATCACACCACTGGGAAAGCAATTGCCGTGGGTGTGACCAACCGCACCGAGTACTACTGGTTCGAGTCACAGCTACATGAAAAATCAACCGGCAAACTAGTGGCTCAAATGCGTCACATGACGCGCTTCATGAAACAGGGGTCTCCACTCTACCCGGAAATAAAGTAGAACACAATATTTGGATGCTGTGGTAACTGCATTGGGGCTGTGAAAACAGCCCCTTTTTGCTATTCTCCCACTCACTTACCCGGACAGGATTTGCATAACTGACATCTTTCATTCATACTATCTACAATTGCAAGTTTAAGGAGAAAACAGTAGTGGAAACTGCGGAATTAGCTAAACTCATAAAAAGCCGACGTTCGATTCGTGCTTGGCAAGATAAACCGGTACCGGAAGAACTACTGGTACAGGCTGTGGAGCTCGCGACCTGGGCGCCAAACGGCGCTAACGCGCAACTCTGGTACTTCTATGTTATTCTGGATAAGACTACCATTAAAGCGATTGCAGATGCCGCACAGGCAAGCATGAGCAATATGGCTTCCTGGCCCGAAATGGCAAGGTCTGGGGGATTCCCTCCCATGGCGAGGCCGCCACAGGGAGTGACATCTCCTCCAGCGCCTCGGCGGAGTCCTCTCGGTGATGCCCCTGCTATGATTTTGGTCGGCACCAAGAGAAGGGAAAACCCGATTGATAAAGTTTTAGCGGCGCGTGCAAAAGTTGATGAAAGAGCCGCACAAATGCTGCAGTGGAGCAGTACTCTCAATCCGCGAATTCAATCAGTGTCAGCCGGTATTGCCTATCTCCTGTTAGTGTTGCATCAGATAGGGCTGGGTGCAACATGGATGACCGGTCCGCTGTCGCAGTCAAAAGGAGACGTAGAAAAAATCCTTAAAGTTCCATCAGATATGGATATTGTCGCTCTGATACCGGTCGGCTACCCGGTGGACAATCCCACCGGAAACAGACGACCGGTTAACGAAGTCTCTCGGGTCATTAAGTAGTCAGGTCTCTACTACTATAATGCCCATTCCTATCTATAGTGAGTATATCAGACTATGACCCACTAATAGTCAAATTTTAGTTTGTTTGGAGCTTGTTACTTGATTATTGGAATTTGGATGGGAAAAGGTGAGGCGTAGCGATGGTGGGCGGTACAAGATTTGAACTTGTGACCCCTTGCGTGTGAAGCAAGTGCTCTAACCCCTGAGCCAACCGCCCGAATTCGTGCCTGAATTTTTTCGGCACCCAGATGAAAACCCGCAAAAGCAAGTGCCCTATTTTCATGAACTTCTACCCGAAAACCGATGCCCTCTTGCTTCGCTCTTGTTGAGAATTATACCTTCTCGGTAAGTCACAGGTCAACAAGTAGCACCCGCCTTGATTTTACAGGAAGCCGCAACAGCCCCCTCCTGCGGAAACCTCCGCCAACAGGCGGGTAACAGGGGTATGCTTTCTCTAAACGATGTTATCCATTTCGCGGGGAGACTCGGCAGGGCGACGAGGGTTGCGGCTGACAAACAGCTGGTATAGAATTACGTCATGAAATCATCGGGAGAGATGGGACGAACGACGAAGGAGCTACTCGAATCGTACGAGCTTTACGCGCGTGCGGCAGGATTCAGCCAAGCTCGAATAGACCAAATGCGCACCACTGTCGGGTTATTGGACCAGTTCCTTGACGGGATCAAGGACATCAGTGAAGTCACCGCGGATGACTTCCGCCGTTTTTTGGCCGACCTGCGCGACCGGCCTGCGTGGCGTGGCTTGAAAACCGAACAGGCGCATCGTCTGTCCGGTACCAGCATCACTACATATGGTCGAGCCGTCAAGACTTTCTTCAGCTGGCTGCACACCGAGGGTATCATCGCCGACAACCCTCTGGCGACGGTTAAAATACCTCGAAACCCGAAAACGCTGCCGAAAGTCTATTCGGAGCAAGACCTGATAGCGGTGTTTGCCGCGGCGGCAGCCAGCATCCGTGACGAGGCCATATTTTGCCTATTCCTCGATTCAGGCGTCAGGTTGGCTGAGTTAAGCAGGCTTAAAATGAGCGACGTCGATACCCAGAGCGGCACCCTCAAAGTTCATGGCAAAGGCAACAAGGAAAGGTTTGCCTATTTCAGCGCGGACGCGGCAAAGTGCGTCGGTCGTTATGTGAAAGAGTTTCGGCAGGGCGCGGCGAAGGGCGACTTTCTGTTCGTGACAAAGGATGGCCACCCACTTCAGGCCAGAGGGATACAGTCGCTGCTCCTCCGCCTGGGGAAGAAGGCCGGCCTTGAAGAAAGACTGGCACCGCATAAATTGAGGCACAGCTTTGCGACGCTGAGTCTCAAATATGGCGGCAATCTGGAATACATCAGGAAGATCCTGGGGCACACCGATATTAAGACCACCAGCGAGGCATATCTCAATGTACAGGATGCGGATGTTAGCGCCGCTCACCGGCGTTTCAGTCCCCTGTCCAATCTGCAAGGTGCCATTGCCAGGAAGGGGTCCGTGTTACCGGACGAGGCAAAACCCGGGGATCAGGCGGTGCTGCCAAGAACACAACCCGAGAAGCAGTCGTATCTAGAGACGCCACACAAGCGGCAAATGCGTGAACTGGCTAAGGCAACAGCAGAAGGAATTCGCTTGCCATCTCATTGGGATAAGAAATTGTGGAGAGATTTGTCTGTTGAATTCCGGCCAGGGAAGTATTACCTTCCAATAGGCGCAGTAGAAATAAAAGACGATAGGCAGATAAAGGTCAAATACTATGACATAGGCGCTGGAATTGCAGAACCGCATCTCGTCAAGGGTTTATTCAGCCATCTCAGTACATCTAGATTGTCTAAGTTCACGGAACTGGTTGGTGATAAAGGGATGCTCAGTGGATTGGTGTTCAAAGCTGGACAATACTCTCAAGCGCTTCTGCAACTTCTCAAATTAATAACAGATGAGGTAAAAGGATACAGAACTAAAGTAGATTTTCATGATGAGGGAAAACCGGGTCTCACGAAATGGTTTATTATATCCGCTTGGAACGATGCCATTCAAAAAGCCGGTGGTCATTCCTGGATTGATAACTCGTGGTATAAACCATACGAGAATGTCCCCGTCACTAATTATTGGCAATTAAGAGGCGGAGGCGCCGTTATTGGTATCGCCAAGAGTAAAAGTACCCTTAAATTTTATGAGACTTGGCATAAGAAGTTAATACTTAAGTATGCAACAGACCCATTAGCCAAGGACATAGCAGTCAAAGACCAAGAACTTGGTAGCGTTGTACAGGACGTTAAGCAACGGCTTCAGGAATTCAGCGATATGCAGCAGGTACCTGGATACTGCGAGCTGTGTTGACACTGGTCCGCCTCGTCTCCCATCATAAACACCGGCCAGCCCAAAATCGCCAGTAGCAAAATAGTGGTAAAACTCATCGACTTTAAAAGGAGGCCGGCGAATTCAAACAGGCCAAGTTCTCGACAAACTGTCCGTTTGGGGTAAGTTCCTGTAATTAGCGACTACCTATTGTAATAAAACAACTCCTTACTGACAATTATGATGTTGAAGCGACGACTTAATGACCGTTAAGCGTGCTTTTAGTAACCCATAAGGAGGGTTAAGTTGAGGTCGGATGTCAATAGTGGACACCAAACCTTTCATGCTGCCACTAATCCGACGTAGTATTTTTTAACATAGGCTGCCGGCGACAGGAACCCCAGTCTAGCCTGTAGACGCTGCCGGTTATAAAAAACCTCGATATAT
>JAURWL010000245.1 GCA_030654965.1 Dehalococcoidales bacterium | reverse complement strand
CACCATCATCGGCACATTGAGCATTATCTACCTGGTTAAGCAGGATGTTAGAGACTACTTCAATCCGCCGCCGGCGGCTTAATGACATAGTTCCGCAGTGTGCCAATCGGGGCGATTTTCACTTCTACCGTATCACCGGGTTTCATGGGACCAATGCCGCTGGGTGTCCCCGTCGCAATCACGTCGCCCGGCAGCAGCGTCATCACCCGGGAAATGAAACTGATGACCTCCCGTACGGAGTAAATGAGGTCGCTGGTATTGCCCTTTTGCTTTTGCTCCCCATTGAGATAGGTCTCTAAAGGCACGCTTGACGGGTCGATTTCCGTTTCCATCCATGGTCCGAAAGCGGCAAAGGTATCGAATCCCTTGGCGCGTGTCCATTGTCCATCCCGGTTCTGCAAATCACGAGCCGTTACATCATTGAAACAGGTATAACCCAGCACGAAATCGAGCGCTTCCTCTTTCGTTACGTGCGATGTTTTCTTCTTCATCACCACACCCAGCTCACCTTCATAGTCAACACGCTGTGACATATCCGGATATATGATTTTATCCTCCGGTCCGATGACAGCCGTCGGCGGCTTGAGGAAGATTAAAGGATTCTCCGGTATCTGAGCATCGATTTCCCGGGCATGACTGCGGTAGTTCAATCCCAGGCATACAATTTTTGACGGGATGCAGGGCGCTAAAAGTTTGACATCGCTCAGCCGCACTGATACTCCCGAATAACGGATAGCGCGGAAGGGATTGCCCTGAATCACCCTGATGGACTTGTTCTTGAGGACGCCATAACCAATTTTTTTACCGATTTCAAAACGCACTATCTTCATAACTTCACAGTTTAGCGAGAGCCGACCGCATTTGCAACCAAAATGATTTTCCCTCCTTCGTAAGGAGGGATTAAGGGAGATTTAGAAAATTCCTCAGCTTTCAGCTATCAGTCGTCAGCTATCAGAAATCAGCAGGAAGTAAACCATGTGCTGTAAGCTATGAAATTTGAGATTTGAGCTGTGAGTTATTTAATGTCTTGTACGAACTGAAATTCAGGCGTATAATAGGCGGTAATTAAAAGAAGTGGGCTTGGGAGCATTCATGTGAGGGACCGTTATGCCGCAAGTTGTCATTGAAAACCCAATCCTTAACTCACCGTATAAAGAACCAAATCGGCATTTCAAGTTTTCCGATGATGGTATTACCGACGAGATAGTCGAATCCAGGCGCATCAGTTCTTATTTCGTACCAATTGCCAAACCCCGGAAGAAAGCCGGTGGCAAACAGCTTGTCCTTGATAACGAATGGACTCAGGACAGGGTAGAAGAAAACGAGTTCATTAATCGCATTCGGGCGCGAGTATCCGTTTGGCGCAAAGGCAATTACGCCGGTATCACCAACACCACCCGCCAATTGCTAGAATACTGGACAAACCCCGACCGGGAACGCAAGCTTTTCTTTTGCCAGATTGAGGCAATGGAAACAGCCATATACCTTGCCGAAGTTGCGAACAAGTACGGCGATAACTGGATAGAGAATACCATCAGGCAACACAATGAGGAAAACAACCCGGGTTTATATCGCATCGCTTTCAAAATGGCGACCGGCAGTGGCAAGACGGTTGTCATGGCGATGCTCATTACCTGGCAGGTATTAAACAAGATTGCCAATCCACAGGATGCGCGATTTACAGATGCTTTCCTGATTGTTACACCGGGTATCACCATCCGCGACCGCTTAAGAGTCCTTTATCCCAACGACCCGCAAAACTACTACCAGCAGAGAGACGTCGTTTCTTTATCCCAAATGGCGGATTTAGGCAGAGCCAAGATTATTATCACGAACTTTCACACGTTCAAGCAGAGAGAGCTAGTCAAAGCCGGTAAGCTAACTAAAGGGATTCTTGCCAACGGTCAAACCAGTGCTCTTACCGAGACGCCCGACCAGATGGTGAGGAGAGTTTGCCGGGAACTGGGTAACAAGAAAAACATCATGGTGATTAATGATGAATCGCACCATTGCTATCGCCACAAGGTAGAACCCGAAGAAACGAGGTTAACCGGAGACGACCGCCGCGAGTCAGAAAAGCGTGAAGAAGAAGCCCGCATCTGGATTTCTGGGCTAGAAGCCGTCAAGAATAAAATCGGCGTCAAGGTAATCTACGACCTTTCAGCCACCCCGTTCTTTTTGCGCGGTTCGGGTTATTCAGAGGGCACGCTATTCCCCTGGGTAGTCTCTGACTTCTCTCTCATTGACGCCATCGAATGCGGGATTGTTAAAGTACCGCGCGTGCCGGTTTCAGATGACGCTATGCAAGGGGAAATGCCCACCTACCGTGACATCTGGTTGCGTATCCGTGACCACTTGCCGAAGAAAGGTAGAGGTACCAAGGATGAAAGTGCTACCGTCGACCCGAAGTTGCCACAAGCTCTTGAAGGCGCACTCATAAGCCTCTATGGCAATTATGAAAAATACTATCGCCTGTGGGAACAAGACACCGAAGCTAGAGCCAGAGGCGCGACGCCACCGGTTTTTATTGTCGTTTGTAACAACACGAGTGTTTCCAAACTTGTGTATGACTGGATTTCAGGCTATGAAAAGCCATTGAAAGACGGAAAGTCCGTTGTTGTGCCCGGAAACTTGAGCGTATTCAGTAACACTGACCCCTACGGTCAGTGGCTTTCCATTCCGAACACTATCCTGATTGATAGCGAGCAATTAGAATCCGGTGAAGCCATGAGTAAGGAATTTAAGAAAATGGCTGAGGTTGCCATCGAGGAATTCAAAGACGAATACCGAAAGCGTTTTCCGGGACGCAGTACCGATACGCTCACCGATGAAGACCTGCTACGTGAAGTGATGAACACCGTCGGCAAAGCCGGTAAGCTCGGCGAGAATATACGTTGTGTCGTATCAGTCTCTATGCTCACGGAAGGCTGGGATGCCAATACCGTCTCGCACATCATGGGAGTCCGTGCTTTCGGTACTCAATTATTATGCGAGCAGGTTGTCGGACGCGCTTTACGCCGCCGCAATTATGAGACCAATGATAATGAGATGTTTGACACTGAATATGCCGAGGTCTACGGCGTGCCGTTCTCATTTATACCTTGCTCCGGTCAGAACAATAACCCCAAACCACCACGCCCCATCACCCGTGTCCGCGCCCTTGACGAGAGAATCGCTTGTGAAATTACTTTCCCGCGTATCATCGGGTATAAGAAAGACGTGCCGCCGGACAGACTGGAAGCCGTTTTTACGGAAGACTCAAAGATGGTGCTATCAACGGAGACCACACCAAGTAGTACTGTCAATGCCCCGATTGTGGGTGAGACCACCATTCACCAGTTGCGGTACACGCTCGGACAGAAGCGTGAACAGGAGGTTGTTTTTCAGGTTGCCAGGACTGTGCTCGATAAGTATTTCAACGACACTGACGGCAACAAGAGACCCTGGCTGTTTCCCCAGCTAGTCAATATCACACGCCGGTGGATGTCCAGTTGTGTCACCATCAAGGACAATGCTTTTATCCAGATGTTGATGATGACTGAAAATGCCCACTTTGCCGCCGAGCGCATCTACAATTCACTGGTTGGTGCGCAAGCTGGTCAGGTCAAGTTGAAGCCGATACTACGTCCTTATGACGCCACCGGCTCGACCAGGTATGTGGACTTTGACACCACGCGCCCGGTCTATTCCACTGCTCCTCACAAATGCCATATCTCATACGTGGTAGCCGATACCACATCCTGGGAGCAGAAAATGGCACAGGCACTTGAGGAAATGGATGAAGTTGTCTGCTACGTCAAGAATCAAGGACTGGAATTCACTATACCCTACGTAATTGATGGAGATGAAAAGAAGTATTACCCTGATTTCATTGTCCGCTTGAAGGATTCCAAAGGGGAGTTATTAAACCTGATTGTGGAAGTGACCGGCGAAAAGAAGCGGGAGAAAGCCGCGAAGACTGCCGCCGCCCGGAACCTGTGGGTCCCGGCAATCAACAATCATGGTGAGTTTGGCAGGTGGGCATTCATTGAAATCAGCGACCCTTGGGACGCCAAGAATACGATACGCGCCTTCCTTGTTGCCGGCTCTTCCGGTGTCATGAAGGCAGGTTTGCCTTGAATCGCAAACAATTGCTCAGGCGACTAGCACGGGGTGCGGTGCAAAACGTTCAGTTCAGTGATATGATAGACCTTGTCGAAGGCTTTGGATTCAGACTGGACAGAGTTCGGGGCAGTCACCACCTCTTCGTCCACTCTGAAGTGCCAGAGGTGCTCAACTTTCAACCCGAAGGTGGTCAAGCGAAGGCGTATCAAATACGGCAGTTCTTGCGGCTCATCGAGGAACACGAGTTGCATTTGGAGGACTAATATGCGGGACTATCATATTAACGTTTTTTGGTCCGAGGAAGACAATACCTACATCGCGGACATTCCGGACCTCAAGTATTGCTCCGCTCACGGCCCTACGCCAGAAGCAGCTCTGCGCGAGGTCCTAACTGCTAAAGATGCCTGGCTGGAGACGGCCAGAGACAATGGCAAGGCTATCCCACGACCCCGCTACCGTCCGGCAATCTACCAAGCCTCTCACTGATTCCGGGTAACCGGAACCTCTCCCTTTCGTAAAGGGAGATTGAGAGGGATTTAGAGGAGCAAATATATGCCCGCTAACAAAAATAAACCCACCACACCCATTGAAACCACCGTTCACAAAGACCGCCGCACGAATATCCCCACTGAAGAATTACGTGGCTTTGTGGCAGACGATGAGAATAAACCGAAGACAATCCTTTACCCGCGTGACCAGTCCCTTGACCCGCAACTGGTCTGGAAAGGCAAAGACGAGCAGGATGCACAAGACCTTGCCGTGCCCGCCGTGCCTATTTACATTCAGGAGAAAATCCACCCCAAATACCTGATTGAGGAATTACGCGCCCAGTCCAACAAGGATAAGCCGGAGAGCCAGTTTAATTTCTTTGCAGATTTCAATGGCATTGACTTTGAACAGATGGTGGAATTCTACCGGCACGACCAGAACTGGTCTAACCGCATGATTCTGGGTGATTCTTTGTTGGTAATGACCAGCCTTGCCGAAAAAGAAGGGCTTAAGGGCAAGGTGCAGATGATTTACATTGACCCACCCTATGGTATCAGCTTTGGTTCCAACTGGCAGGCAAGCACCCGGAAGCGGGATGTTAAAGACGGCAGTAAGGAAGATACTACCCGCCAGCCGGAACAGATTAAAGCATTCCGGGACACATGGAAACTGGGTATCCATTCCTATCTTGCCTATTTGAGAGATAGGCTGGCTGTTGCTCGAGATTTGCTGACGGAAACCGGCAGCGTCTTTGTGCAGATTGGTGATGAGAATGTGCACCTCGTCCGCTGCGTGTTGGATGAGATTTTTGGAAGCGAGAATTTTGTGAGTCTCATCACTTTCAAGAAAACAAATCCGCTAGGAGCGAGTGGACTAGGAGCTGTCTCGGACTACTTGCTTTGGTATGCAAAAAAACACGAGCAGATTAAATTCAGAAGGCTTCTGCTACCCAAGAAATTGGGTACTGATGGAGTTACAGGCTACGCATGGGTGGAATCGCCGATTGGCGACAGGCGACGGCTGACCGCACAGGAAATGCAAAACATTGCCGACTTACCGACAGATTTGCGTCTGTTTGCCCCGACTAAACTTACAGCAGCAGGTCTGACCCCATCTTGTGTTTACCCTTTCGAATACGAGGGGAAAACTTTTTATCCGAAGCCTGGGAATAGTTGGCGCACTAACGCCGAAGGGATGAAAGCAGTTGTCGCGACAAAGAGGCTAATTGCGCTTGGGGATTCAATCTACCAAGTGATGTATTTTGACGATTACCCGGTGACCGAGCTCACCAATCTTTGGACTGACACTCGTGGCGAAATGGGCATGACCTACGTTGTCCAAACGGCAACCAACGTCATCGAGCGTTGCCTTCTTATGACTACTGACCCGGGTGATTTGGTGCTGGACCCCACATGCGGTAGCGGCACCACCGCTTTTGTCGCGGAAGAATGGGGCAGACGCTGGATTACTATTGATACCAGCCGTGTCGCCCTGGCATTGGCGCGCACCCGCCTGATGTCCGCCAAATACCCTTACTACCTGCTGGCTGATTCATCTGAAGGTGTCAAGAAAGAGGCGGAGCTTACCGGCAGAATGCCACCAGCTTATAAAACCGAAGGAGACGTTAGAAAGGGCTTTGTCTACAAGCACGTACCGCATGTCACGCTGAAATCCATTGCCAACAACCCCGATATTAAAGAAGGGATGACCCGTAAAGAGATTGATGAAGCCATCGCCCGTCATGCGGAAACGGAAACCATCTATGACCAGCCGTTTGAAGATAAGAAACGGGTGCGGGTTACCGGTCCCTTCACAGTGGAAAGTCTATCACCGCACCGTTTCATTGCGCTGGAAGAAGAACGCCCGGCAACCGAAAAAACCGCCCAGCAGGGTTCGGATTCCGTCCAGTTCGAGACAATGATTCTGGATAACCTGAGGAAAGCCGGTGTCCAGAATACCATCAAGAACGAAAAGATTAAGTTCGACCGCCTGGAGTCGTATGCCGGTCAGTATGTCCACGCCACCGGTGAGTACACGGATAAAGACGGCAAGACGCGGCGCGTGGCGGTGAGTATCGGTCCGCAGTACGGGACGGTTGGTCCCGATACAGTTAAAGAAGCCGCCAAGGAAGCCGTGCAGGGCATCGGCTATGACGTGCTCATTGTTTGTGGCTTTGCCTTTGACCCTCATGTATCTGAGGAAGCCAAACGCTACGGTAAGCTCATTGTGCTCATCACCCATATCAATCCGGAATTGTTTATGGGCGATGAATTGCTCAAAAGCACCGGTGCCGGCAACCTTTTTATGGTATTCGGCGAGCCGGACGTAGTTATCAATAAGCAGAAAGACGGCAAATTCACCGTGGAAATCAAAGGCTTGGATATTTACGACCCGACTACCGGGCAGGTGCGCAGTAACTCTACCCAGGACATCGCCTGCTGGTTTATTGATACGGATTATAATGGCGAGAGCTTCTTTGTCCGCCATGCCTACTTCACGGACGGCGTCGATAAATTCGAACGGCTCAAGAGAACACTCAGAGCAGAGATTGATGAATCCGCTTGGGACTCACTCTATGCCACCGTCAGCCGTCCCTTTACCCCACCCAAGACCGGCAAAATCGCCATCAAAGTCATCAACCACTACGGAGATGAGGTGCTCAAGGTGTACGAGGTGAGATGATTCTAATTTCATTTTGAGGGAAGGAGTGCTGTCATGCCGCGTGTTCGCAAGATAGAATGTAATCCAACAAGTAAGAATTATTTCATTGTAGATACTTGTTTTTTTGCTAATAAATATATCGCGCCAGCAATCGCACCAAATGGTAGGGAGCGTGACCGCATTGAAAAATGTCAGGAATGGTGGAAGGAAATAGATAGACAACTTGATAAAAGAAAGGCTCGTGTATATGTTCCAGATATATGTATCGCCGAGACCTTCAAAACCTTAGCTAAAAAGTATTACAGGGAAAAATGGTTTAAAACTTCACGGGCGCTTAATAAAGCTAGACGCTTACTAACCGAGGATATAGAAACTAACGCAAAAACCTTAATGGCATATAAAAGGATAATTCGCTACCATGACATTTCTACATCACGAGATATTATCATCGCTGTAGACCGTTTTTATGAGACGTTCATGAAACACGGAAAGGACGTATCTATCACTGATTTAATTATTCTTGCAACAGCAAAATATCTTATGGATTTTTACGATATCCCCAAAAACAATCTGCACATAGTTACTCTAGATAATAATTTATACCAAGGCCTAAAATTGATAAACGAACTTCCGAATGGTTACAATCCCACGTTGCCATCTGAGAATTTTAGCAAGATTTTTAGATAGCCGTAGCTCAATTCTGTTGCTCGCAAATCACGACACCTAACAACCCCAAAGAGGGCAGTCCCTATTGACACCTTAGGGGAAAAGGGGCTTTTGGAATTTTAGATTTGGAGCTTGGAATTTGTTTAGT
>JAURWL010000242.1 GCA_030654965.1 Dehalococcoidales bacterium | reverse complement strand
CAAAGCCGGCGACCTGCTGGACGCTCATACCCATCGCCATCTGAAGCTGAGCGGGGTCAATGGGACGACCGGCATATTTGTCAATGATTTCCTTGGCGTTGGCTTTGCCCTTCATGATTTCTGCAATCGTTGAATTATCAGTAAATGCCATAGTACCACCTCCTGACACTTAAATTCGCCATCCATCCGTCACCGTTGGAGAGCGCCTGAATGATATGATAAAAAGACGTTTATGTCAAGAGGGGTAAAAATACGGTACTATTTACTTCAGGTTGAAACCCATTCTCAGAGGGTATATCCTTCTAGTAGGTAAAGCTAGGAGGGTAGTGAAATGGCAACCGGGATTTACAAGGGGAGTCGCTTGATATGAAGAACAAATTTTGTGAATTAGAATCGCTACATAACGAGAGTGATGTAGAGCAGTTGTTTGTTATCAGATTGCTTAAAGACTTAGGGTATAAAGACGCTAATATCCTAACTAAACATTCCATTCCTTCTTATGTCCTTGGCAAAGGAGGTAAGAAACATCCTCATATTCCGGACTATCAAATTAGGATAGGGAAGACCCCAGTGTTAATACTTGAGGCCAAGAACCCTAATGAAGACGCTGAACATTATATTACCGAAGCGCAGGATTACGCAGTAGTAGTCAATCGCGGTTTTATAGGAAATAATCCAATACAATTTGTTTTAGCCACTAATGCAGTCAAGACAATCCTTGCTAAAGCAGATGAGAATAAACCTATTCTTACACTCAATTTCCAGGATTTTACAGAAGATAATGCTAAGTATCAAAAACTTAAGGATTATATTTCAGTTAATAGTATAAAAAAATCAATGCTTTCTAAAGAGCAAATATTTGAGTTCAGGACTCCAGATATCAATGAATTAAAGGGAATTTTTAAGCAGGCTCATGATTTGATAAGACGGAAGCAAAAGATTGGTCCTAAAAAGGCATTTTATGAATTTACTAAACTACTTTTCGTGAAAATGAATGAGGATAAAAGATTACAACTCATGCTTGACGCCAATCAAGCAATTACAGTTGATGATTTCAAGTTTAGTGTTCGGGCGATTGATAATAATGCTGATTTTGATTGGATAAATTTTCTATTCCAGACTTATAGAAACGAATTCCAAGCACTTGTTGACAAAGGAAGTAAAAAGCGAATATTCCAAAAAGATGAAAAGATTAACTTATCGCCCTCTACTATTAAAGCTATAGTTGAGATGATAGAGAATTTTAATCTGCGAAGCGTTGAAGATGACATTAACGGAAAGGTATTTGAAACGTTCTTAGAGGCTGCTGTTAGAGGCAAGGAACTTGGCCAGTTTTTTACACCAAGGTCAGTAGTTAAATTTATGACCCAATTAGCCGAGTTAAGGGTGCGAAAGAATACCGAAACTGGGGACTTTGAACCCGATAAAGTCCTTGATGGAGCCTGTGGAACCGGAGGATTTCTTATCTTTACGTTGAGTGACCTGTTTAATAAAATACCTGAAAGTGTTGCCGACAAAGAAGCATTAAAGAAGACAATTAGAGAAGAATGTTTGTTTGGTATTGACGCAAGTGAAGATGATATTGTGCCGATAACTAGAATGAATATGTATCTTCACGGCGATGGAGGCAGCCATATTTTTCTCGCGGATACGTTGGATAAGCAGTTATTAATTGAAAAAGGATTAGACCAAGAACTGGTTAATGAACGAAAAGAATTGAAGAAACTTTTAAGCAAGGTGTAGTTTGACGTAGTGCTGACTAATCCTCCATTTAGTATGAAATATGAGCGAAGTAAGGAAGATGAAAAGATAATCCTTGACCAATATCAAATTACTTCATTGGGTGGTAAATTAGCCACTTCATTAAAGTCTAACATCATGTTCATTGAGCGATATAACGACCTATTAAAACCAGGCGGGAAGCTACTAACTGTAATTGATGAAAGTGTGTTGAACACCGAGGGGCAAGGGAAATCCATGCAGAAGTTTAGAGACTGGTTGAGACAACATTTTATCATCCGGGCGGTTATTTCTTTACCACGAAATACATTCGTAAATGCTGACGCAGGTGTAAAAACTTCGGTATTATATCTTACAAAACGAATGAATTTAACTGAACAACAACCCAAGGTATTTATGGCTATCAGCCAAGATGTCGGGCACAATGATGCCGGGAGGACAACATCAGAATGGGGAGATTTAGGGAAAATCTTAGAATCTTTTAAGAAGTATCAAAATGGATGATAAGCAAATATTAGTAACAAACCCACCTGCCTTTGTGACCAGTCTTAATAAAGATAGTGACCGCTTAGATTGTGCATGGTTCAATCCGGTCGCGGAAAATGAAATGGAATCTTTAGTTAAAAATAAACGCGACGACCGGCAGTTGATAAAACTAGAAAGTATAGCAAAGGTCACTGGGGGTAAACGACTTCCAAGTGGCACGGTAATTTCAGAAAACGACCCTGATGATATTCCTTATGTGCGAGTGGTTGATATAAAAGACCTTAAGGTAGATATGCACAGCGCGGTCAGGATACCAAAGAAGGTCCACCAACTAATTCAGAATTATCAGTTAAAACAGAATGATATTGTTATCACAATAGTTGGTGCAACAATCGGGAAAGTTGGGATATTAGATTACCCTGTAGAAGTGTGCGATTTTACTGAAAATATGGCCAGAATAAGAATTAATGACGATTCTGTGTTGACAAGATTTCTTCTTCATTATTTAGATAGCCAGTTTGGTAAAATACAAAGTGACCGAATGTCCGGGGGTTCTTCTCAATTCAAATTGAGTTTGAGAAGTTGCAGAGACCTTGAGATTTACATTCCATTTAAAAATGGTTCCATTGATACCGCCGAACAACATAACATTTTAAACAAAATATATGTTATACATGAGCAAATTAATAGCAAGAAAGTCCAAAGCGACAAATTAATCAACGACGCTAAGAATATATTGGTTAAGAAAATTGGTTTACCTATCACATTGGATATAAATAAAAATCCCTCATTTTTGCAGGCCGTTGATAATGACCCATACAGCCGTTTAGATGCATTATTTAACAATCCCTTGCGGGAAAAACTGTTAAAGACGTTACAAACATATCCCCATAAACTACTTGGGAAGTTAATCAAGCCGGATGATAAAAGTGAAATAGTGCTATCAGATTTTTACCGTTTAGTTGACTTAGAGCAAATTGATGAAAACACGGGAAGAATTTCGCATTTTAGGGAAGTGCCCGAACTGGGGTCGGAGAAAATACTGATTAAATCTGGCAGCATTCTTATTTCAAAACTTCAACCTGACAAGGGGAAGGTTGTTATTGTTGAAAGTGGTTTTGATGGCTGTGTAGGTTCTAGTGAATTAATGTCCTTTTCTCTAAATACTACGGAGGTCACCAAGGAATATTTGTGGGCTGCATTGAGAAGTAATTATATATTGAAACAATGGGAATACTCATTAACGGGTTCGTCAAGAATGCGTATTGGGCGCAGGGAGTTAAATGAAACCATTATCCCGATTCCCGATAAGAACCTTCAAGATGAGATTGTTAATGAAATAAAGGGCAACATATTTGCCAGCGATAACTTACTAAAGGAACTAGGTGCTTTAAGACTCCAGGCAAAAAAGGAATTCGTAACAATGCTAACGGGCCATCAGGAGGCAGTGAAATGAAATTCAAGATAGGAGACCATGTGAGGATACTTAGCGACTATCCTTTTGATAGGATGCTACAAGGTGCAACTGGTAATATCGTTGAGTTACCCAATGCCCAACATCTAGACGAATATATTGTCCGACTTGATGGTGGGATAACTCGCAGTCTCTATCTTAAAGACAAACCGATTCCGGTATCTGGCAATTGGTTGAAGCTAGAACTAAATACGCATTAGTAATTTATAGGAGATAAACAGAATGTTCTTGCGAATGGTTAGATGGTAAGACACCCGCAGAAGTAGCTAATATAAATTACAAACTCAAAACGTGGGTAGATGTGACTCGTAATGCCAAACCTCAAATTGAAGTGCTAACTACTCCTGCTGAAGTATCGGTTCTGAGCGAGATGAAACCGCTTGTCAGACCCATTACTCACAGGCGTTACAGGCTTGGTAAACTACGTCCCAAGAGGCGTAAACCACCAACCGAAGTGAGAGTCAGTATGGCTACAATTAAAACAGATTTTTAGGATGCGAGGCTTAAATAATGTTATGGATAAATGAGCGTGAAGTTCCTGTTGAGCTACTTGAATTACTGGGAGTGACGGGCTTGCCAATAGAGTTAAAGCAAGAGATTTTAAATGCACGTAGCGAGGTAGATTCTAGAGGTGCTGTGACCTATACTACTAAGGCGAGAGTGGAATTTTATGTTCATAAGTATCAGGGTTTCCTAGAGAGGCTATCAGATGAAAACAACCGCAAGTAAAGAGAACCAAAAATACCAGTTCTAACTAAACTTTTAACCTCATATAGCATTAAGCTCTAGAAATTACACTAACATCCATTTATTATTGGTATAATCAATAGCCAAATGGATACCACAACGAACCTAAAACAGATAAAAAGGGACATCGATGTATTGGAAAGACAAACTTAGAAATGAACTATATATGAAAGATGGTAGAAAATGCCACTATTGCGGAATAGAGGAGAATGATTTTCTCTCGCTATGGGGAAATTTTTATGGTGGGAATAAAAGAGGCCGGGTTCTGGAAGTAGACCGTAAAAACAATGAAAGGGGATACGAAATAGAGAATTGCGTCCTTGCTTGTGCAGTGTGCAACAACGCCAAGAGTGACAAATTCACCTATGGGGAATTCAAGAAGGTAGGAACTACCATTCGAAAAATCTGGGAAGCGAGATTAACCAGAGAAAACCGTAGCACGATGGGCAGGTGAATATTTACTACCCCATCAAGAACTTGTGCATATCCGCCGCCGCACGTTTGCCGGCACCCATCGCACTGATAACCGTAGCCGCGCCCGTGACAATATCGCCACCTGCCCAAACCCTATCCTTAACCGTCTTGCCGGTCTTTTCGTCGGCTACTACAGTGCCGTGATTAGTAGTCTTCAATCCTTCAGTAGTGGATGCAATGAGCGGATTTGGTGTTGTGCCCAGAGCGACGACCACCGTATCCACCTTCATCACGAACTCACTACCCTTCTTCGGGATGGGTCTTCGACGTCCGCTGGCATCCGGCTCGCCAAGTTCCATCTCCTGGCATTCCATCGCAGACACCCAGCCACGCCCACCACCTAAAAAGCGCGTGGGATTGGTGAGGAACTTGAAGATGATACCCTCTTCCATGGCGTTTTCCACTTCTTCATGGCGGGCGGGCAATTCCGCTTTAGAACGGCGATAGACAATGTAGACTTCTTTGGCGCCCAGCCTCAGAGCACACCGCGCTGAGTCCATTGCCACGTTACCGCCGCCGATAACCGCCACTCTCTTGCCCATACCGAGCGGCGTGTCATATTCCGGGAAGAGATAGGCTTTCATCAAATTGGTGCGGGTTAAAAACTCGTTGGCGGAATAAATGCCGCAGAGGTCTTCACCCGGCACACCGAGGAACATCGGCAAGCCGGCGCCTGTGCCCAGAAAGACCGCGTCATAACCATTGGCAAGCAGTTCATCCACCGTATCAATCTTGCCGATGACCGCATCCAGCACCAGTTCCACACCCAGCGATTTCACATACTCAACCTCGCCCTGGACAATCGCCTTGGGGAGACGGAACTCAGGGATGCCATACATCAAAACACCACCGGCAACATGCAAAGCTTCGAACATGGTCACGCCGTGTCCCAGCTTCGCCATCTCGGCGGCGACGGTCAGTCCTGCAGGTCCCGTGCCGACCACTGCCACCTTCTTGCCGGTTGGCGGTGGGGGCGGGGGAGGCGGAGGCATTACTGATTTATTCTGCTGTTCCCAGTCGGCGACATATCGCTCTAATCTACCGATGGCAACCGGCGCCTTGCGCTTTTCCAGCGTGCACTGTGCTTCGCACTGACTTTCCTGCGGGCAAACGCGACCGCAGACACCGGGCAGGGCATTTTTACTCTTCAGAACACGGACCGCACCCGGCATATCGCCCTTGCGCATGGCTTCAATAAAATCAGGGATATCAACGTTAACCGGGCAACCGCTAATGCACGATCGTTTGGGGCACTGGATACAACGGCTGGCTTCTTCCTGAGCCTGCTCTGGAGAATAACCCAGCGCCACCTCTTTAAAATTCTTTCCCCGCGCATGGGGGTCCTGGCGGGGCATTTCTACTCTATTAAGATTCAATTTCTGTGGCATCAGTCTAACCTACCACTGCGCACAATTAAGACATTGATATTTTACCGGCGACTGGGTATCGATGGAGTAGGTGCAACGGCGCGCCATCAGAGAAGCCCAATCGACCAGATGCGCATCGAACTCAGGACCATCAACACAGGCAAATTTGGTCTCTCCACCGATGCTAACCCGGCAACACCCGCACATACCCGTGCCGTCGACCATAATCGGATTGAGGCTGGCAATGGTCGGAATCTTGGAGGGTTTTTTGGTGGTATTTGCCACCAGCTTCATCATGCAAACCGGACCCGCCGTGAAAACACGGTCGACCTTTTCCTTTTCGATGACCTCTTTCAGCGGTTCCAGCACAAAGCCAACACACTCGAATGAGCCGTCACCAGTGGAAACGATTACCTGGTCGGCAACCGTCCGCAACGGCACATCACCGAAGAGCATATCTTTCGATGGCGCCCGGATAATAACGACGACGCGGTTGCCCGCCGCCTTCAGCGCTTTGACAATGGGCAGGCAGGTCGCTGTAGAGTAACCGGCAACCACACATACCACCGTGCCAAACTTCTCAACGTGCGCCGGCAGACCGAGTGGTCCCGTGAAACTCAGAATAGAATCGCCCGCTTTTACCGATGCCAGCTTGTGGGTGGTTCTGCCCACCTCATTGAAGACGACCGTGATGCTCCCCTCTTTTACGTTCCAATCGGCAATCGTGAGGGGAATACGCTCACCCTTCTCGTCCACCATCAGGATGATGAACTGACCGGGTTTTGCTTTGCGGGCGATACGCGGTGCTGTAATCCGGTATCGGTGAATATTCGGCGCCAGTGATTCGGCAGAAATTATCCTGTACAGTTTTCTATCACCCCATTCTTATTAGTTTCGGTCAGACCGCCACATTAGCCAGTTCACCACTCTTCTTTTCGATTCTGACCGCGCATACCTTATATTCAGGAGTTTTTGCTACCGGGTCAAGAGCATTGTTAGTTAATATGTTAGCACAATTTTCCGCAAAGTGGAAATTCATAAAAACCACGCCTTCTGACGTAACTCCGGTAACACTAGCTTTAGCTGTAACACTGCCACGCCGGGATGTAATCTTAACCATTTCCCCGTTAGCAATACCCAGCGTCTGAGCGTCCTTCGGATTGATATCCACTTTCCCTTCACCCAGAATATCATTCAATCCTTTTACCTTGCGAGTCATCGTGCCGGTATGGTACTGGAAGAGGCTCCTGCCGGTGGTTAGCACTAACGGGTATTCAGCATCAGGTAATTCTGCCGACGGTCGATATGTAATAGGCACAAATCTGCCCTTGCCGCGAGAGAACTGCGCGGTATGGAGAATCGGGGTGCCCGGGTGCTCAGTATTGGGACAGGGCCACTGCAAGCCGCCTTTCTCCAACCGGGCATAAGTAATGCCGGCATAGCTCGGCGTCAGCTTGTTGATTTCAGACATGATTTCTTCAGCGTTCTTGTAATCAAAACCCTTTGCGCCCATTAGCCGGGCGATTTCATCCGTTATCCACCAGTCCGGTTTAGCTTCTCCGACGGCTTCCACCGCCTTACGCACCCGCTGGACACGCCGTTCCGTATTGGTGAACGTGCCGTCCTTTTCCGCGAAAGAAACCGCTGGCAGAATGACATCCGCTTCCCTCGTTGTCTCTGTCTGGAAAATATCCTGCACCACGAGGAAATCGAGCTTCCGCAGGGCTTCCAGAGTGTGATTCGTATCGGCTTCACTGAGCGTCGGGTTTTCCCCGACAATGTACATCGCCTTAATCTTGCCTTCATGAGCCGCATTCATCATCTCGGTCACAGTCAGACCGGGTTTATCATTCAATTTGGCGCCCCAGGCGGTCTCGAATTTCTGCTTGTTATTGGGGTCGGCAACACCCTGGTAGCCGGTATAGACATTCGGCAAAGCGCCCATATCGCAGGCGCCCTGCACATTATTCTGACCGCGAAGCGGGTTCACGCCCGTAGACGGTTTACCGATGTTACCGGTAAGCATCGCCAGATTAGCGGTTGCCATGACATTATCTGTGCCGTGGGTATGCTGAGTAATACCCATCGTATAGAGAAGAGTGGCAGGCTTGGTAGTCGCATAAATGCGCGCCGCCTCTACAATCTTAGCCCTGGGCACACCTGTTGTTTTTTCGACAAAATCCAGGTCATAAGCCTTTAATGACTCTTTTAAGGCATCCAGATTTTCACAGCGTGCTTCAATAAAAGCTTTGTCTTCCAGTCCCTCATCAATGATGACTTTCATCATACCCATCAACAGGGCAATATCAGAGCCGGGTTTATGTTGTAGCCAGACGTCCGCAAACTGTGTTAACCTGATTTCACGAGGGTTAGCGACAATCAGTTTACCACCTTTATTCACGGCTTTCTTGATTTCCAATCCGATAACAGGATGGGTATCCGTGGTATTCGTACCGATTGCTAGAATACAGGCGGCATCGCCAATCTCCTTAATAGAGTTGGTCATTGCGCCGCTACCGAAACTCGTGACCAAACCGGCCACCGTGGGCGCATGTCAAAGCCGGGCACAGTGGTCGACATTGTTGTGCCCAAATACCACCCGCGTAAACTTCTGAGTTACGTAGTTCTCTTCATTAGTACACCTGGCAGAAGCGACGATACCGACTTCCTCTTTTTTATAACTTCCCAGTTTGCTGGCGACCAGGTTGAGAGCCTCGTCCCAGCTTGCTTCTTCAAATTTACCGTTCTTTTTGATGAGCGGCTTCGTCAGCCGTTCCGGACTGTGGACAACATCAGCAATAGCAAAACGTCCCTTGACACACGCCTGCCCGCGATTCACATCGTTCTCTCTGGCAGGCACGCTCTCAATGATTTTGCCGTTCTTAATGGTCAGGTTTAACTGACAACCAACTCCACAATAGACGCAGGTAGTAAGCACTTTACGTTCGCCGGCGCCTTCCCATTTCCGGTTCCGTTCAATCAATGCACCGGTGGGGCAGGCATCTACACAAGCGCCGCAGTATTGGCAATCGGAGTCGAGGAGCGCCCGCCCGAAAGCCGTACCAGGCAAGGCATTACTGCCACGATATGTCAATGCTATCGCCCCGACGCCTCTGATTTCTTGACAAACACGGACACAGCGTCCACAGACAATACACAGATTGTAATCCCGCTCGAAGAAGGGATTCTCCCGGTCGATAGCAATTTCCCGATAAACATAAGGGAACTCCACCTGCTCTATTCCGATATGGTCGACAACCTGCTGAAGCTCACAAATACCATTCTTGGGGCAAAGCACACACCGGTGGGTGACATCAACATTCCGCAGACAGACATCGAATGGACCACACCGCTCCCGGCGCCAGCAGGTCAGACAGGGATGAGGATGTTCCGTAAGAATCAACTCCAGAACGCCGCGACGGAACTGCTGAATCTGGGGAGTATTTGTTTTCACCACCATGCCCTCGGTGACGGGCGTGGTACATGCCGTGGGCAAACCACGCATCTTTTCTATCTCCACGATACACAGCCGGCAGGCGCCGTACGGAGCCAAGTCGGGATGGAAGCAGAGAGTGGGGACATAGACACCCGCCAACTTTGCGGCATCCAGCACGGTCATTCCGGGCTTTGCCTGGACCTGTTTGCCATCAATCGTTAGATTAATATCTGCCATTCTGTCAACACCCTTCCTTGAGATTCTTAAATAACTACCTAATGTGCCTCAAGATCGCACCGCAAACAGCGTGAGCAATCATATCCTGCCTGTTTATCATCCCAACCAAGCTCTGCCAGTTTGAAGTTACTCAATCGCTCTCGCACTGGCACCATTTTCAGAGAAAGGCGTTTCTGCTCACCTTCAATTTCCGGAGGCACATACTTTGGCGGTACTTCAACCGACGCCAGAATTTCCTCAATTGCGCCGTTGCCACCAAGATACTTATCAATAGCCACCGCCGCCTTGCGGCCATCTGCGATAGCTTCAATCACCGAAGCCGGTCCGCTGACAACATCACCCCCGGCATAAACGCCCTCTCTGGAGGTAATCATAGAATCTTCATTCGCTTCAATTCTGCCGGCTCTAGCAGTTTTAACCCCGAAACCGGCTGGCGTTTCGGATTCCTGCCCAATTGCTTTAATAAGCATATCATATTCACGTGTAAATTCACTACCCTTGATAGGCACCGGACGCGGGCGGCCACTCTGGTCAACCTTGCCAAGCGCCTGACGGACGAACTCCACCTTCAGCTTCCCTTTCTCACTGATGGCTTTGGTCGGATTGGTCAGAAATTCAATCTTGATATTCTCCTCCAGCGCGGCTTCAACCTCTTCCGCACTAGCAGGCATCTCAGCACGGGTGCGACGGTAGACAATCGTTACCTCTTTAGCACCAAGTCTCAGCGCGGTGCGGGAAGCATCAATCGCCACGTTACCACCACCCACCACTACCACTTTCTCGCCTACTTTCATTTTTTCACCAAGACTGACTCGTCGCAGGAATTCAGCGCCATCAACGACACCAAGGCTATTCTCGCCATCAATACCCATATTGAGACCCCTATGGGCGCCGATGCCGATGAAAACCGCATTGAAACCCTGTTTGAAGAGGTCATCAACTGATTCTACCTTACTATTGAGCTTGATTTCCACCCCGACGTTTTCAATTTCCTTGATTTCTCTATCGATAATTTCATCGGGGAGGCGATAGCGGGGAATCCCGACTCTCATCATACCACCGGATACCGGAAGAGCTTCAAACACCGTGACCTTGTGACCCTTCTTGGCAAGATAGAAACCGGCGGTTAGTCCGGCGGGACCTGAACCGATGACAGCCACTTTCTTGCCTGTAGGCGGCGCAATCTTATTGTTCTGCTTCCAGATACCTGTATCGTGGTCGGCGGCAAAGCGTTTCAGTTCCTTAATACCGATGGCTTCGTCAAGTTGCCCACGCCGACATTTAGCCTCGCAGAAATGCACACAGACATAACCGAGCACCGCCGGGAATGGCACTTTTTCACGGATGACTGCCACTGCTTCACCGTACTTGCCCTGCTGGGTGAAACGGATATAGCGCGGCACATCAATGCCTGCGGGACAGGCATTCTGGCAAGGGGATTTCACAATTTTACTGCAGACACCCGCGCGGCAATACTTCTTATTAATATGTTCTTCATATTCTTCACGGAAATAGCGGAGGGTCGTCAGTACCGGGTTCGGGGCTGTTTGCCCCAGACCACAGAGCGCCGTGGAGCGGATGGTGTTGCACAGTTTCTCCAATCTGCGGATATCATCCGGTACACCCTCGCCCTGCGTGATACGTTCTAGTATTTCCAGCATCTGCTTGGTGCCCACACGACAGGGCACACACTTACCACAAGACTCGTCTTGAGTGAATGTGAGGAAGAAACGCGCCATGTCAACCATACAGGTGTCTTCATCTGCCACCACCATACCGCCCGAACCCATAATTGTCCCCGCCTGATTTAACGACTCATAGTCGACCGGCAGGTCAAGGAGGCTAGCAGGGAGACAACCGCCAGAGGGTCCACCGGTGAGCACTGCTTTGAACTGCTTACCTCCGACGATACCACCACCAATCTCATAGATTATGTCCCCAAGAGAGATACCCATCGGAACTTCAATCAGACCCGTGCGGACAACTTTACCCGCCATCGAGAAGTTCTTGGTACCTTTGCTCGACTGTGTCCCAAAGCTGGCAAACCAATCAGCGCCTTTATCAAAGATAACTGAGACGTTTGCCCAGGTCTCCACATTATTGATATTACTCGGTTTGCCCCAGAGACCCGAATTCGCAGGGAAAGGCGGACGCGGGCGGGGCATACCGCGCTTACCCTCAATGGACTGCATAAGTGCCGTTTCTTCACCGCAGACAAAAGCGCCAGCGCCTTCTTTAATTTTAATATCGAAACAGAGATTCGTGCCGAGAATATTGTCCCCGAGCAAGCCATACTCTTTCATCTGCTTCAGGGCAATCTGGAGACGGTGAATCGCCAGGGGATATTCGGCACGGCAATAAACATAGCCGTGTTGCGTGCCTATGGCATACGCGCCGATAAGCATGCCCTCCAGGACGGAATGTGGGTCACTTTCCAGAAGCGACCGGTCCATAAAAGCGCCGGGGTCGCCCTCATCCGCATTGCAGATGAGGTACTTATCTTTACCTGTTGCTTTGTAACAGAACTCCCACTTTTGCCCGGTCGGGAAACCGGCGCCACCCCGCCCCTTTAACCCCGACTTTTTCGTGAAGTCAATAACCTGCTCCTGAGTCATCTTCAGGGCATTTTCCAGTCCTTTGTACCCGCCATTGGCAATATACTGGTTGATACTCTCCGGGTCAATATGCCCGCAGTTCCGCAGAGAAACACGAATCTGAGCTTTAAGCAAGGGCAATTCCCAGAACTTGGGGATACCTTCGATGCCACCTTCTCCCTGTGTCCCCATGGCAAGGTCAGGATGTGGGTTATCATTCACCAGATAATCGCGAATAAGCTGGATGGCGATTTCCGGTGTGACTTTACTATAGGTAATACGCGGACGCCCCGGCTTGATAATATCGACGATTGGCTCCGCATAGCACAACCCGATACAACCGACACGAGTAACAAGGGCATCAAGGTTCAGACGGGCAAGCTCATTCTTGATAGCCGTAATGACCTGTTCGGTGCCAGCCGCCAGACCGCAGGTTGCCGCACCCACCAGAATACGAGGCTTGGGGCTCTTCTGAAGAGCATCCCATTCTACGATTGCCTGTTTTCTTCTTTCTTCGAAGTTCATGGTTTCACCATCACCGAAATTCATTGGAGCGACTATTCTAGTTGCCTAATACTGAGATAATATCTTCTTTACCTGCGGCGTGGTCATCCGCCCGAAGACAGTCCCATCGACAACCATTACCGGCGCCAGGGCACATGCGCCGAAACAAGCCACTTTTTCCAGACTGTACTTGTAGTCGGGAGTGGTCTGTCCGGGCTCAAGACCAATTTGCTGGGTGACTTCACCCATGATTCTCTTACCGCCACGCACATGGCAGGCAGTGCCCTGACATACCTTGACAGAATGTGCACCCTGCCGCTCGAAGCGAAACTGGGCATAGAAGCTGGCGACTCCATAGATGTCACTCATGGAGACACCTAAAAATTGGGCTATCTCCGTAACTGCTTCTTCGGGAAGATAGCCCAATACCCCTTGCACTTCCTGTAGGACGGGAATCAAAGATTCTCTTTTGCGGGGATGTGATTGCATGATTGGTAATATTTGTTCGCGCATTCTGTACCCTCAATCTGATTTCAGCTAATCTGATATGTAACTATTGCGAAAGTTTATCACGAAAAAACAGATAGTTCAAGTGCCAAACCAGTTGTTTATTTACGCCAAAGAGTATAAGATATGGGGTAATGGTTTTGGCGTAAGCCGAAAAAACTATCCTCGTCGTGGCTTCCCCGCCAGTTGCCAGATTAACGGTTTTCCAATATTTTTTAATAAGGCGTCCTTTAGCTATCTTTGTTTTTGAGGGGGAGCAATGGGAATTGAACTGGTACACATTGGCTTTAATAACATGCTGGCAATGAACCGGGTGATTGCTATCGCATCGCCGAACTCTGCACCCACCAAACGTACTATTCAGGAGGGGCGCAGTAAAGGACTCCTCATTGACATGACGAACGGGCGCCGGACGAAAGCGGTTATCATTGCCGATAGCGGACATATCATCCTGGCGGCATTAGCTCCGGAAACTATCTCCGGCAGACTACAGGGTCAACCTAAAACTGTCACCCCTGACGAAGAGGTCTAGCCTGATAGGTCGATTGAGACATGACGCATAGTGGTAAATCGCTTATACATCCCACCCCACCCCTTTTTATTGTCCTTTCAGGTCCTTCCGGGGTGGGCAAAGACGCGGTGCTGACACGGCTCAAGGCAACCGAATCCCGGATGCGATTTATCATCACCATGACCACCCGTATCCGCCGCCCCGAGGAAATTGATGGAGTCGACTACAGTTTTGTCAGCAAAGAAGTATTCGAACGACTGCTGAAAAAGAATGAACTGCTGGAATCGGCGAATGTCTACGGCAATTGGTACGGCGTGCCGAAACAACCGGTAAGAGATGCGCTTAGAGAAAAGAAGGATGCCATCGTCAAGGTGGATGTGCAGGGCGCCGCCACTATCAAGAAAATCATCCCGGATTCGATATTTATCTTCCTGATGCCGCCTTCACTGGATGAGTTGGAGAACCGACTGCGTCAGCGCTATACAGAAAAACCGCCGGAACTGGCAATACGATTGCAGTCCGCCGCTGATGAGATAAAACAAGTTTCCGAGTTCGACTACGTGGTAATAAACAATAAAAACGGACTCGATATTGCTGTAGAGGAAATTAAAGCCATCATCACGACGGAAAAATGTAGAGTCAAGCCGCGTCGGATAATCTTCCCCTGACACCCCCAAATAAACTCGAAATTCTAAACTCTAATCTCTAAATTCCGATTTCATACGGAATGTCCCGATTCCCAATGTCATACGGGATTTCCCGACTCCTAAATTCGTACGGGATGCCGTATGAAGTAATGAATCGGCACCGTATGAGGGATGAATCGGAACCGCACTGAGTCGGCACAAATTCAAATATCAAAACCTGCAATTTTATGCCTGACAACCGCTTGCAAGGAAATGGATGGCATTATTTTAGATTTATCATTTCTCAATTTGTTTGATATTTCGATATTGGGATTTTTCACGTACATTGACCCGTCTGTACCCGCTCCAGTATTATCTAGGTATCCATTCTATAGCAAACATACGATTACCCATCACTACATTATGTTAAGAAAGGACTGAAAATGGCAATCAGTAAACTAGCAGAATTCGAGCCTATTTTTTTCCCGAAAACACATGCGGTCATCGGCGCCTCAAATAGCATGACCAAGTTCGGCGGGCGGTTTATCAGAACACAGATTAACTTCGGTTACAAGGGCAAGTTCTTCCCGGTGAACAGGGATGAGCCCGAAATCTTCGGGATGAAAGCATATCCCAGAGTCACCGATATTCCGGAGCCGATTGATTTTGCCACTATTCTAGTACCTGCGCCAATCGTGCCCCAGGTGCTGGAAGAGTGTCTGGCGAAAGGTGTCAAAGGCGCCCAGATTATCACCGCCGGCTTCAGCGAGCGTGATGAAGAAGGTATTAAATTAGAGAAGGCGATTGCCGCAACCGCAAAAAAAGGTATCCGTGTCATTGGACCCAATTGCTTTGGTATCTATTGTCCTCGAGGTGGTCTGACCATTCCGCCGGGTGAAAATCTGTCTAAAGAGAGCGGCTCTGTTGCCTGTATCAGCCAGAGCGGTGGTTACGGTATCAGAATCCCGCGCCGCGCCGATGGACTGGGCATCCGTTACAGCAAGCTGGTGAGTTATGGTAACTCCGTTGATATCAATGAGTGTGACTTACTGGAATATTTCTATGAAGACCCGGAGACGAAAATCATCACCGGCTATATCGAGGGTGTGAAGGACGGACCCAGATTCTTTGAGCTTCTGAAAAAAGTCTGTAAAGAGAAACCCGTCATTATCTGGAAGGGCGGTTTGACCGAAGGTGGCGCCCGCGCCGTAAAATCGCACACCGCTTCCCTGAGCGGGCAAGCGCAGGTCTGGGATGCTCTCTTCAAGCAAACCGGCGCCGTTGCTGTTAATGGAATTGATGAGCTAATGGATACCACCATGGCTTTCCTGAAGTTACCGCCAATCAAAGGACGTGAGTTCTGTGTGGTAGGTGGCGGTGGCGGTATCGGCGTGGCGGCAGCAGATGCCTGTGAGAAGGCTGGACTTCCTCTGCCGGTATTTCCCCGCGAACTGCAACAAAAATTACTTGGCATTGTCCCGGCACAGGGCGCCAGTGTACGCAATCCGGTCGATGTCGGTAGTCCCTTTCCCCCGCCACCGATGTTAAAATTAGTTATGGACGCCGTTTTCACCGGAAGTGATGTCGATAGTTTAATCGTGAGCGAAATAGAGATGTCATCGGTTGTCCGCTCGCCACAGGCAGATATGTCACGCCAGGAAATGCTATCACAGAATCAACTAGCACCTATAGAAGCCCGCAACAAATTCGGCAAACCGGTCATCATGGTTCTGCCCGTGGAAAGCAACGGCAGTGAGTATGCGGAGTCTGAAAGCGCTCGCAGGCGGGTGGCTGATTTCTATATGCAACAGGGTGTACCCGTTTTCCTGACACTGGAGCGGGCGGCAATCACGCTTTCACGCTTTATCAGCTATTGGGAACACCGAGATGCAAGCCAGTGATTATCAAGATATACTATGTTCATTGTATATTAGGATTTAGTATTTAGAGTTTAGAGTTTTTTATGTTGGTTGTTGCCTGTATCAAGCAAGTACCAGACACCACCCAGGTCAAGATTGACCCGGTTACCGGCACGCTTATCCGCGAGGGTGTACCTTTCATCATGAACCCCTTCGATACCCACGCGCTGGAAGAAAGTCTGCGGCTCAAAGATAAGTATGGCTTCCGTGTCGCAGTAATTTCTATGGGACCGCCTAATACCGTCGTCACACTGAAAAAGGCAATCGCGCTGGGAGCCGATGAAGCCGTGCTCCTCAGCGACCGTGTTTTCGGTGGGGCGGATACTCTGGCAACCAGCCGAGTGCTCGCCGAAGCCATCAGACGTCTCAGCCAGAAGGAAGAAGTTGCCCTGGTTATCTGCGGTAAGCAGACGATTGACGGCGATACGGCGCAGGTGGGACCCGGCATCGCAACACGGCTACGTTACGCTCAATTAACCCTCGTCGACCAGATTCAGAAGGTTGATGTTCAGGCAAAGAGGATTATTGTCCGCCGTAAGCTGGAAGGCAGACATGAAATCGTAGAAGCGCCGTTGCCAGCATTACTGACTGTGTTGCGGGAAATCAACAAACCCCGTTACCCCACCGTCCCCATGCGTCTCATGTCGGAAACCGCTGAGGTGATGGTTTGGGACAACAAAGTCATGCATTTAGATGAAAGTTCAATTGGTTTGAAGGGGTCGCCGACACAGGTACGCCGCATCTTCTCCCCGGAAAAAACTAAAGGCGAGATTGTCGGCGATGGTGTAAACAAACCTGAAGAAGCCGCCCACCTGCTGGTGGCTAGACTGGTGCAAAAGGATATTATTCAGGCGTAAAGCGATATGGCTGAAGAAAAAAAGAAGCCAAAGCGTCCATTAGGCAAAGCCCATCTCATAACGAACAAGTGCATTGCCTGCGGCGCACGTTGTCAGGCAGAGTGCCCTTCAGATTCCATTGAAATGAATGAAAAGGGCGAGCCGGTAATCGACACCAAGACGTGTATCGGGTGCCGGCGCTGTGTGCGTGTTTGCCCGGCAAGCGCACTGGAAATGTTCTTCACGCCGGAAGAGCAGAAGATTCTAGATGAATTGGCAAAGGAAAAAGCCACGCCACAGGCAGTCGAGGTAGACGAAGAACTGGCTCTTATCAGGGACCAGCTTGCCCGGTATAAAGGCGTCTGGGTTTTTGTTGAACAGACGGATGGTATCGCGGCTGAAGTCTCCTGGGAACTGCTCGGTGTGGGCACGGACCTGGCGAAGACCTTGAATGTGGAACTCTGCACTATTGTTATCGGGGACAAAGTGGAGCACCTTTGCCAGGAATCATTCGCTTATGGCGCTTCAAAAGCGTACCTGGTTGATGACCCGACTTTACGTTACTATCGCACCGAGCCTTATTACAAAGCCATTTATTCACTTATCATTAAATACAAACCGGAGATTGTCCTCATCGGGGCGACCGGGCTGGGCAGAGACCTGGCAGGTGCGGTCGCAACCGAACTGGCTACCGGCTTGACTGCCGATTGTACCGGCTTGACGATTGATGAAAACCGCCTGCTGTTACAGACACGCCCCGCTTTCGGCGGGAATATCATGGCAACCATTAAAACCGAGCGGACCCGTCCTCAAATGGCATCTGTCCGGCCGCATGTTATGCCCCTGCCGAAACGGAATGATAATTGCCAGGGAGAGATTATCCGCCAGCAAGTAGCCTTGAAGGACATCGACATACTGGTCAAAGTGCTGGAGGTGCATGATGACCGCAAGGGCGCGACCGATATAGATATTGCCGGCGCTGAGTTTATTGTTTCCGGGGGACGTGGTATGCTCGCCAAAGAGAATTTCGTCATTCTCCAGGAACTGGCGGACACACTGGGCGGGCAGGTTGCCGGCTCACGCTCGTCGGTTGAGGCTGGCTGGATTCCTGTAGAACGCCAGGTAGGACAGACCGGCAAGACCGTGCGACCCAAAGTATACATTGCCTGCGGTATCAGCGGCGCCATTCAGCATCTGGTCGGCATGCAGGATTCGGATGTGATTATCGCTATCAACCAGGACCGCAACGCCCCTATCTTCGAGGTTGCCACTTACGGCATCGTCGGCGACCTTTTCCAGGTGGTACCAGCGATTACCAACCGTATCCGTGAACTCCGTACCGCCAAACGGAAAAATGAGGCAACAGCGCCCGAATGCAAGCCGGGAGAGGAGCAGAAATGAATCCTGTCAGCGACCTCAGCGCCGCCGGATTTGCCCTGTTCTGGGGCTTAACCATTTTTGCCGCCGGCATTTTCTTGATACGCGGCTATCAGCTTCTTAAGCTCCTTTCACTGGGCAGGGAAAACAAGAAACCGGGGAATCTTATCAAACAAACCTTTCTGGCAATCGGACACATGATTATCCAGGAGTGCCAGTTCAAGAACATCCGCAAAAAAGACCGGGCGGGCATCGGGCACCTGTTTATGGTGTGGGGCTTCCTGCTTTTCGTTACCTATTACTTTTTCTTCATAGTCATTGCTTCCGGCTTTGGTATCTCCGAGACGATGGAACATAATGCCATTTACACCATCTATTGCTGGGTAATGGATATTGCCGCGCCCTTTGTCTTTATCGGGGCGGTGTGGGGTATCATTCGTCGCTACTTCTTCCTCCCGAAACGACTCGAAGGACAGCGCACCTGGGAAGCGCTATTAATACTTATTACCGTGTTGCTTCATCCCATTACCCATGTCGGCAAGATTGCCACCCAGATTGCCGCAGGCAGTCCACCAGCCGGGCTGGGAATTTCCACTCCACCCCTCAGCACCGCGCTCAGCAACCTTTACACGAACGTCGGTTCGGTGGCAGGCTGGCATGCCTTCTGGTTCTGGAGCCACTGGGGATTTGTCCTGCTCGTGCTCGCCATTATCGGTTACACGCGCTATCTACACGTCCCGGCCGCTATTATTAACGACATTTTACGACCACAGAAAAAGGGTGAGTTGAGTCTCATCGACCTCAAAGACAGGCGCACCTTCGGCACAGCTCGTGTTGATAATTTCACACAAAAACAATTGCTGGATACCTATGCCTGCGTGGTCTGTGGGTACTGTCAGGATGCCTGCCCGGCGACCAACACCGGCAAGCCGCTCAATCCCCGCCTGATTATCCGCGACGTCAAAGCGAACCTGATGACCAACGGTCCCCTGATTCACCATAAAAAAGAACCTGTTATCCCGCTCATCGGCAGTGGCAAGGAAGGTAGCATCGGTGAGGATGCGCTCTGGGCATGCACCACGTGCTGGGCGTGTATGGAAGTCTGCCCGGTCTACATCGAGCATGTTCCCAAGATAATTGATATGCGCCGTCACCTCGTCCAGATGCAATCGAAATTCCCGGAAGAACTGCTCAATTTCTTCGAGAATATGGAGCAAAGGAGCAATCCCTGGGGTATCGCACCCGCCGACCGCGCCAAGTGGGCAACTGACATCACGGTCAAACCGTTTGAAACAGGCAAGACCGAGTACCTCTTCTATGTGGGTTGTTTCGGGGCATTCGATGCCCGTGCCCGGCAGGTAACTCTGGCGATTGCCCGCGTTCTGGATGCGGCTGGTGTCTCTTGGGGTATACTCGGACGAGACGAGAAATGCTGCGGCGACAGCCTGCGACGGCTTGGCAACGAGTTCGTTTTCGACCGCATGGCGCAGGAGAATATCAAGCTCTTCCGGGATAAGGGCATCACGAAAATTATCACCGAGTGTCCCCATTGCTTCACCACCCTGAAGAACGACTATGCCCAATACGGAGCCAAACTCGATGTTATTCACCATACGGAACTATTCGACCGGTTAATAAAAGAGGGCAAACTCAAGCTCAAGCCAACTGATTTGGGCACACTCGTTTTCCATGACTCCTGCTATCTGGGCAGGCACAATGGCATCTATCAACCGCCCCGTGATGTCATCACCGCCGCTACCGGCATTGCGCCCATAGAAATGGAACGAAACCACAAGCGAGGCTTCTGCTGTGGAGCCGGGGGCGGCAGAATGTGGCTGGAGGAGAAAACCGGGAAGCGTATCAATATCGAGCGTGTGGAGGAAGCTCTGAAACAAAATCCAAAGACCATTTGTGTCAGCTGTCCCTACTGTATGACCATGTTCGAAGACGGATTGAAGGACAAGGGTGCCGATAAGCAAGTCCGGGTGCTGGAAGTGGCGGAGATTGTGGCAAGGGCACTGAAATAAAGGGTACCTTATGAACCGACCATTCGTTGCTGAAAACACACGGGAACGGAAAAGACTCCGTACTCTGGTATCAAAAATGACCGACGTGGAGTTAAACCTCCCTCTTACGGAGGGTTGGACAATTGCATCAGCCCTGGCGCATCTGGCATTCTGGGACCAGCGGGCATTAGTCCTCCTGCGAAAGTGGCAGAAAAGCGGTGTGGCAGAATCCCCTTCAGATACCGACGCCACAAATGATGCGCTTCTTCCGCTTTGCTTAGCAATTGCCCCAAGAATCGCCGCAAACCTGGCAGTTTCTTCTGCCGAGACAATCGACCGTGAACTGGAGAAGGCTTCCCCTGATTTGATAAAGGAAATCGAAGGTCTGGGAGATGAATTCAGGCTGTATCGGTCTAAACACCGCAAGTTACATCTCGATGAAATTGAGTCGGCTCTCCAAGTTAGGCATGGCAAGACCTAACAAAACACTCAAACAAACCGATGAAGCCGTACCGTTTAGCTTATTTATCAGTAAACAAACCACCCTCTTCATTATGTTATGATTTAGCCAGGAGCTATCAATGACTAACAGTCACAACGGCATCAATCGACAGGAAATCGAGAGCACCCGCGGGCTGAAAATTGCGCTCGGTATCGTTCTTGTGATGATGGTCGTAGAGGTGGTGGGCGGCATACTGAGCAATAGCCTTGCTCTCCTCGGCGATGCCGGACACATGTTCGTGGATGCGCTCGCGCTCAGTCTGAGTCTCTTTGCTCTTACCCTTGCCAGACGACCGGCTACCGCTACCCGAACCTATGGCTTTCACCGCGCTGAAATAATGGCGGCGCTTATCAATGGCACCATCCTTGCCATAGTCGCCGCCTTTATCTTCTACAATGCCTATCAGCGTTTCCTCAACCCTCTAGAAATCCACAGCGGCTTGATGCTGGTTGTCGCTGGACTAGGACTTATAGCGAATCTAGCCGGCATCTTGCTCCTGCGACGCAACCGACACGTCAGTCTTAATATCCGCGCCGCCTTTTTCCACATCCTCGGTGATACTATCTCATCGGTTGGCGTCATCGCCGCCGGTATTATCATTGCCCTGACAGGCTGGAATTATGCCGACCCCATCATCGCCATCGTTATCGGCATCATCATCCTTGTAGGGGCTGTCCAGTTGCTCAGGGAATCCTCCGATATTCTGCTGGAAGCCGTGCCGAAACATATAGAGATGGACAAGGTTACCCAGACGATTAAAAACGTCGAGGGTGTTAATGGTATCCACGACCTGCACATCTGGACAATCACCTCAGGGATTTTTGCAATGAGCGCACATGTTGTTGTTCAGGACAGGATGGTGAGTCACACACGGGAAATTCTTGACACCATCAACCGCGAACTGGCAGAAAGTTTTAGCATCACGCATACCACGCTTCAACTGGAGTGCGGACAGGGAGCCAATTGCACCGAAGGGCTAGTCTGCCATCTCAGCCGGAATAATCACACAGAATCGAATCATCATGGATAAATCAGCTACAATCATTATTCTCTACACTCGGGAACAGATTGAAGCCACCGTCAAGCGGCTCGCCGGTGAAATTACCCGTGACTATGCTGATAAAAATCCGCTCCTCGTCGGCATTCTCAAAGGCTCTTTTATGTTTATGGCTGACCTCATCCGCCAACTGGATTTCCCGTTGGAAATCGAATTTGTCCGTGTGTCCAGCTACGGTAAGAAAAAACAAAGTTCCGGCAAGATTACCGTGGTGCAGGGCATCCGCACCCATGTAAAAAACAGGCATGTACTGGTAGTGGAAGATATTATCGATAGCGGCTTGAGCGTCAACTATGTGCTGGAATCGTTACGTAATAAGAAGTCGGCTTCACTGAAGGCCTGCTGTCTGCTGGACAAACCGGCACGGCGACAGGTGACAGTCCCCATTGATTACACCGGTTTAACCGTCCCTGATAAGTTTTTAGTCGGCTACGGGCTTGATTGGGCGGAGCAGTACCGCAATCTCCCCGATATCTGCTATCTGGAGGATGTAAAACCGTGACCCTGAAAATGGAAAAACTCATTGCGGTCGCCCGCGGTCAAATTCCTGCCGACCTGCGTCTCACCAATGCCCGCATCGTTAACGTCTTCACCGGTGAGATTGAACCGGTCAATGTGGCAATCGCCGGCGGCTATATTGCTGGCATCGGTGATTATAGGCAGGCAAAAGAGACCATTGACCTGAAGGGGAAATACTTGCTTCCGGGGCTTATAAATGGGCACGTCCATATCGAAAGCAGTATGCTCGATGTGGGTCAGTACGCCCGCGCCGTCGTCCCGCGAGGCACCACCGCACTCGTCACCGACCTCCATGAGATTGCTAATGTCTGCGGTCTGGAAGGCATCCGTTATGTGCTTGAAAGCGCCCGCCGACTACCTCTGGACATCTTCTTGATGGCGCCCTCCTGCGTGCCCGCTACTCACATGGAAACCGCCGGGGCGGAGATTGGGGTGAAAGAAGTCCGGCAACTATTACGACTCAAGCAGTGCCGCGGGCTTGGTGAAGTGATGAATTATCCCGGAGTGATTTTTGGCGATAAGACTGTACTCGGTAAAATCGACTCTGCTAAAGGCAAGGTAGTGGATGGCCATGCGCCTGGTTTAAGCGGCAAAGACCTGAATGCCTATGTTTCAGCCGGCATCCAGTCCGACCACGAATCGGTCGCGCTGGAAGAAGCGCGAGAAAAACTGCGGCGTGGCATGCACATCATGATACGCGAGGGGTCATCCGAAAAGAACCTGGAAACCCTGCTACCATTGGTAAATAATGAAACGTACCGTCGATGTTTACTGGTGGTTGACGACCGCAGTTGCGTCGACCTATTGAATGATGGTGATATCGATGCTGTCGTACGTAAAGCCATTCGGCTGGGTTTGAATCCGGTGCGTGCCATTCAGATGGCGAGCATCAATACCGCGGAGTATTTCCGTCTTGAGCGTCTGGGAGCGGTGGCGCCCGGCTATTTCGCTAACCTGATTGTCACCAGTGACCTCGCCACCTTCTCGGTTGATATGGTGTTCTATCACGGTCGCCTTGTGGGTAAAGACAGAAAGCCGCTTTTCTCACTGCAGAAGTCCGGTAAACAAACCCTAAACGATACCGTTAAAATGAAGCCATTCAGGGTTGAAGCCTTACGACTGAAAGCAAAAGGCAATGCGGTACCTGTAATCGAGATTGTTCCCGGTCAGATTATCACTAAAAAATGCACAATGAAGGTCAAGATTGCCGACGGCTACATTGTGCCTGATATTCGACGGGACATTCTTAAACTGGTAGTCGTTGAGCGACACAAGCGGACGGGGAACATCGGGGTGGGACTGGTGACCGGCTTCAGTTTGAAGAGGGGCGCCCTTGCCTCATCCATTGCCCACGATTCGCATAACATTGTCGCCGTAGGCACGAATGATGCAGATATTTACACCGCCGTTAAAGAAGTTGAGCGGATACAAGGCGGGCTGGTAGTGGTCGCAGATGGAAAGGTGTTTGCCAGTCTGCCATTACCGGTTGCAGGGCTTCTATCTGCTGAACCACTGGAGACCGTGGTTAAAAAACTGGACAGAGTAGAGAAAGCGGCGGCAGACCTTGGCGTGAAACTAGTCTCACCATTCTCAACACTATCATTTGTCGCCCTGCCGGTCATCCCGGAACTCCGTCTCACCGACCTGGGGATGGTGGACGTCAGGGAATTCAAGTTAATCAATTGAAATCCGAAACGAATGCTCGTAAACGATTACCCAATATCGCTGCCGAATCGTTCCATTCAAACTTCTCCCTTTCTGAAAAGAGCCTGCCCCTGACCTGAGCAGGGGGAGATTGAGAGTCCCGATTCTCATACGGGATTCCGATGAAGTCGGAAGGATTTATGAATTCCCCTTTATCCCTTCAGGGAGAGCCTTCAGGGTGAACCCCCTTTGCGAAAGGGGGATTCCGCGGGCATCTTTTGTTTTTCAACAGGAGTTAGGCATCACACATTTGATATTCTTTTTACTTGCCACTTGATAGTTGTCACTTCAATTCCCGAAAATAAAGAAAGCCCCCCGTTTTCAGGGAGACTCTCTCTGTAAACAACCTGTGGTATTGAAAAACTATTTCTTCTCTTCACCTGCTGGTTGTGCTGGTGCGGGATTTACCAATCCCTGCGTTAGACTCCTTGGCGCCAGTGTCATCAATTCGTCCAGAGTCCAGCGACCAATCTTATAAAGCGACCTGATTGGTTCCGGATTTGAGTAGAGGCTGATGTTACCACCGCTGGCAAAGAAAATGCGACCGTTAACACCAGATGCCTGCTCGGTTGCCAGATAGCAGACCAACGGTGCTACGTCTTCAGGGTCGGCGGGTCCCCGTGGGGCAGCCGCCGCCTCACGCGGTGCCTGCTGAGTCGGAGCGGCAGTTAAACCGCGCGCTGCCCGGATTTGCCGCGATGCTATAACTTCCTCGGATAGGGTCATACGGGTCCCAGCCGAAGGCGCTACCGCGTTACAGGTGATACCATACTTCCCGAGGTCTTTGGCACACACAAACGTGAAACCAACGATACCCATCTTGGCGGCGCCGTAGTTTGCCTGCCCGGAATTGCCAACGACACCGGATGTTGACGTCATGCTAATAATGCGTCCCCATCTCTGCTGGCGCATCACAATCGATGCCGGCCTGGTGCAATTGAACGTGCCGTAGAGATGAAC
>JAURWL010000130.1 GCA_030654965.1 Dehalococcoidales bacterium | reverse complement strand
AAGAGTCGTTTAGCGAGAAATTTGCATCGATTATTTCGCATCGACGATCGACTGACCTGAAGCGTCAGACATGATAATGAGGCACGACGACGAGGCTGATGATGTAAGATCGCCGCATACGGATAGATAATACGCGTCACTCGACGTGCCGTCCGTGCCTATCAACGGGCAGTTGGTCACGAGTGAGCAACAATTACAGTGAACAGTGATACGATGAGCATTGACTGAGCGACGAATGTTTCACACTGTGTTCGCACTGACCTAGAATATCTTTACCCGCGAGTGAGCTGAAATCCATACCCGCGAATTGGCACTGAGAGACGGGTGCAGCGCTGACGATGAGTGAAGCTGCGAGTAGACAGACTGCAACGGCTGAGAGTCGAAGGAGTGAGGAACGGCGAGTCATCGGGAATTGATGAATCGTGTGATCTGCTATTGCATGTACTCACTCGAAGTGAGCATTCATATTCCACACAACGATCGGTGTCCACGTGTCCGCGCGCGGTTCCGTTGAACTGAACATCTCTCGCTGTGTTGCACTCAGAGTCAGACTCACTCGCTGAGTGTGTGTGGTTGTGTGTGCGTGTGTGTGTGTGTGTGCGTGCGTGTGCGTGTGCGTGTGTTCACCTGTTACCGTGCGAGTGTGTGATTCATTGTTCGATGAATTGGGCTCGCTGGTCGGTCAGGATCGGAAGTCAAACTTCGACTACTCGACTCGACTCGTTGATCATCGTAGCACTGATTAACACTCGCGCACGACAGGTGAGACTGTCAGCGAGCGAGCGATCGATCGAGCTCTCGTGATATGCGCGACACCATCGAATTGCATCAATTGTGTATGAGGATTCAGGACGAACGCGCAATTGATCGATACATCGACGAACGCGTGCACGTGTCGCGGAAGAGCGGCTGATCGCGATCGGATCGGCTTATAATCGCGAGAATGTTCCGTTGAGAAAGTTTGTGAACACTGCGAGTCCCTTCTCCGGCGTGTAGTTTGGCACCATGTGGCCCGATCCGTGCACCGTCACGAGCGTGATGCCTTCGAAATCCACACGCGATCCGCCGATCTGCACTCCGTACTCACTCGACTCATAGTACCACTGCCGCCAACCACCATTCGGCTTCACTGAGAACGTCTTGTACATCCATTCCTGTGTGCCCAAAGTCGCGCAGATCGAGTCGTCATCGCCGGATTGTATCACCAACGTCAGATTCGCGGCGATGAGAGGAGGATAGAGCGACTCAAGGAACCTGAACTCGTCTAGGAAGTTGTAATGCAGCTTGCCAGTCGCGATCGAGCAACTCACCCAAGCTCCAACTGTCGGGTTGACATTGAGTGCTGCACGCACATCCGCACGGTTGAGATAGACCGTCTCCTCCGCTTCGAGACACGGATCATACGGAGTTGGAGTCGAAGATGATGTCTTGGAAAATTCGGCGCGTCGAAACGCTCTCGCATGTCTCGGACTGGCATGTGCGAGTGCCAAACGAAGGCCACGGACGAATTGTGAGAGATGACGCTGTCGATCCGTCAAGTCTTCTGCTTCTGCGATCTCGTCTGGCAACGGCGAACTTCCGAACACGCCTCGTAATCGTCGTCGCGCCTCCGATTGACTGCGTCTCTCTCGACCGGAAGCAGGGCAAGTCGGATAATCCAGTCCATATCGATCGAGTGCACCAGCTTGTATCAGCACACGCACGAGTGGCAACGGACATGCGAGCAGAGAGAAATTCGTTTGACAGTGCATGATGAACTCCGTACAAGTGGGCACATCAGCGAGACTGTGACCGCAGATCGTACCAGCCATGCCATAGACGAGGTTTTCAATGAGATCTGTGAATGGATTCCCGAGCAGCATTCCTTTGAACATCGGGAAGTTGACACTGTCATTGACGAGCAATGTCGCCAGTTGTGGTGCGTAGTGACCTCCGTAGCTCTCAGACGATATGTACAGCGTGTTATTCATGAGATGCGGAAATTTCTGCAGGAACACACCGATACCGATGAGATTATCACTCGCAGTACGATCGTCACCAACGGTGTAATCCGACGCATTGTTCGAGAAGCTGAATCCAACGCCTATGGGTGCTTCGACATAGAGCATATTCGCCAGTAAGTTCCATGAATGAGGATTCGTCGTCAAGTTACCCGAACCATCCGAGAGAGGACGAAACGGTCCGTGCTCCGTCAACAATCCCATCAAACCGGAGCAACCTGGCCCGCCATTACTCCACCAGATGAGCGGATCCGTTGCGGGCTGATTCTGAGATTCCGTGTACCCTGCGCGAAAGAAAGGGGAAGAGATGCGTGAGCGGACGGTGCATAATTCGATTGCAAGTATGCTGCATTCGACTGACA
>JAURWL010000199.1 GCA_030654965.1 Dehalococcoidales bacterium | reverse complement strand
CGGGTCATTCTTGGCATTAATGAATCTCATAATATCCGGGTGGTCGACACTGAGAATTGCCATATTGGCACCCCGCCGCATCCCGCCCTGCTTGATGACGTCAGTGGCGGTATCAAAGGCGCGCATGAATGAGACGGGTCCGCTCGCAACCCCACCAGTCGAACCGACACGGTCACTCTCCGGCCGCAAACGGGAGAAGGAAAAGCCAGTGCCACCACCACTTTTGTGAATCAACGCCGTGTACTTCACCGCATCAAAGATGGACTCCATTGAATCTTCAATCGGCAGGACAAAACAAGCAGACAATTGACCCAGTTCCCGCCCGGCATTCATCAGTGTCGGTGAGTTAGGCAGGAATTCCAGGTTCACCATAATGTGGTAGAAGTCGTTTTCCCACTTGCTGACATCAGCCTTAGTGTCATAGATTAGTTCTGCGGAGGCAATCGCCCGGGCAACACGGTGAAACAACTGCTCCGGCGTTTCCATGGGCTGTCCATTCTTATCCTTTGTCAGATAGCGCTTTTCCAGGACACGCCGCGCGTTCTCTGTTAGTTTTATTTCAGAACCGGTTTCGCTTTTCATTTTCTCTTCCTTGACTATCTTTATTGACGGTGAGACCACCGGTTTGATTTTGTCTTCGGCATCCAGGAACTCTTTAACCAGTTCCAGAATTTCGGACTCACTGGTGAAATGTTTTTCTTTTGGTCTGGCGGGCACGAGAGCTTCCATTCCCGGTAACGGCTGATGTTTCCCACGAGTAGTCTTATCAGCCTCATCCTGTTTTTTCTCCAGGCGCTCAATGACCTGCTGGGTGAGCCTCTCGATATGTTTCCGGTCGGAGATACCCATTTTCTCCGCGGCGGAAAAAGTCGCTCGCGCAATTTGATTACGCGTCAATTGGCTGAGTTGCTGGCTTTTCCCTGTCATCGGCGTTTTCTCCCGCCGGTCTTTGTGATTGCGTTAACTACAGTCTCCGGTAAGAGAGGTAATTGTTGTGATGGACTAGTCTCACTCACACTCGCTCCCGCCAGACTGTCAACCTCCTGCTTGAGCCGGGTGATATCCGCAAAATCACGGTAGACGCTGGCAAAGCGGATATAAGCAATGTGGTCGAGGCTCTTCAACTGTTCCATCACCATATCGCCAATCGTAGTGCTGGGGACTTCGGCTTTTCCCTGCGCAATAAGTTCCGATTCAATTTCATCGACAATTTTCCCGATAACATGTTCTGCAATTGGGCGTTTTTCGCAGGCTTTTCGCACACCTGTGAGAATTTTCTCTTTCTGAAAAGGTTCTCTTCGCGTATCTTTCTTGATAACGAAGAGAGTATTCTGCTGGAATTTTTCGTGCGTGGTAAAACGACCATTACAGCTCAGACATTGTCGCCTGCGCCGGATGCCTTCATTAGTATCACGAGAATCAAGCACTCTGGAATCATGATAACCGCAATGTGGGCATTTCATCGATGCCACTCCCTGACAAGAGACTATCACACGCCTACAGCTAGTAGTAGGGATGTCATTAAATCACAATATCTAGTAGTATGTCAAGCGTTTTTACTGGTACTTTATTCATTACTGAAAAAATATTTTACTGATAAATCACCCTCTTGAAAAAGGTGATAAAGCAAATTTCAGTCGACTCATTAATGCCACCAAATCTTGACAATGCCTATACTCTGCAGTAAGATATATTACGATATATCGTGACATATCTTGAAAAAGGACTACTGCAGTGTATAAACATTATTTTCCCCCATTTCAGCCATGGCACGAAAGACCCTTTCAAAAGGGCAATTTGAAATATATTATCCTGGATTTGATTAAAGACAAGCCACGTTATGGTTATGAAATTATCCGGGCTCTTGAAGAGCGGTCGCAGGGTATGTACGCCCCCAGCGCTGGCGCGGTATATCCGACCCTCCAGATGCTTGAAGAGATGGGGTATGTAAGCGCGACTCAATCAGAAGGCAAAAGAGTCTATACTATCACCGATGAAGGACGACGGTTCCTGGTAGAGAAAGGTGAGCATGCCGAGGAAGTTAAGGGGCAGATAAAAGACCACTGGGATTCAGCTCATATGGGTGAAAAAAGAGAAGCAATGAACCAGATAAGAGAGCTCTGGCTATTGATTGGACAGGGATTTTACAACATGACACCACAGAAAAGACAGCGTATTCGCAAGATACTTGAACGAACTCATGACGCAATCCGGGTGGTGATGGGACAGTCACAAAAATGATTCCCTGCTTTCAACTTTACACATTGGTCGAATCAATTGCTCCACACCTTATGTTAATTAAAGGCTTGCATTTTAGTCAATGATGAGTATAATTAAATAATTATGCGTATTATCTGGCGTTTGTTTGGTCTTCTCAAGAATTACTGGAAACTGGCTATATTATGCTTTCTCTTCCTCCTCATTGCCACAGGATTTTCTCTTGTTGTGCCTGAATTTCTCAAACGCGCCATTGATACAGGTATCTCTATTGACACCCAGACCAAGCAAGCCACCGTCAACCAGAGTCTTCTGTGGTATTTGGGTCTGGGAATCGTTGCCGCAAGTCTCCTCCGCGCCGTTTTTACCTTCGGACAAACCTATGTCAGCGAATATATCGGGCAGAAAGTTGCCTTTGACCTGCGCAACCGTCTCTACGACCGCATCCAGCGGCTCAGCTTTGCCTTCCACGATAGAGCGCAAACCGGTCAGCTTATGTCACGTGCCACACAGGATGTTGAAGCCGTCCGCATGTTTGTGTCAATGGGCTCGGTACGTACCATTTATATCGCCGTAACCTTCTTCGGAATTCTGGGAATTCTAATTGCGATGAACTGGTCTCTGACACTGGTTAGTCTCATATGCATTCCTCCAGTAGCCATCATTGCAATTAGAATGGGCGTCAAACTACGCCCCATCTGGACCAGAATCCAGCAAGAAATGGCGCTGATGACCATTGTCCTTCAGGAAAATCTTTCCGGTGTACGCGTTGTCAAGGCGTTCTCAAAAACACAGCGTGAGATAGATAAATTCGAGAAAGAAGCTCGGAAATACTTCGATGACAGTCTTTTCTCCGCCCGTATTCAGGCTTTTAGCGGTCCCTTGATGACCTTTCTCTTTAGTGTCTCTACTGCTCTGATAATCTGGTGGGGCGGGCGTGAAGTTCTTGACGGACAGCTAACAGCCGGTGAGCTCACACAGTTCTACTTTTACGTGACCATGATGGTCATGCCGGTACGTATGCTGGGGTACATGGTCAACATGGTGTCACGTGGTGTATCCGCCGGTGAACGAATCTTTGAGGTTCTGGATACAGAGTCTGCGGTTAAGGAAAAAACAAATGCATCAACGCTGGCAAACGTAAAAGGTATGGTAAAATTCGACCATGTCTCTTTCAGCTATGCTGGGTCTTCTTATGAATCGCTGGGACATGTGCTTGAGGATATTAGTTTTGAAGCCAGACCAGGCGAGATGATTGCGCTGCTTGGAGCGACGGGTAGCGGCAAAACAACCCTCGTCAACCTGATACCGCGATTTTATGACGTCACCTCAGGGGAAATTACCATTGACGGCACTGATATCCGCGATGTTACTCTCGCTTCCTTACGCCAGAATATTGGCATGGTGCAACAGGATGTTTTCCTCTTTTCAGCAACCATCAAGGATAATATTGCCTATGGCGCCGTAGACGCCAGCACTGATGACATAATCGCCGCCGCAAAGACAGCTCAGCTACATGACTTCATAATGAGTCTACCTAAAGGATATGATACCTGGGTTGGAGAACGTGGCATTACTCTCTCTGGAGGTCAGCGGCAGAGGTTAGCAATTGCCCGAACCCTACTTCTCAATCCACGTATACTTATCCTTGATGATTCCACATCAAGTGTTGATACAGAGACGGAATTCCTGCTCCAGCAAGCGCTTCGTCAATTAATGAAGGGGCGTACAACCTTTGTCATCGCGCAACGTCTTCAGACGGTAAAGGATGCCGACCAGATTCTGGTTTTGAGCAAGGGCATGATTGCCGAACGCGGCACGCACCAGCAATTACTGCGTGAGGGTAAAATCTATCCTGAAATTTATGAACTTCAACTCCGCGAACAGGAGGAAGCTCTCGGAAAAGAGGTGTTACCGTAATGTTTGGTGGAGGCGGTTTTGGTGGCGGAGGCATGATGCGGGGGGGAATGGGTCCCCCGGGTGGTATGGGGGGACATCCTCCCGGTATGGGACCCCATGCTCTGGCACGTGCTGCCGACCTGACTGATGAAGAACTCTTTGGCAAAGTATATGACCAGAAAGTCGTGATGCGTCTGTTTGGTTACCTGAAGAACTATAAAGTGGGTCTCTTCCTGTCTGTCATAGGTATGATTCTTACCACGGTCACGAGCCTGGTAACGCCCGCCTTACTTGGTGATGCAATCGATGTAGTCACCGGACAATCCCAGCAACTTAACTTCATAAACAGTTTCGTAGCTAATATTTTCCATGTCTCTGGTAGTCTGAATGTCGTTACCATGATTTTCTTTGTATTTATGGCAAACGGACTGGTACAGTGGGGAGCACAATATCTCCAGCTCTATAATATGGCAAATATCGGGCGTGGTATTCTCTACACGCTCCGTATGCAAATGTTCACCCACCTGCAGAAGCTCTCTCTCAGCTTCTATGACCGCCACGAAGTTGGGCGCGTCATGTCCCGCGTGCAGAATGATGTTGCCGCCCTCCAGGATGTACTAAGCAGTGGCGTTCTGGAAATTATTGCTGATTTCCTGATACTTGGCATTATCGTCTTCATGGTATTTACAATGAATTTCCAGCTGGCGCTGATTACCATGAGCATTATCCCAGTGCTGATACTGGTAGTATTCTTCTATGAAAAACTCTCCCGCAATACTTTTATGCGCGTACGACAGGCTATTTCCGTAGTCAATGCCGATTTGCAGGAAAATATCTCCGGAGCTCGTGTTATTCAGGCAATGTCCCGGGAAAATGTTAACCTCCAGCGGTTCGGTAATGTCAACGAACAAAATCTGGATGCCAACCTTCAGGCGACCCGCCTTTCCTCCGGGCTAATGTCCTTTGTGGAAATTCTGGTGGGGGTATCCACCGCGCTGGTCATCATCTTCGGCGGTTTTCAGGTAGCGGCTGGCAAGCTGTTGGTTGGTCAAATGGTCACCTTTGTTCTTTACGTCCAGAGATTTTTTGAACCCATCCGCAGTCTCAGTATGCAATACACTCAACTTCAACGAGCCACCGCCGGCGGTCAGCGCATCTTCGAAGTCCTCGATATGGAACCGGAAATCAAGGATGCACCCAGCGCGACGGAGTTACCATCTATTAAGGGTGAGATTGTCTTCGATAATGCGAGCTTCTCCTACATAGAAGGAATTGAAGTCCTCCGCGATATTAGCCTACATATCAAACCGGGTGAAACGATTGCTTTAGTCGGTTCCACCGGCGCTGGTAAGAGCACCTTTGTCAGCCTGGTCGCCCGCTTCTATGAAGTAACAAAAGGCTCCATCACCATTGATGGTTATGACATCCGCAAGGTAACCCAGGAGTCGCTCCGCCACCAGATTGGTATGGTATTGCAGGAACCGTTCCTTTTTTCAGGAACCATCAGGGAAAATATTACGTATGGCCGCGAAAAAGTCAGTGACGAAGAAATCTTTGTCGCCGCCAAGGCTGTGGGCGCCCATGATTTCATCATGCATCTGGAAAATGGCTACGATACCGTTCTACAGGAACGTGGTAGTAATCTGAGTCAGGGACAACGTCAACTCATCAGCTTTGCCCGCGCTGTCCTCTCCAATCCACGTATCCTGATACTGGACGAAGCTACGGCGAATATTGATACTCAGACGGAAATTCTCATCCAGAAAGCCTTAAAAAATATCCTGAAAGACCGTACATCACTGGTAATTGCCCACCGACTATCGACGATTCATGACGCCGACCGTGTAGTGGTACTGGATGCCGGCAAGATTATCGAAATCGGCAACCATCAGGAACTTATGGAAAAGGGCGGCCTTTACTATCACCTGTACACAATGAGCTACGCATACACTGAACCGAACAGTAACATTAGCACCGCATCGCGACCGCGCCAGGCAACCTAAATGGCGTTTGCCACACCCGTGCCCATCATTGTCGCTTTCTCATAAATTCGACCGCCCGGTACAATTGCGCGCCTACCATCGCCATGATGAGCTTGGGAACAAGCAGCCAGAACGCATTGATACCCAGTGCCATATAGAGCGCCGGGTCTTCCACCATACTGTGATTGATGCCGATGGAGATGTGAAGGCGCTCCAGTTCCGAACGGGTCAGATTACCCTCTTTACTTTTTTCCAGAATAACGGCGCTACCATACATCAACCCGAATAGCACTGCTGTAACCCAGAGTATGACGGTGCGGTCGCTCAGCCCCAACACTTTCATAAAAGGTTTGAAGAAACGGTAGAGATATCTATCCCACTCCAGCCTGCGTAAACACTCCAACGCAATCATTATTCCCGTGATAATGCAGAGTATCTTCAATAACATCCAGCCGGTATCAATCCCCCAAGCGGTCAGCGCCTGTAAAATTGTTTCCTGCTTCATTAGTTCAGCCGCGCCGGTGACGCTCTGTGCCGTATCGCCAAGAAAGAGGGAAATAATCAGAACCGTCACAATCGCGACCAGAAGACGGATAAGGGTGATTTTGAGACCGTTCATCCCGGAATTATGCTGAATGATAGCTTCGGTGATGATATTATGCGCGATAAGGGTAAACACGGCAATGAGTGTCATCTGCCCCATGCTGAATGGCACTACAGTCAGAATGGCAATTGTCGCATAAATATTGATGAACAGCCCACTGAGAATGGGAAAAGCGGCTTCGCTGGGGAGATTAAGAAGGTTCATTACCGGGTCAAAGACAAAGTCCACTTTATAGAGCCAGCCGCTCCACTTCAACAAGGCTACTGCCAGAGAAATGGGCAGGAGTATCTTCGCCATCCAGAGGAAAGCGTCCCAACCTTTTCTCAAACCTGAAAAGAAACCTTGTCTTACTCTCTCGCCAATGGAACCGGTTATTTCAGGTGTTGGCAGAGCTTGTGCCGGTGACTTAATCTCATCGCGTTTGAACAGGTTAAAAGGCATTTATTCCGTTATTCCAACTTCCTTGCTATTATTAATACATTAATTCTAGCATAGCGTTTGACCAGATAGAGGGAAAAGAAAGCATATCAGGGTAATGCTTCCCTATCGATTTAAAGACTATAATTTGTAATACTTCTGACATTTCTGGGTAAACACACACTCCTTTAGCTATATATAATTGACATCCTCCCCCGTCAAATGTAAACTCTAGCTATCACCCGTCACTGGTAATGAAGGAGAATAAAATGATTATTGATATTCATTACCACTACATTCGTCTATCTGCAAATGAAGAATCCGCTCACCGTGTAATGAGCGACCTGCTGGAAGATGCCCAACGCACCGGTTTCAACAAACCGACGGAGGGGTTCATCCCGGTACTCCGCGACATGATTGACGACCCCGAATGCGATAAGCTAGTAAAAAGGATGGGAGAAAACGGCATCGATATGACTGCCATCTGTTATGTAGACAACTATGACAATGGCTCAGCGAACGAACGTATTATGAATAGTAATGAACTCTGTGCTAGAGCCGCTGCCAAACACCCTGAAAAACTCATTTCGATGGCAGGTATAGACCCCCGACGGCCTGATGCCCCAGCCCTCCTCCGCCGTTGCCTGACCGAGTTCAAAATGAAAGGTTTGAAGTGGCATCCTGATGACGGCTATTACCCAAATAGTAAAGAGGCTTACGCAATGCTAGGGGTTTTAAATGAGTTCGGATACCCACTACTAACGCATTGCAGTCCGCTTCCCAAATCAAGAGCTAAGTTTGCTCTGCCCATTCACCTCGATGATGTCGCCAAGGATTTCCCCAATCTTGAGATAATTGCGGCGCATATGGGAAACCTCTGGTGGCATGACTGGTTAGCGCTGGCTCAATATAAGAAGAACATCTCCGGTGATTTGGCTATGTGGCAGATAACCGCTACCGCTAAACCCACATTGTTCCGCCGTTATCTACGCGAAATTCTGGATAATATCGGACCACATCAAATAATCTGGTCGACTGATGGTCCTATCTTTGAACCGCTCGTCTCAAACAGAGAATTTATCTCCATAATGAAGGGACTCACGGTAAAAGATGCTGATGGCATTGTATTCACTCAGGCTGAAGTGGACGCCATGCTCGGTGGTAATGCTGCGCGCATATTCAAGTTGAAGAAATAGGAGACACCGATGAAACTGAAACTGTCTTTGCAAGAAGCTACAAATCGCGGTCAGGACTTAATGCTCAAGGGCTACCACTGAGGTCCCAGCGTCCTGCAAGTTATGTGGGAAACAACTGACCTCGGGAGCGAAGACCTGCTCTGGGCAACCACCAATTTTGTGGGTGGGATTGCCAGCCAGAGGGAAGGCGTCTGTGGCACACTCTCCGGTGCGGCCGTCTATCTGGGATTACGACATCGCTGTTCCCTGAATGATAAGGAACGGGCTGACCGGGCACGGACCATCGCCCGGGAACAAGCCCGCGAGTTAGTATTGAGTTTTACACGAGAACATGGCGACATCATCTGTGGGAAACTCACTGGAATCAACTTCTACGACACTAAGGCAATACAGCAGTTCCGTGATTCTGGAGAATGGATGAAAAAGTGCGTTGGTTACGTAAAGTTTGTCATTGAGAAACTCTATGAACTGGAGACAAAATGAAAGGCTGGACACATATCATTCGTATTTGTTTTAAAATGTTGTGGATAACACCATTAGCCGCACTGGTTATTTTCACGGCGAAACCGGTCGCGGCTTGACCGGGCTCAGAATTCAGTCTGACGGTCGATGTCAGCCCGGAAAATGGTGGCACCGTGAAAATAGGCAATACTATACCAGACGCGTATCCGGCAACGCAGACACTCCCTGCAAACCAGACTATCGAGCTAACTGCTATACCCCAGCCTGGATACCGTTTTACTGGATGGAGTGGTGATACTGCAGGAGAGGCAGAGACTATTTCCGTCACTATGACCTGCGAAAAGGGCGTTTACGCTAACTTTGCACCTGTCAAGTATCGGCTTTTAACGATAGCATCACCACCCGACGGTGGTGAAATCATCCTGAAACCGCCACAACCACAGGACGGATACGAGTCCGGAACGGAGGTAACAATAACTGCCAGACCTGCTCAGGGCTTCGTCTTCAAAGAATGGACCGGTACCGACCTGAATACCACAGGAAATACCGCCGGCTATGTAGCTACTTCAGGCAAATCGATTACCGCTGTTTTTATGGAAAAGCCGTCCAATATGTGGGGTTGGGTGTGGGGTGGAGTTGGTGTGATTGTAGTCGGAATACTGCTGTACATACTCATCTTTAAAAAGCGATAAACTTTATATATGAGAGGAAACAGCCTTGAAACGACTCTTTGGCGTAATCGCCCTCATTGTCTTGTTGATATCTGGAACATTACTGGGTGCATGTTCCGGTCCGCCGGAGGGGAGCGCGGAGTGGTATTTCCAGCACGCGTACAAACTCTCTAAAGCCGGCGCCTATGAGGAAGCAATTATAGCTTATACAGATGCCATTAAAATAGAGCCTATGATGGCAAAGCTCTATGTAAACCGCGCCGCCGCCTATGCTAACCTTGAAAACTTCGACCAAGTGATTGCCGACTGCACGAAGGCATTGTCACTCGACCCGGACCTGGCGCTTGCCTACATAAACCGCGCTTATGCCTATAATGCTAAAGGGGATTTCCAATTAGCGATTCAGGATAGCAACAAGGCTATTGATATGGGCAAAAATGTTGCCGAGGCGTATGTCAATCGGGCGTATTCATACCTGAGTTTGGGCCAATTAGAGCGAGCGGTTGCCGACTGCAACGAAGCGATTGAATTGAATTCGAGTCTGTCACAGGCATATTTCCACAGGGCTTATGCTTTCAAGGCGCTCGATAAAAAAGATGAGGCAATCGCTAACTTCAATACTTACATCCGCCTGAGCAATAACCAGGCACTAATCGAGAAAGCCAGACAGGAAATTCAAGAGCTCACCGAAGAGGAAAAATAGTAAGAGGGAGTGCGCCCCCTCTTACACTCCAAACGCAGATTCTTATCTCAACGTACCGATATAATGACTGGTAAGCTGTCGTTTTCGTACTTCGGGGTCGGTGTAATCAGGTAGAAGCATCGGGGAAACCCTATCTTTTGGCACTCCTGCCGCCTCAAGTTGTTTGTGGAATGCAGTCACATGCTCCAGGGTCAATCTACCGTCTTTTGCCGTTTCTCTAATATAAACAGCCGCATTTTCGCCGGCAATCCTTCCAAAGACCAGCACATCCAGTAATGAGTTGCCCATCAGACGGTTCTCACCGTGAACGCCACCCGTCACCTCACCAGCCCCAAAGAGACCGGGCACGGAAGTCCGACAATCCGCTGTAATTTTCAGACCACCGTTCTGATAGTGGAGAGTGGGATAAATCAACATCGGCTCCTTAGCAATATCGATGCCGTAGCGCTTGAAAAGGATATATTTGCCGGGGAATTCATGTTGAACAGTGCCCTCTCCAGAAAGCATATCAATCATGGGAGAATCAAGCCACACGCCAACCCTGCCGGTGGGTGTGGTTACACCCAATCCGCGTTCCAGGCATTCACGGATACAGCATGAGGACTCTATGTCCCGTGGCTCTCGCTCATTAACAAACTGCAATCCTTTGATATTAACCAGATTAGCGCCTGCGCCACGGAACTTTTCAGTGATAAGCAAACCTTCTGCTTGTTCCGGGAAAACTGCCCCGGTAGGATGATATTGGACGGTATGCAATAGCGTCACTTCCACCCCAGCCCGATAGCCAAGCACCAACCCATCGGCGGTAGCGCCATAGTGATTCGTAGTCATAAATCCCTGCACGTGCAGTCTGCCACAACCACCCGTAGCCAGGATGGTTGCTTTCGATTTTATAATAAAGTATTCTTCAGTTTCGAGATTATAGAGAAGAGCACCCGCGCATTGTCCGTGTTCGTTCAAAATCAGCTCAACTACCGGCGAGAACTCTACCACGTTTATATCCTGATGATTGCGCGCCTCGTCCCGTATGGTGCGCATGATTTCCGCCCCGGTAATGTCACCAGCCGAGAGCATCCGTTTCCGGCTCGTTCCGCCTCCATGAATACTCTTCATCCGCCCATCAGGAAACTTATCAAACATCATCCCCAGTTCTTCCAACCATTTAATCACTGACGGCGCCTGTGTAGCCATGGTATAGACAAGGTCAGGGTCGCCCTTGAAATGACCACCACCCATAGCGTCCAGATAATGGTAATACGGTGAGTCTTTTTCGATTTTTGTCGCCGCCTGAATGCCGCCTTCCGCCATCATGGTATTAGCGTCACCGTGACGGAGTTTGGTAGCAATGATGACTTTCGCGCCGTTCTGCGCCGCCAGTAGCGCGGCAGAAGTGCCCGCACCACCACCCCCAATAATCAGTACATCGGTTTCCATAGCGACACTGGATAGGTCAACCTGTTCGGGTTTCACACGGCTCCAGGCTTCAAGGATATCGGCAAACTCATGTGCCACCCGGTATCCCTTGCTCGAACCAACTTTTAATGCGCGCCGACCTTCCTCTTTGTAGTCGGGATGGTACGTCAGCATCCGCTCCCGTTCCTGAAGCGACATCATCGGGAACTCTCCCCCGCGCTTTTTCAACGCGACGCGTTCAGAGCGGGTCTGCTCCACTACCTTGATAAGTTCTTTCAATTCGGGTGTGTATGACATATAGCCCTTCCTAGAGGCACTTCTTATCCTTCGGTGTCCAGTCTTCCCCGGTCATCTCCGGCTCCATCTCACGCTCTTGATATATTTTACGTAAATCTGCATCGGGAGTATTCATTAGAGTCCGCAGACACTCTTCATACCTGCCTGATACAATGGCTTGCATCGCCTCCTGTAAATGCTTCGCCCGCAGCGCAATCAGACTCCCGTATATCCGGCGCGCCAGTTGTGCGATGTGATACTGCGGCAGTTCACCCATACACCGACTGGCACACAATCCGCACTGAATACAACTAAAGGACATCTCGGCGGCTTTGGCAATATCGCCCCGTTTCAGTTGCGCTATCATATCCATCACTTCCACATCCATCGGGCAGACCTTAGTGCAGGAGTTGCAGGCAACACATCGGAAAATTTCCGGATAGAGTTTAAAAATCTCTTCAGGTTCCGGTTTTATCTTGGAAAAATCGAAAACGGCGCGGTTGGCAGGGTAAAAAGGTATCTGGGTCAGGTACATATTCGGCTCAACGACCGTCTGACAGGCCAGGCCGGAATATAGCTTATAATCGCCCGCCTTTCGGTACACCGTGGCGCAGGCACCGCAGATACCGCCACGACAGCCGCACCCGCGGATGAACTTGAAACCGGCGTACTCCATCGCTTTCATTATCGTCAGGGTCTCCGGCACTTCATATCGCTTGCCCATGACAAAGATGGGTATCATTTTAATTTTCTTTTCTCTTGTCACATTTGTTGTCATTATTGGTCCCTACGTAATGTCACAGTTTATCACACATAACCACCGCCCGCTACATCAATCATGGCAAGGAGCTGACGGTGAGACCAGTTGCGATGTTGCATTGCCTTGGAAGGGCAGGTTGCCGCACAACTGCCACAGCCCTCACAGAGTGCTTCATTGACCACTGCCACCTTTTTATTTTCATCGATGCTGATAGCTTTATAAGTACACACTGGCACGCAGACACCGCAACCGGAACAGACCTCTTCGTCGACGTGAGCAGTGGTAGGTTCGTGAAGCAGTTCCTTACGTGAGAATAGGGAGAGTACCTTGCTCGCTGCCGCACTGGCGGAAGCGATGGTATCCGGAATATCCCGAGGCCACTGGGCAGTACCCGCCAGAAAGATACCGGAAGTCAGGCTTTCCACAGGCCGCAATTTTATATGAGCTTCAGTAAGGAAACCATGTTCATTCACACTGATATTTAATTTACGCGCCAGTTCTCTCGTTCCCGGACGTGACACCATTGCCAGCGCTAGCACGACCATGTCAGCCGTTATTTCCAGACTTTTACCGCTCAATGTGTCCACCGTCCAGATTTTCAGTTTATCTCCATCTCTGAAGGCACGTGAGACATTGCCCCTCACGTAAAGCACACCATCGTGACTCATCACCTGCTGGAAAAATTCTTCATAGCCCTTGGCATCAGAACGGATATCCATATAGCAGACATACGCCTGTCCCTCAAGCACTGCTTTACGGTAGAGCAGAACCTGCTTGGCGGTGTACATACAACAGACACGGGAACAATAAGGCATTCCGTGCTCCGGGTCGCGGCTGCCAGCGCACTGGATAAAGACGATGTCCTGCGGCACCCGCCCATCAGAAGGACGTTTTATTTTCCCATAAGTCAATCTTTCCGGGGAAAGAATCCGCTCAAACTGAAGCCCGTCTACGATGTCGGGGTCATCAGGATATACAGGTAATTTTTCTCTCGGTAGGAGGTCAAAACCGGGCGCGGTGACAATAGCGCCGATTTCCTCCTCCACAATCTTTGTTTTCTGCCGGATTTTCACGTTAAAACTGCCAACGTAACCTGAAACTGCATCCACTTCTGAATTGAGATAGAGTCGGATATTGGGATGAGCCATTACTTCATCAATTCTGGGAATCAGAAAATCTTTAGGGCTTTCCAGCGTGGGAAAAGTCGCCGATAACTCCATGACATGCCCGCCCAGACTGGCTTCCTTTTCAACCAGGATAACTTGATAGCCGCCGTTCGCAATATCCAGCGCCGCTTGAATGCCGGCAATCCCGCCGCCAATGACCAGCGCCCGTTTTATCAGGGGTATGACCAGCGGCGTCAGCATCATGTTCAGCCTCAATCGTTCCACGGTAGTCTTGATAATCGCGAGCGCTTTCTTCGTGGCGGTCTCTTTATCATAAGTGTGGGGCCAGCTACACTGCTCACGGATATTAGCAATCTCACAACGGTAGGGATTCAACCCAACCGAGGCACAGACTCGACGGAAGGTGCGTTCGTGGAGGGACGGCGAACAATTGGCGTTGACGACAGCCGTCAGCCCCTTCTCGCGAATTGCCTTACGCATCAGTTCCTGACCGGGGTCACTGCACATATACATATAGTGCTCGGCATGGACGACACCAGGGTATCTTTTGATTTCGTCAACCACCCTCTGCACATCCACCGTCCCGGCAATGTTCAAACCGCAATGGCAAACAAAGACACCAATTCGTTCTTCTCTTTTTGCCATCAGACCACCGCCAACGCCTTATCTGCCGACGCGCTCTGAGCGAAGAGCGTCAGTACCCTGCCGGCAGCGCCACTGCCCTGCGCCACCGAGTCGGGAATATCCTTGGCACCCTGCGCCATTCCTGCCACAAATATGCCAGGTACATTCGTCTCCAATGGACGGAATTTGGCATGACTCTCTGCTACAAAACCGGCCTCGTCAAAAGCAATGCCGAGCTTTATCAGCAGTTCCTTTGTTCCATCGGATGGCATAACCGCCATGCCCAGCACGACAAGGTCGGCGGCAATTTCTACTCGCTTTCCGGAGAGCGTGTCCGCACCATACACACGTAATTTATCACCTTCACGAAATACCCGCGAGACCTTTCCTCGTAAATATAGTACGCCATCTTCAACCACTCTCTGGATGAACTCCTCATAACCTTTGCCGGTACTGCGGATATCGATATAGAAGACGTATGCCTGTCCATCCGGCACGGCGTGCTTATAGAGCAATGCCTGTTTCGCCAGATACATACAGCAGACCCGCGAACAATAGGGGACACCGTGCTCCGGGTCGCGCGAACCACAGCAGGAGATGAATACCACTTCTTTGGGTGTCTTACCATCGGAGGGTCGTATTACCACGCCGGCTGTTGGACCGCCGGGAGAAAGCAATCTCTCGAACTGGATGCCGTTAAGGACATCGGGGTCGTCCGCATATTCGGGAATCCGCGACACCGGCATCAAATCAAAACCAGTAGCGACCACAATCGCACCGACTTTCTCTTTCACGATTTCATCATGCTGTTCCCAATCGATAGCACCTACCGGACAGAGCTTTTCACAGATGCGGCATTCGGGTGGTTTCTTGCCTTCCCGCTTACCCGCCATATACTGCTGATAGTGAATATAGCGGCAATGCTCCGTATCGATAACCGGTTTGGCAGGCACCGCCTGCGGGAAGGGGATATAGACCGCCGTCCGTTTTGCCATGCCTGCATTAAATTCGGATGATACCTTTTCCGGGCACTTTTGCCAACATGTTCCGCACCCGGTACATTTCTTAACATCGACCTTACGGGCTTTCTGGAGAATCTCTACCTCGAAATTACCAGCAGAACCGTTCAACTTCTGTACTTCCGCATAGGTCATCAGTTTGATATTCGGATGCTGGGCAATTTCTACCATCTTGGGTGTCATGATGCACTGCGGACAATCTAGGGTGGGAAAGACCTCGGCGTACTGAATCATGTGCCCACCGATGCTGGGGGAACGTTCAACCAGGATTACCTCATAACCGCCATCAGCGATATCCAGCACCGCCTGAATGCCGGCAATCCCGCCACCAATGACCAACGCCCGCTTGATGAATGGCTTGTTATTCATTTCAGGAAATCAGCCCCTTGTTTTTCAGCCAGGCACGAGTCTCCGGCGAGTTCTCTTCAAATCCACAAACAGCCAAGTCCAGCCCAAAGGCAAGCGCCATCAACTGGGTGAAATAGAGCGCGGGCATTACGGGAACTCCGCTTTGCGGCTGTTTTGTGCTGGACTGAGTCTGCCTGAGATTGTATTCACAGAGGGGACAGCTCACAGCTAGTGCTTCCGCACCACTTTTTGCCGCAGAACCAAGAATAGCAGCGGTGCGTTCGGTGATGATGTCCCGATTATTAACTATCTGAAATGCGCCACAACATTCGGTGGCAAAGGGGAAATCCACTGCCGTACCGCCCAGCGCCTTTAACAGGTCCTGAAGGATAGTCGGGCGCTCAACACTATCAATTGCCACCGACTGTGGACGGAGCAGTGTGCAACCATAATAACCAACAATTTTCAAATCCTTCAGCGGATGCTTTACCCGCCCGGCAATTTTCTCCCAGCCAACGTCATCACGCAGTACCTGAAGGAGATGTGCCGTCTCCACTTCACCGTAATAGTCCGGTTCCTCATCCATAAAAATATTGATGGCATAACGTTTGTCCGGACTGTCTTTCATCACCAGATTCGCCCGCTTCAAGGTGTTATAGCAAAAGGCACACAGAGTCACCACCTTATTCTTACCCTGCTCTTTGACACGGATGAGATTGCGCACGGCGGCAACATGATGAATCAGGTCGTCTTCCGCCAGGGAATAGACCGTGCCGCAACAATTCCAGCGAGGTAATTCCACGAGGTTGATACCCAGCGCCGACATTGCCGCCAGCGCGGAAGTTTCAAAATTTTTCGCACGGGTCTTCAGGGTGCATCCGGGATAATAAGCTAAATCCATCTAATCAACTCGTTAGCTTGCGAAAGCCGCTGACCAGAGCTATTTGAGGTAAATCGGCAACGGTTTCAGGAGGCATTTTCGATGGCTCAACGTAATTCTTGTTCTTGCGTAGGGTGAGCAGACGCAGGGCTTCCATAACCCGCGAGAGGTCGACTCCCCTGGGGCAGCGAACAGTACATGTCAGACAGGAAGCGCAAAGCCAGACGGTTTTTGAATTAGCGATATCCTCCTCAAGTCCAAGCTGGACGAGGCGCATGATTTGATTGGGGAGAATATCCATGGCAAAACCCATCGGGCATCCGGCTGAACACTTGCCACACTGGTAACACAGGTAGAGGTTCTGCCCGCTCAACTCCGCGATTTTTTTAACGAAATCGCTCCGCAACCTTTTAGATGACAGTTCAACTCTCATTACGCTTCCGTCACCGTCAAAATTTTAGAGGAACAGAATCAAGTACACTCGCTTCTACACCTAATTCAAGCATAGCACATTGCACCAAAGTGAGTGTGACTTTCATCACCCCATAAGAGAAAAATCTAAATCCTAAGTCCTAAACTCTAATAATCTAATTGCTGGAGCGTAATTTTGAGAAAACAACTGCCAAAACGATACATCAGGCGGGGTGCAAAGTCAATACCATCTTAGGTTCTAATCATTCTTCACCGTTACCCCGTGTTATTATGACTACCGATGGGGGCATAGCAATCCCACATCTCTCTTTGAGTCATTGCACTTCCATGAATCTCTCTTTTATTAGACCTTTGTCCAATAGATACTGTATAGCGTCATCCAGGTCTGTATAACTATGCAGTTCTCTTCTAAGTTCTTCCCAAGTCATATACATAGCTCTATTATGCTGACGGGCAAATATAGAGAATTCATCATATATCCGCCTGGCAGTTAAATAAACCGACGCTTGCTTCCACTCAGAGTCAGGCAATGTGCCTCCCCCTGCCTGTAACATCAGGGAAGACAACTCCGTGAGGCGTGCTTCAACTTGATAATATTCGTCTTCGTCTTTAACGTTTGGACATAATATCCTGATTTTATTCGGCATTAATTTGACATCCCTACAGTTGATATTCTAGGTATCTCAGGTGGAAACTGGAAACTGTATTTCTGTTCCCGGGTCTCTACCTCAGGTCTTTCAGGAACTCGATAATAAGCCTGTTGACCTCTTCCGGTTGTTCCTGCTGTGTCCAGTGCCCGCAGTCTTTAATCAATTTTTTCGTGAGATTGGGGACATATTTCTCCATGCCATCGGCGCCTTGCGGAATCAGGATAGGGTCGTTCTCGGCGCAAATCATCAGGGACTTATGCATCACCTGTTTATCCGCCAGTTGCGGTGTCGTTTCCCAGTTACGGTCGAGATTCCGGTAATAGTTGATGGGTCCGGTTGCCCCGCCTTTTTTATAAGCCGTCACGAAGACATTCAGCACTTCCTCGGTGATGAAATCCGGCTTTTTGGCAATACGCTTCAGTGTCGTTTCCAGCCAGCGTCTGATATCGCGCTCAATGCCGACTTCGGCGCGCCCCGGCTCCTGGAACTGGAGTATATAGTTGAAACGTCCGTCGGGTACTTGCTTATAAGTATCGATAGGGCGTGTTTTACTCCGACCGCGGAAAGTCGTGTTGAGGGAGATGACACGCTCCACCCGTTCGGGGCGCAGTAGCGCCATTTGCCAGACAATTACCCCACCCCAATCGTGCCCGACAATGACTGCTTTTTTCTCTCCAAGCGCATCCAGCAATCCGACCATATCATCAACGAGGTGGTGAATATCATAGGCGGGGATGCCTTCCGGCCTATCAGTCTCGCCATAACCACGCAAATCAGGAGCGATAGCATGGAAACCGGCTTTAGCCAGCGCGGGTATTTGAAACCGCCAGGAATACCATAGCTCCGGGAACCCGTGCAGAAACAGAATAGGGAAGCCCGTCCCCTGTTCCACTAAGTGCATCCGGATACCGTTGGTCATTATAAAACGATGTTGCCAGTTCTCCCCACTCATTTGACGACCTCCCAATCTCGCAATTTATTTAATAGAGGGTGCTAAAAAGACTCAGGACACCAAGTATCCCACTTTGGAAAAGGGAGAGGCATTGATAAAGGCTACTTCAACAATCTTCAGAAGCGTAACTAGACCCCGGATTATTGTCGCCACTTCACTACAATCGACTCCCGCTGGAAAAGCCGCACTGCAATCCTGAGCACGATGAAGTCGATAATAATGAGCAAAACAGCCAGCCCCAGCATCGAAAGCGCATTGAGCCAGGCGATGCCAGTAACCTGAAGGGCAATCAGACCGAAGAGCGGCAGGATAACAACCAGAACGATGTTCTGAGCGCTCTTGGCATCCTTTGCCCGGGAAGACCCGATAATACCCAGCAGGAAACTCAGGGCTGTTATCGCGGGAGTGAGGAGAAAGAGACTGAGGAACCAGACCGGTGTCAGCACCATTCCCACCAGATTTCCCCACCCCATTAACGATAGTACTAACAGAAAAACACCGGCGACCAGCCATGTCATCAACAAAGAGGGAATTGCCCCGGCAAGCGCTTTGCCAAGCAGAAGCTCCCACGTCCGCACCGGGGTCGCCAGCAGCGCCTCTAGACTTCCGGACAACTTCTCATCGACAATGCTGAAGGTTACCGTATTCATAGCAATCATCACGGGAATGAGTAACAGAAAGATGGTGAACTGGTTGAGCAGGAGCACCAGAAACGGTTCCGCACCTGATAAATCAGCCACGCGGGGGATAGCTACCTGAAGCTTGGCAAGAGCATTCTGAAATACCCCGATATCCATGGCTTTATCCCCTGCGAAATTTACTGCCAGCCAGACATAGAGGAGCATCTGCCCGATAATGAGGAACGGCAGGAAGGTCACAATCATCATACTGCTGACATCGGTGAACAGCACCCGCCACTCTTTAATAAGGATATTGAGAATCCGCTTACGACTCATTTTTCGCTTTCCTCACGGATGAGCTTCAAATAGATTTCCTCAAGCGGTTGTTTGTTCTCAAAGACTTCCATGATTCTGCCACCGGCGTCTACCACTGCCTTCACCAGTTCGGGACGGTTCTGTTCCGGCTCGTTTAGTTCCACAGTGAGCCGGTTGTCTGCCATCCGTATCTCTTGCACAAAAGCGAGCTTTTTTACTGCCTCAGAAATGGCACTATTCAAGTCCTGTACTGTAATGATAATCTCGCGGCGGAAGAAACGGTTCCTGAGATTGTAGCCGGTGTCCAGCGCCAGCAGATGAGTGCGGATGACGGCAATCCGGTGGCATAGTTGTTCCGCCTCGGTAAGATTATGGGTGCAGAGGAAGATGGTACGTCCCTCCCCACTCAACCGTTTGATTAGTTCCCTCACCTCTTGAGCCGCTTCCGGGTCGAGTCCGGCTGTCGGTTCGTCTAGAAAAAGCACCTTCGGTTCGTGGAGCAGAGCCCTCGCGAGAGCTAATCGTTGCTTCATCCCTTTGGAATAGGTTCCAACCCGGTTTTCCCGTCTGTCCCACAGTCCCATCAGTTTCAGGTACTTCTCAATCTGGACTGTAGCATTAATGTCCGAGTAAAATCCGGCGAAGAACTCAAGATTGCGGCGGGCGCTGAAACGGTCGTAAAAACCCGGACTTTCCGTAAGCAGACCGATAGCTTCATGGAGACGCTCAATGTCAGACGGTATGGGGTGGCCCGCCACGATGGCAGTACCGGAAGATGGGGCAATAATGCCGGCGAGCATGCGGATGGTAGTGGTTTTACCCGCACCGTTAGGACCAAGAAATCCCAGCACCTCGCCCTCTTCAACCTGAAGACTCAGGTCCTCTACCGCCATCCGTTCACCGAATTTCTTGGTCAAGTTACGGACTTCAATAACTGACATATCAAAGCCCAGTCTAATATAATACGAACAGTAAAAGCAAACAGAAACCTGGTATCGGGGTTCTTCTGCATCGGTGTGTAATACCTTATAAAAGTGTTATACTACCCTCGCCGAAAGAGCGTACTAATATATAGGGATGTGGTGCATAAAGAAACTGCACGACCGATGTTCAATTTGGACTGGTTCATTTGTTGTATCTCGGACAGAGCGCGAGGCTGTTTCAGCTTCAACCCGGGATGGTCTGGCCTGATGGCTCGTGGGCATTCTCAAGACTTCTTGGCAATGAAGTAGCTAGAACTCTTGCAAGCGTTTCATGCGTATTGGCTGCAATCGAAGCGGTAGCCCACCCGGGGAATATTGATAAGATGTAGTTAGGGTTGGGTTCAATCTTAGCATGGAACATTAGGGCAACTTTAACGTGATTGGAATGTAGGGATAAAGACGTATCGCTGCTTTTGCAGGAGTGACCTAGAAGAGTGATTCCTGATTTAGGTTACTGACGAACATCGACCCCTTGTTTCCGGGGTTGTGGAACATACATCCGCTTAAGTATAAAATTCTGAGTAAATAGTTCCCAATAAACTAATGCCGCAGCTCATCTACCAGCTCCTCTAACCTCAGATACGTCCACTTGGTGTTTTCCCATACACTATAGGTCGTAGATTCTGCATTGGTTAACCATATTAATCCTTTGTCATCATCTGACAGGGGGAAAATTACAGTTTGCGGAGTGAGAACTTGGAATCCATCAGTATTAGTATATGGAGTAACTAACATAGATGGCTCCGGCTACAATAGAATGGGTGACGGTCAAGGCACTAAATCTAAAGCAGGAGGAGCCATCACAAATGGAGAATACTGCAGCCAGGAAACGAAAACAAGTACCTGAGGGATACCTGATCATAGGAGTTGACCCTCACAAGAAGAGACATGCCGCGGTGGAGATTACTCAAGGTTTTACCATCCGGGACAAATTCAAGTTCGACAATACCAGAGAAGGGCTGGAAACCATGTTACGCCGAACCAGAACGGAAATGGTGAAAGCCGATTGCCGTGGGGTTATGTTCGCTATCGAGACGGGAGGCCACTACTGGCGTAATATCGCCTACTTTCTGGATGA
>JAURWL010000174.1 GCA_030654965.1 Dehalococcoidales bacterium | reverse complement strand
CTTCCTGAAGCTGGGCATGACCTACCCTCTACCCCAGAAACTCCTCCGCGAATTTGCCAGCCGAGTGAAGCAGATACTCGTGGTGGAAGAGCTTGACCCCTTCCTTGAAGAGCATATCAAGGCGATGGGTATCAAGGTTACTGGCAAGGAGTTCATCCCGCGCATCGGGGAATTGAACGCGGACATTGTGGGCGCCGCCGGAAAAAAGATGGGGGTAATAACGGAAAAACCCGCGCCGGCACAAATCAAAATTACCGGCGAACTACCTCGCCGTCCCCCGCTCCTCTGCCCCGGATGCCCGCACTCCAGTATGTTTTATGTGCTGGCAAGCATGGGACAACGTTTGAAACTGCCGGGCGCCAAAGAGAAAGAAGCAAAAGAGTCGCCGTTGACCATTACCGGTGACATCGGCTGTTATACCCTGGCGACTTACCCGCCGCTCAATGCCATGGACACCACCGCCTGCATGGGCGCCAGCATCGGGCAAGCTATCGGCATGGAAAAAGCCGGATTGAAATCGAAAATCGTGGCGGTGATTGGCGATTCCACCTTCCTGCACTCAGGAATTACGCCGCTGGTGGATGCTGTCTACAATCAGAGCAAAATCACCGTCATCATCCTGGACAACGGCACCACGGCAATGACCGGTCATCAGGAACATCCCGGCACAGGTATATCAGCACAGGGCAAGCAGGTCGGACAGGTAGCATTGGAAGACCTCGTTAGAGGCATGGGTATCAAAGATGTCAAGGTAGTAAACGCCTTCAATATTAAAGACCTCAGGACAGCGGCGAAAGACTCTCTGGACAAGCCGGAGCTTTCGGTCATCATCAGCCGGGGTTCCTGCGCGGTCCGCACACCGCGAGGTTCCGACCCACGCGTCATCGATACGGAGCGATGTAACCAGTGCGGCATCTGCCTGCTCGTTGGCTGTCCGGCAATACAATCGGATGGGAAACAACCGTTTATTGACCCCTCTATGTGTATGGGTGAGAAATGCACCATCTGCCAGCAAATCTGTCCCAAACAGGCAATCAAGCCTTCGTCTCAACTCAGAACCGGAGCAGCGAAGTGAACAGATTCGACAAGCTCACTGCAAACAGATTCGACAGGCTCACTGTAAAAAAGTACGACCTGCTGATTACCGGCGTTGGCGGTCAGGGCAATATCCTGGCAAGTGATATCGCCGGCGAGGTGGCGCTCGCGGCGGGTTACGATGTGAAAAAGACAGATACGCTCGGTATGGCGCAACGCGGCGGTAGTGTCATCAGCCACGTCCGCATCGCCAATCAGGTCTTTTCCCCGCTTATTAAAGATGGGGAAGTGGATTTCCTGCTTGCCTTCGAAAAGCTGGAGGGCGTGCGCTGGGCGAGCAGTCTCAAGCCGGGCGCGATTGTCATTATGAATAATTATGCGCAACCACCATTGTCCGTCAGTCTGGGTGTCGACCGCTACCCAACCGATAAAGAAGTGAAGAAGATTTTGAAACAGTGCACCGACCGCATCTATCTGGTTGCCGGAACATCAGGCATGACAAAGCTGGGCAATGTGAGGACGCTGAATATCTTCATGCTCGGCTGTCTGTCCCGGTTCCTGCCGTTCAAAGTCGAGGCGTGGAAGCAATCGATTGTCGAGCACCTGCCCAAACGCCTGCACAAAATCAACACCGCCGCTTTTGAACTGGGCAGAAAGGAAATCAGCAATGTTCATGTCGGATAAAGTCCGCACGGGCATGGCGGCGGGAAGCTGGATACGGCGGATGTTCGATGAGGGCAATATCCTCAGGCAAAAATACGGCGCGGACAAAGTCTTCGACCTGACACTGGGCAACCCGGTTGTCGAGCCACCACCTGAGTTCCACCGCGAGTTGAAAAAACTGGCGGACAAACCCCTGCCAGGAATGCATCGCTACATGGAAAATGCCGGTTATGCGGACACACGGGCGGCCGTAGCGAAGCAACTATATAAAGAAACTAGCATTAAACTCACGGCGGGCGATGTCATTATGACCTGCGGCGCCGCCGGCGCCATGAATGTGGTATTGAAAGCCATCCTCAACCCGGGGGAAGAGGTCATCGTCTTTGCGCCCTATTTTGTGGAGTATCTGAATTATATCGATAATCACGGCGGTGTTCCCCGCATCGTGCCGACCGATGAGAAATTCCTGCCGCGAATGGACTTGCTGGAAGCCGCCATTACCAAAAAGACGCGGGCAGTCATCATCAATTCACCCAATAATCCAACGGGTGTCGTCTACTCCGAAAGTGTGATGAAGCAAATCGGCAACCTGTTACAGAAAATGGAGTCGGAACTGGGTACGCAGATTTACCTGCTCAGCGATGAGCCTTACCGCAAGCTAATCTATGACGGACTGAAATACCCCTCCCCACTTCTCTACCACCCGGCGAGCATCGTCGCCACCTCACACTCTAAAGACCTCGCGCTCCCCGGCGAGCGTATCGGCTATATCGCTATCAATCCGAATTGCCCGCAGAAACAGGAGCTGGTAGACGGCTGCATCTACTGCAACCGGATTCTCGGATTTGTGAACGCGCCGGCGCTGATGCAACATCTCGTGAAAAATCTCCAGGATGTAACCGTGTCCATAGCCGATTACCAAAAGAAGCGCGATTTCCTCTACAAGAACCTGACCGAGATGGGCTATAAAATGGTCAAGCCACAGGGCGCTTTCTACATGTTCCCGAAATCACCCACCCCCGACGATGTCGAATTCGTGCGGGCATTGCAAGAGCAACTGGTGCTGGCGGTGCCGGGGCAGGGGTTCGGCGGACCGGGACATTTCCGCATCTCTTACTGCATCGACGACCGCACTCTTAAAGGCGCGCTCGACGGCCTGCGTAAAACGGCAAAGCGGTTCGGATTGAAATAGACATCCCACACTAAACTCTATAGGGGGTAGTAGATGCGGTTGAAACTATCTCTGGCGCTGGTAGTGTTGTTAGCCATTAGCCTGTTGCCAGGAGCTTGCGCTAAACCAACCTGCGGTGATGGCGAATGGCAAGACATCCTCTGGAAACTGAAATCATACGGTACGGCTGAGAATCTGCAACCGGTACTGGGCAACGCTAGCATTACGCTTCAGTTCAATAGCAGCGATAAAGAAATCAGCGGTTCCGGCGGGTGTAATCATTACTTCGGCAACTACACTATAAACAATAGTAACTGCGAGTTGAAAATACCGGGTCTGGGCGCTACGGAAATGGCGTGTTTAGATTCGGCATTAATGCAACAGGAGCAGAAATACTTCGGTCTTTTACAGACTGCAGGCAAGATTGAAGTCAAAGACGGGGAACTGCGCATCACCTGCGATAATGAAGTGCTGGTCTACACGCACAGTGAATAGTACTGTCATTCTGAACGAAGTGAATGAATCTCGGGGTGGGGAAGGACAAACACTGTAATAGCCACCCGACTTCCCCGATACCCTTCGCCATGCTCAGGGTGACAATAACCACAGGAGGCACAGAATGCCACAGGATGAGGAAAAAGTCGCTGAAACGATTGCCACGCTGAAAGCCGCCGAGAAAAATGAGCCGATTGCCAGATTCCTCGGCATGAAGCTGGTAGAACTGACGCCCGGCTATGCCAAGATAACGATGAAACTGAAGCCGGAACACCAGAACTTCAACGGCTATGTCTTTGGCGGGATTGTGGCGGCGATTGCCGACCAGGCGTTTGCCTACGGCTCTAATTCACTTTCTCATCCCAGCATCGCCGTCGAATTCCATATAAATCTTATCTCCGCCCCGGAACCCAACGACGAATTGACGGCAGAATGTAGAGTGGTGCGCTCCGGTCGCCGCGCTGGTATCTCCGAAATGACCGTCACCAATCAGACCGGCAAGCTCATTGCTAAGGCAACCGGGGTGACGATACCGGTGGGGGAGTAGACATTCTGATAGTTGCGGTAGTATACTATTATAAGGATAATATCTCTTATGATATGGTAGGTTATTATGGGAAGAACAGCCAAGCTTACAGTCAGCATACCTGAAGAACTCATTTCGTTCGCCGATGAAATTGCCAGGGAGAAAAAGATTAGTCGCAGTAAAGTCATAGCTTCATTTCTTCAAGAGTTAGCGGAAAAGCACAGGGATGAGGAAATGGCTGAGGGATATAAGGCTATGGCAAAGGAAAATAAAAAAGTGGCAGACCTGGCCGCCGGAATTGAACACGAAGTGATACCGGAGTGGAAACAAACCAAGCATGGACGTTAAGCGAGGCGAGATATATTGGATAGACTGGAATCCAGGCAGAGGTAGTGAGCAGGCAGGGTTAAGACCAGCTCTCATCATTCAGAACGACATTGGAAACCGCCTCAGCATTACCACAATCGTCGCAGCGTTAACAACGGCTGTTGAGAAATCTTATCCATTTCTCGTCCGGGTCACAGCTAAGGAAAGTGGCATACCTGAAGACAGCAGGGTAAATCTAGCGGCAATCATGACCATAGACAAAAGCCGCGTGCTCCATAAATGCGGACAACTCATAGTGGAGAAAATGTCTGAAGTTGACACCGCTATCAAAGCTAGTCTGGGGTTGCAGTAGGAACTGGCAGTCCGGCAAACTCATCGCAAAGGCAACGGGGGTGACGGTACCGGTGGGGGAATGAGATGAGAATTCGTGCAATAAGACGTGTCACAGTTACTCAGAATGTGTCGCTGGTCTCAAAAGCATCCTGGAAGGGGGTTCACTATTAGAAAGGAAAGCTTTCATCCGGAGCGGACTATAATTCCATCTCTTTAATATCCACAGCCAATGCCAAAGGAGCTCCGGTGAGGCCTTGAACTTCCTGCGGTGTCCAGCCGGGAGTTACCTCTTTTAGCACAAGCCCAGCAGCGGTCACCTCAATAACACCTAAATCAGTAATGATCAGGTCAACACACTCCTTGGCAGTCATTGGAAGTGTCAGTTCCTTGACGATTTTCGGTTGGCCGTCTTTGGAGGTGTGTGTCATTGCCACAATGAGGTTCTTGCTTCCCCACGCCAGGTCCATAGAACCGCCAATCTGGGGGTATTCATCGGACTCACTTAAACTATGGACGGCAAGGTCTCCCTTCTCCGATACCTGTAATCCGCCGAGTACGCTGACAAGACGACCGCTCCTTATCATTGCAAATGAGGTCAGCATATCAAAAAAGCACATACCCGGAGCTGGGGTAAAGAACATGGCGCCTGCGTCGACGAAGTCAACATCTATTTTATCCAGATTATCAATGTTTATCAGCGGGCCATAACCGATCGCACCGTTCTCTGTCTGCACCTGCACTTCAGCCGGGATGTAAGAGGCGCACTGCTGGGGAAATCCGATGCCAAGGTTGCAGTAATCGCCGGGTTTCAATTCCTTGACCACCCTCATTGCCACAAGTTCTTCAGTCAGCCTGTCTTTCATCGTTGCCCTCCCGGGGTTGTACTTGTTGCTGCCGCTCGGAATGCCGCTAACTGTCGGATTTTTTCAGTAAATTCGTCGCGGCGTTTTTCACTCGTCACATCGTCATCAGGTATCCTTACAATCCGGTCAACATATATCCCTGGTGTTACTATTGTCTCTGGATCGAGCTCCCCCACCTCAACAACCTGAAAAACTTCAGCGATTGTGGTTTTTGAGGCCATGGCAATCACCGGGTTTGCACCTCTTCCGGTGCCGCGGTATACCAGATTTCCCAATTTATCAGCTCTGTATGCTTTTATCAGTCCTACATCTGGGCGTATCGGTTCTTCTAAGACGTATTCCCGACCATTAATAACCCTCTTCTCTTTCCCTTTAGCAACAATGGAATTAATACCGATCGGACTATAAAATCCACCATTGCCCATAGCAGCGGCATGAAGTCTATCTACAAGAACGCCGTGAGTTGTCATTTCTACCTCAAGTTGCCCGCTCTTGACCCGGTCCCCCAAAAAATCACCACCCATTCCGTAAAACACCCGAGTACCCAGGAAAGACGTCACCACCTTCCTGAGCTGAGGCAAGAGTATGGTTGGGTCAAAAAATCCAAACTCGCGGAGCGTTGCAGGTATGGGCAAGAAGTTATTGATATAGAGAGTAAGGTCTTTAACCCCGCGGTCAGCAATGGCGCGGATTAAATAGCCGGGTGTCCCGGAACCTCCCCAGTAATGAGCGGCGATACTCGCTCCCTCCTGGATATCCGCTACGGCTTCTGCGGCTGTACAGATTTTACCGTTCACAAAAAACACCCCCATCTGCATTATTATCCCTAGGCAAAGGAAACTTGGGTTTGAAGGCATGAACCTTTACCACTTTTCTTTTTGTTTACTCCCACGAAATATTGATTCCAGTCAACTTTCTGATGAAGCACATTTAGATAACCTGTGTACTATTTTTTCTTTCAGATTCTGCCTAAATTGTTCTGCTCTTAAACACAGCTCCGATATTTTAACCGCAACTGATGCACGTCATCAAGCACTTGTACCTCGATGTTCGGAGGGACAGAGGTCCCTGCTTGAGATCATGATGACTTTGACCTGGACTGGGTAGTAACGTAAATGTATATTTGGACCTGGTCGCTATCCATCAGCTGTGTCAGTGAAACCGTCATAAGATAGGCACAGAGACCTCAGCGTCATGGGTTTCCGGCACTCTAAAAAGGAGTCTTTTTGGTGCAGCAATTCTAACACAAACTACCAATTAGGGCAAGACAGTGTTAGCGTCCATAACATATTGGCGCTCGTTATACAAAAGATATGTTAATGATGAAACTACCAACGAAATAGCGTATCATTCTCTTGATATGCCCATCCCTTCAAGAAAGTTTATCCGTTACCTTCACTTCGAAGCAATCTTCCTTTTCTTTTTCGGCTCGGCATAACCGACAGCGCGGGCAAGCGCAGGCACCATATACTGGTTCAAGCTCACCTCGAGCTTCTCGCGAAACTAGAATAAGTAAATCCAAAATCTCCCTTTATCCCTCTTTCCAAAGAGGGAAACCAAGAATTCTCTCCCTTTCTAAAAGGGGTTCATCCTGAAGGTTCTCCCTGAAGGGATTGAGGGGGATTTCAAATGCTTTGCAGATGCCTTCCCCCAAAAAATTTGACACCCTCGCCCCTCTTATGCTATTCTATTTTTTATTATGTCGCATGCTATTTTAAGACTGGACAACTTTAAGTTCATCTTTACCCGGCGCACTCGGGTGCGCTTGGGGGAGTGATGCATCGCCGGTACAGATAGCTAAGGCATATCTATAAGAATGTTCAGAGGCACCTCCAAGCGGGGTGCCTTACTGTTTTATGAAGACTGAAAAGGGAGATGTGAAAACACGACGGTAATGATATAAGCAAGCGTCAGACTAGATTCTTCGCGGAATTTACCCCTTCGATACACTCAGGGCAAGCTCTGAGTGACAATGAAGGGTTCACCCTGAATAAGAATTCACCCTGAAGGGCTCAGAATGACAAGGGAAATAGGACTCTAATTGACAATGGAATAGAATGACCACAGAGCAGGAACGATTTCAGAAAAAGAAAATAGACACCATTCCCAAGCTCATCCGGCGCAACTTTGATAATTGGGCGGATGATACCGCCATGTGCATGAAAAAGCTCGGTATCTGGGAGAAGTACACGTGGCGCCGCTACTATGAAATCATCCGACACTTTTCGCTGGGACTCATCAGCCTTGGTCTGCAAAAGGGCGACATCGTCTGCATCATCGGGGACAACGAGCCGGAGTGGTTCTGGGGCGAGTTCGCCGTGCAGGCGGTGGGGGGTATCGCCACGGGTGTCTTTGTCGATTCCATCCCTTCTGAAGTGAAGTACATCGCCGAGCATTCCGGCGCCAAATTCGCCATCGTCAACGACCAGGAGCAGACGGATAAATTCCTCGAAATCAAAGACCAGTTGCCCGCGCTCCAGAAAATCATCTACTGGGACCCCAAGGGCTTGAAGAACTATGACGACCCTCTCCTCATCAGCTTCAATGAGGTGCTAAAGTTAGGCAGGGAATATGAAAAAACCAACCCGGTCTTGTTCGAACAGAACGTGAGCGCCGGCGATGGCGATGATATTGCTTTCATCTACTACACCTCCGGCACCACCGGTTTGCCCAAAGGCGCCCTGCTCACCCACCGCGCCCTCATCAGCACCGCCGAGGGATTTGTCGCACGCTACCCGATTCTCGAAAACGATAACCTCATCTCCAACTTCCCTGCAGCATGGGTCGGCGATTCCTTTTTTGCCACCATCCCGCACCTGCTCACCGGCGCCGTGCTGAACTTCCCCGAAGAGCCGGAAACAATCGCCGAGGACACACGGGAGACAGGACCCAACTTCGTGATTTACGGACCCCGGCAATGGGAAAGTCTGGTCAGCGAAATCCAGGTCAAGATAATCGACACCCATCCCATCAAACGATTTGCTTATCGCCTTTTCCTGCCGGTCGGGCACAAGATTGCCGATATTAAATTTAAGGGCAAAGAGCCGAGCCTTTTCTGGCGGCTGGTTTATAAACCCGCCTATTACCTGCTCTTCCGCCCGCTCAAGGACAAACTCGGTCTGAGCAATGTGCGCTTCGCTGTGACAGGGAGCTCTGTGCTCAGCCTCGATACCTTCCGCCTCATTCACGCCATCGGCATCGAGCTACGACAGAATTACGCCAGCACGGAAGCCGGCTTGATTTCTTCGCATGGCAAAGGGGAAATCGATTTCGCCAGCGTGGGGCGACCTGCCGTGAATACGGAAGTGCGGGTGCTGAATAGCGGCGAGCTTTACGTACGGAGCGATTCCATGTTCAGCGGTTACCACCACGACCCCAAAAAGACGGCGGAGGTCCTGGTTGACGGCTGGCTACATACCGGCGATGCCGTGAATATCAACGAGCAGGGGCATCTCATTTTCCTCGACCGTATGGACCACATGGGCGAACTGCGGTCGGGTGTAAAGTATGCTCCCCAGTATATCGAAGGCAGATTGCGCTTCAGCCCCTACATAAAAGACGCGATGGTTATCGGCGGCAAAGAGGATGACTACGTAAGCGCTATCATCAATATAGATTTCACGATGGTAGGAAAGTGGGCAGAGAAACATCATATCCCTTACACTACCTTTGTCGACCTATCACAGAAGAACGAAATTGCGGAGCTGGTGCAAAAAGACCTTTTGCGCGTGAACAGCTACCTGCCGGAAGCAGCGCGGGTAAAAAGATTCGTGCTGATGCATAAAGAATTCGACCCGGATGAAGCCGAACTCACCCGCACCAGAAAGATACGGCGCGAGTTCATGGAAACACGCTACTCCGA
>JAURWL010000173.1 GCA_030654965.1 Dehalococcoidales bacterium | reverse complement strand
GTATTTCCTATCCTGTATTCTTCGACCAAGAACCCTAAGTGGCCATACAATTCTGGTCAACTCACAAGTCCATTCATTCTCAGAGGCTATCGATATTGCAATGATGACGTGCAAGAATAATATGTGGAAAAAGAGTCCAGGAAGTTCTTGGAGTCGACGTGATGAACCTGCTTGGAGGGACCCCAGAGTATTTGTGAAAAGTTGTAATGCAATTGGTTGTTCAAATATAAACAAAATCCAGAATACATTTTCGATTCCGACCAAAGTACTTGACCATCTTCCGGTATTTCGTAATTACTACTGTCATAGGAATGATGAAACAATAAAGGATGCGAGAGATTTAGCTTCCTACTATAGTATCTCAATACATTCTAATCCGTCTCATCCCACTGACATTCTGCTCTTACCAGCATATAATAGACCACAAGCACTATTGCTAGACTGGCTCGATGATATCGAGATTTATATTGATTTCCTATGTGACTAGACTATCATCTGTATTTCTGCACAATTAGCCATCATGTGCAATGTTCATCTCACAAATTGTCCGGTTTGTAGGGCGACTTCCGTCCTTAACCTTCGTGATCTACGTCGCTTTTTATCCCTGGCACCCTTGGGGCGACCGAGTTTCTTGCCCGCCGCTTTTACCCTTTCCAAACCTGCCTTCGTCCTTTCACTTCGCCTCTGCGACTCCATTCGGGCTACCCAGCCGGCTATGGCATAGAGAAGGTCGGCCAATTCACCCGGGGCTTCTGTCCAGGATTCTTGAAAGGAAATAACCCTGACCCCATAGGTTTTCAACCGGTTGACCAGGGTCAGGATTGCCAGAGGTCCTTCCCGTGATAGGCGGTCAAGAGCCCATACCAGCAACATAGTGAATTTGTGCTTACGGGCATCTTCCAGCAGATCGGCAAGCACCCTCTGGTGGCCCGCCTTCCATGCGGTTTCGTTCTCTTTGTAGACTATGGGGGTTCCCCAACCCCTGGACTCTGCCCAGGAAGTCAGTTGCAGGATCTGGTTATCGGTCTCTTGGGTTGAGTACGAAACCCGGGCATAGATGGCAGGTCTCAACCGCGCACACCTCTAATGGTCAATCCAGCCGATTTCAATACCTTATAAACGTAAGGGCGGCTACCCCCTCGCAAATCGTAATCAGATCGAACGTATGCGGTGTTTTTGGAGACCAAGCAATATCCCGGCTCTTTAATCACTTCGACGGCTATACCGCTCCCTTCGTGAAGGTGCGAAAAGTCGCCCTTGAGCAACTGGGGAACCTCCGGGGATGGACCCGAATTCATTTTTCATTTTCGCCCTTTGCTTTGGTCTTTCATGTGGCGTTGGATTACTAGCTATTTCTATCAAGACACTGCCGAGTCGCCTGAAACAGTTTTCCACGGAAGTCTCCGTCGCCAAGAACCCAACCGACTCGACCTTATTACCTGCTGGATTCTCTTTGCAAAAGTTCATACAGGTAATATAAAATTCACTGAAGGTCACACACAAGTGGGGCAGGACAATGGTAGTTGGTCTCGATCCAAAACAGCGCTGTACACAGAGAGATCACAGAAATGCACAGATTAGGTTGGGTTTGACAACATGAACAGAAACAGAACCGTTAATTTGGAAAGGTACAAAGAATTTGCGAAAGATTTTATTCTCAATGACAACCATAACCGCACGGCGGACGGTAAGCGACACGACCGCATCAGCGAGCCAGAAATGCGAATAATGATCGCGGCTCGCAGGGACCATTTATCAGACGAAATAATAGCTTCAATATTCCACCGCAGTAAAGGAGGTGTCAGAAAAGCATTAGAAAGACAAGGAATACGGCATGGGTCGAAAGGACCGCTCACTATTTCGATTATAAAAGTGGGCGACACCGTCACTACCCGGAAGCGCGGACAGTCAGTCTACTTCAGGTTAAACAATGTTTTGAGGAACCACCTTATCGCCGAAGAAATATGGTTAGAAGTGCTTTCCTGTAAACCTCATGATCAGATGCACCCCATCGAAGGCTTGATCAAGCCACATCGAGTCGACATCAAGATCGACATTGCGAATGCTGGTGAATATCGAATTCCAGGAAGATATAAGCTAATTGGGCAGGACACTGAAGACTTCGAGGTATTCTGTAAGGGAAAACCCGGATATACCTATTTGGCCAGGATCAAGATTAACTGCAGCAGACCCCCGGGGAAGGCCACGCTACCCGTTTATTCAGAGTCGTTTGAATTAATATACTACCGTCCATCAGAACATCCACCGGGTTTGAAATCAACAATAGTTCCCCGTTCTGTTCTTGTGGCTGAGAGTCTGGGACCGGACTTAAAAAGATTGAAAAAAGGTAGTAAACGTCTTACTAATGGTGATGATGTTGAGGTCAGGTTGTTTTTCAAAGATAGGCCACCTGATGAATTGGTGGATCGAATAACAGCATCAGTAACTCAATCCGGCACTGAACTACTTCGCCCTGTGGTGTATGACTCAGGCATTATTTTTATTAGCTTCAAGTACAGCACTGCCGCGCTGGTTACTCTGTCTCGCTTGGACATTCCTCCATTGTTTGGTTGGCAATTCGGCCTCTTTTCCAAGGAGGTATCGAGGCTAACTGACGACAAGGCTAGTGGTAAGGACGTGAAACAAGTCACCAAGAATGAACCTGGCAAGCCGCGGGAACCAGGGATTCATTGGGTGGGGGGCAATCTATGGGTGTGGGAATGAAGTGCAAAGCCGAACCATGGCGGATTTAAGATTCTTTCTTCCCTTCAATTATATGTAAGAGTCGTGCGAAATGGCACAAATTCATCGGCATCGGATTCCCCTTTCGTGCTATGAGTACCGAGAGGGTGGGTGTGCCAATTCTTAAAATCACAGTATTCAGCCTACTGTAATTCATACTAATGACAAGACGTTGACAGTTGGGGTAAAGATTACTGAAGGGCAAAATAAAGAATTGGTCAACCAGCATTTAGTCCGTGATAAATGTATCCTTATTGTTTCTCATTCGGTGGAACTAATAGCCCCATTGCAGAAGCGATTTGGGTTCTCCTTATGCACTCATACGACACATTGTACTTTTGGGCCAACTCCCTCAGGCTTTGGGAACTACGAAGAAACACGATTTCTGCCCACAGACGATATGGGATTTTATGGCGAGTACCAATAAGATAGGGGAGAATCACCGGGTAGAGTCCATTGTCAATAAAATAATGAAGTGGCGACCCCGAGGGGATTTGAACCCCTGATCTCCACCGTGACAGGGTGGCATGTTAGACCGCTACACCACGGGGCCTATTGAAATTGGGGAGTGGATTCCCAACCACTAAAAGTCTATCAAGGTCAGCCTTCGCTGTCAAGCTGGGCGTGCCCACGCGCTCAGATGAAACTTGTCTTGTGTCCGCAGATTGTGTTATGCTATATTGTTTGTAAACTATTAATGCTTGGTGATGTGGATGGTATCTGAAAAAACTGCGACAAAGGATAAATTAAACAACTACGAACTTATTATCATTCTGAAACCAGACCTGGCAAATGAGAAGCTAGATGCAGTGCTCGAGAATGTCAAGAAGTTCATCTCCGGGAAAGGCGGCGCCGTTGCCGATGTCCAGAAATGGGGCAAAAGGAGATTAGCTTACCCGATTAACCACTTCGGAGAAGGCATATATTTCCTGCTTAAATTACAGGCAAAAGCAAGTCAAAACAGGGAATTAGAAATAAACCTTAAGATCTCAGAAGATGTCCTCCGTCATCTCCTCGTTAAAATTGAGTAGAAGCAGTATGGTGGTGTGAGCACGCAAGGTGCTCGGTGGCGTCCGGAAGGAGTTGCGGGATTATGGTAAGCATCAACAGAATTACAATTATTGGCAATCTGGGAAACGAACCTGAGATGCGGTTCACGCCCAGCGGCAGACCAGTGACGACATTTCGTGTGGCAACAAACTGGCGGTACACAACCCCGGAGGGGGAACGCAAAGAAGAGACGGAATGGTTTTCTGTGGTCGCATGGGGCAGACTGGCAGAACAATGCAACCAGTTCCTTACCAAAGGCAGACTGGTCTATGTTGAGGGGCGGTTGCGGTTACGCACCTGGGACGGGCCGGACGGACAGCGGCGGGCGCGTAATGAGATTGTGGCAGACCGTGTGAAGTTCCTTGACCGGCAAGCGGCGATTGTTTCCGCTGAAAATAAAACGGCTGAAAATAAAACGGATGAAAGCGAAACTGGTAATATTGAACCAGATGATATTCCTTTCTAGTGGAGATTATAGGAAGTGACCAGAGAAACATCAGGAACAACAACAGCATCACGGGATAGAGGTCCCAGACCGCGCAACTTAAGACCGGGACGTCCCCGCTATATGCCCAAGCGCAAAGTCTGCTTCTTCTGTGCAAACAAGAATGAAGTCATTGACTACAAGAACCCGGATAAATTACGCGCCTATTTGTCAGACCGGGCAAGGATTGACCCGCGGCGGCGCACGGGGACCTGCGCTAAACATCAGCGCGCGCTGGCAACGGCTATCAAGCGGGCACGGCACTTAGCGCTTTTACCCTTCGTGCCTGAACATGTCTATCCGGCGCCCCTGCCTATTATTCCAGCGAGTGCCAGCGTTCCAGCTCCGGCTCCAGCTCCAGCGGCTCCACCGCAGAGCGACCGATAATCTGAAGGGAAACTAACCGTGCCAAAAAGAACCTATCAACCTAAAAAGATACCGCGGAAACGCGAACACGGCTTTATGAAAAGAATGAGCACCCGGGGAGGCCGGGCTGTTCTAAGGGCGAGACGCCTCAAGGGCCGCAAGCGGTTAACCGTGGTGTGATATTAATGCAATCCGGAGGGCGCAACGGGGGGAATTGAACACCTTACCAAGACGGAACAATACGCCCTGGTCTATGCTAAAGGTAGTTCCTGGCACAGTGACCTGGTAGTATTGAGGGCAATGCCCAATGGTCTTCCCCTGTCCCGGTGCGGCTTCTCAGTCGGCAAGAAAGTGGGAAAAGCGGTCGTTAGAAACAGGGTCAAACGTTTATTGCGTGAAATCGCCCGTCTTACGCCAATCAAACCGGGATGGGATATTGTTCTAATTGCCCGCTCAAACTCAGCCGTAGCGCAGTTTGCTGACCTGAAGATAGTAATCGTAAGCTTGCTAAGTCGTGCCAGGATTCTAGAAGACACTAACCCCGTGCCGTAAATACGGAACATCGTGAAGAAAGTGGCTTTACAGTTGATTAAACTCTACCAATCGACCATTTCAAGGGTTATTCCGTCATCATGTCGTTTCATGCCAACCTGTTCGCAATATACCTATGAGGCGATTGGGAAATATGGATTTTTTAAGGGTGGCTGGCTTGGCGCTCGTAGAATCGCCCGCTGTCATCCGTTTAATCCCGGTGGTTATGACCCTGTTCCATAATGTAGATAATGTAGATAACGTATTGGGAAGTAATTGAAGTTGAGCGCTAATACAAAGAAGATTTCCCTACTATTAATTGCACTTATTTTTAGTCTCCTTCTGCTCGTCAGCTGTATGGGTACAGGCACTGTTGCCCGTGGTTGGGCGGGCATCTCTGAGATTGATAGTACCCTCGTCTTTGCGTCAATGACTGGAAAAGTCTATTCGGTTGATAGTGCCACCGGTGCTGTGCTTGGCGACCCCATCAAGATGGTGGTGACGGCATCTGGTGGGCTCAGTTGTATTCCTTCCTGTGGTGGACAACAGACTACAGCAATTGCCATATACGCATCTCCGGGGGTAGCTGGTGACCTCGTTTATCTAGGGGGATACAATGATGGCAAGGTCTATGCTTATCAGCTTGTCGATGGTAAACTGAAGGAGGAACCACTCTGGACTTATCCGCGTCAGGGGGATCTCGGAACGTCCATCATCGGTGGGCTGACAATTGCAGATGGTAAACTCTATTTTGGTACAGCAAACGGTACGGTCTATGCGCTGACCGCCGCCGAAGGCTACAAAGAATGGTCGTATAACATTGGCAAGAAAATCTGGTCGGCACCGGCCGTAGAAGGCGACACGCTCTATATCGGTTCACTTGATAAAAAAGTATATGCGCTCGATGCCGCCACCGGAGCTAAAAAGTGGGAGTTTGAGACCGGAGGCGCTATCAGCGCCACGCCATTGGTGAAAGATGGAAAGATATATATCGGGAGTTATGACCGCCATCTCTATGCGCTCGATACGAGCGGTAAATTAGTCTGGAAATTCCCGGCTGATGATGATGCAACGGACACCCCGCGTAACTGGTTCTGGGCAAAGCCTGTTATCGATGGTGATGTTCTCTATGCGCCCTGTCTTGACGGCAAGGTCTACCTACTTAACGCGCTAACCGGGAGCTTCATCGATGCAATCGACCTCAGGTACGATAATAATAAAGGCGCAATCAGTTCATCCCCTGTAATTGTTGACGATAACCTTATCGTTGCCATCACCGACCTGGCAAAGAAGACCAGCCGAATATATGCAATTGATATTTCCAATCGGAGTACTCCCCGTGAACTAACCAGCTTCACAGAAGGTGTAAATGCACCTCTGTTTGCCAGCAATGGCATTGTTTATATACACACGACCAAGGACAGTTTCTACGGTTTGAATGCGCTGAGCGGTGCACTACAAAAGTTCTCTCTAACCACGAGTAAGTGAGGTTAATGACTTGGACGCTGGGGCAATCTGGGACTTAATCATCCTCAACCCGATGATAAATGTAATGGTCGTTATGACCAAGTACCTTTTCAGTAATCTTGGATTGACCATCATTATTCTCACGGTGATTATTCGTGCGGTGATGTACCCGCTTTCCCGCAGACAGCTTCTAGCCAGTAAAAAGATGCAGGAACTCCAGCCAAAACTGGTTGAAATTCAGAAGAAGTACGCCAAAGACCGGCAGAAGCTGGCGAAAGAACAGATGGCGCTTTATAAAGAAGCCGGCGTCTCACCCACAGGCTGTCTCCTGCCGATGCTCATTCAGATGCCGGTATGGATTACCCTTTATCAATCTATTTCCCGCGTATTGGCAACCAGTCCCGAAGAGTTGCTGAATCTCTCCCGTCACCTGTATTCCTCATGGTCGTTTGTCTTCGACCAGGTGCCGCTTAACAGTCAATTCCTCTGGCTTGACCTGGGAACACCGGATAAATACATTCTCCTGCCCATTCTCGTGGGTGTCACAATGTGGGTACAACAGAAGATGACGACCCCTAATTATACCAACCCGCAGCAACAGTCCCAGGGTCAGATGATGCTCTGGATGATGCCCTTGCTATTTACCTTTATGTCGCTCTCATTTAACAGCGGCTTAGCCCTTTACTGGTTAACATCAAATATCATCAGTATCGTTATGCAGTACTTTATCAGCGGCTGGGGTCCTTTAGCCACTATGTTTCAGAAACAGCCTGTAACAAAACCACCGGTAAAAACGACATCCGGCACAGGACAGTCTTCTCAAAAGAAGAGTGCCATGCCGATGACAACACCGACTGCGGAAAAAGGAAAAAGACCATGGATGTTCTGGAAGTAAACGCAAAAACAACACACGAAGCAATTGAGAAAGCCTTGGCGGAAATGGGCGTTTCCCGGGATGAAGTGCGTATCACCATCCTCAATGAGGGGAAGAGCGGTGGTATCTTCGGTATCGGGGCGGAGGACGCACGGGTGCGTGTGGAACGCCTTATGGCTGAACCTGTTCCCTCGTCTGATGTTGCCGTGGTTGCTACAGAGACACTGCAGAAACTGCTGACATTACTTGAGGTTGAAGGTGTCGTATCGCCTGCCGTTTATCCGGATGAAAGCAGTGAGCAACCAACTGCTCCAGTTGCTTTTAATATTGAGGGTGATGATTTAGGCATTCTCATCGGGCGGCGTGGACAGACACTTGCCGCTCTTCAATACGTACTCCGTCTCATTGTCGGTCACAAGACCGAGACATGGGTGCCCATTATTGTCGATGCTGAAGGTTATAAGGAAAGGCGTCACGAAGCGCTTAAAGCGCTGGCGTTACGGATGGCAGACCATGTAAAGACCAGAGGTTCGCCTTTCACTCTGGAACCGATGCCCCCCTACGAGCGGCGGATTGTGCATCTTGCCCTGGCTGACAATCCTGCAGTCTATACGGAAAGCATTGGTGAGGGAGAATCACGGAAAGTAGTGATAAGACCCAAGCATCCTTCGTCAGGTCCGAGGGGCAATAGCATAAGTAACGACCAGCGAAGCACCGTCTCTAATCAATGGGGAAACTCACTGGGTCAGCGGAGCAATACGCCAGGTCAATGGGGTAACACGCAGAGCCAGCGGGGTAATTACTCTCGACCGCGGCGCCAACCACCCAACTATTAAATCCGAAATCCGAAGCACTAAATCCTAAACAAGCTCAAGATTCAAAACGTGGGTGGCGGTCGTTGTCACTCTGAGCTAAGTGAAGAAACTCGTACCCAATTCATCTTGTCATTCCCGACCCCATATTGAGTATGGGGCAGGCTCTGATCGGGAATCCATATAGAATATCACTGGATACTGGCTTCCATCCAAATGGCGATTGTGCGGAGTTTGGCATTTGAAACTTGGAATTTCCTCCTGTTTGTGCTATATTCTACTTACGTAGAGGCGTTGAAGGAGAAGAGTAGGAGAGACACAGTCACTCAGCGAGTCTGGTCAGGTGCGAGCAGACGTGTCTGGCTTTCTGAAAATCCCTCCTGAGCTACCAACCAAACCGTCTCGATAAAAAGGGACCTAGTAGGCTTGGTCGGTTCCGTCAACCGTTAGCCGTGACGAGGGCATTCTCAGGTGCTCTTAAAAAGTGTCCCCGATTCCCGTATCAAGTACGGGACAAGTTTATCGGGGAAATTAGGGTGGTACCGCGGGTCTTTGAGTCCCGTCCCTTGTAAGGACGGGATTTTTATTTTTAAACAAGAAGCAAACGAATGAAGAAAAGCAATAAAAACCACAGCTTGTCATTCTGAGCCCTTCGGTCTCTCTCAGGATAGACTCCGCGAATGAATCTCAGGAGGGAGGCTTCTTTGGGAAGACCCCAACACCCCGATACCCTTCACTCCGCTCAGGGTGACAAAGCAATTTTGGAGGTATTACTATGTTTCAGCCTGTGACAAGCCGGGTGAACTTCCCGCAGATGGAGGAAAAAGTTCTCGCTTTCTGGAAGCAGAATGACATCTTCAATAAAAGCGTCCGGAGCCGCGAGGGCAATAAACGGTTTGTCTTCTATGAGGGTCCTCCTTTTGCTAATGGTAACCCGGGCATTCATCACGTCCTAGCACGGGCATTCAAGGACGTTATCGTGCGGTATGCGGTGATGAAAGGCTATTACGTGCCGCGCATTGCCGGGTGGGACACGCACGGTCTTCCTGTGGAGCTTGAGGTTGAGAAAGAACTGGGGTTCTCCAATAAGACCCAGATAGAACAATACGGCGTCGAGGAATTCAACAAGCGATGCCGTGAGAGCGTGTTCAAGTACGTAGGCGAATGGAATGAGATGACGGAGCGCATCGCCTACTGGGTTGACCTCGAACACGCCTATAAGACAATGGACAACACCTATGTTGAATCAGTGTGGTGGGCACTGAAGCAGATGTGGGATAAAGGGCTTATCTACCAAGGGTACAGGGTTACGCCGCACTGTCCGCGTTGTGGCACATCTTTGAGTTCGCATGAGGTGGCGCAGGGCTACCAGGATGACACAGAAGACCCTTCCGTGTACATCAAGTTCCGCACCCATCTGAAATCGAAAGAGGACTCTAATGTCCTGCGCCGGGTGCGGGAAAAAGTTGGGAGTAAAAAGACCTACCTGCTCGCGTGGACGACCACTCCCTGGACTTTGCCGGGCAATACAGCACTGGCGGTTGCTGCCGATGTTACTTATATCGTCGTCGAAACAGATGACGAATACATGATTCTCGCGGAAGCAATGCGGCTGGCAGTGAGGCTGGAGAACGATCTCGTTATTGACAGCGTGCATGGCAAGGATTTGGTTGGAGTAGAGTACGAACCCCTGTTCAACCCGCATGATTTCGGTATAGAACGCCGTCGCTTTGAAACACGCACTGGCCTTGTGTCACAGAAACCAGATAAAAATCTGACCTACCGCGTCATTGCCACTGACTTTGTATCGATGGAAGACGGCACAGGCATCGTGCACGTTGCGCCTGCGTATGGTGAGGTAGACTTTGGGGCGGGGCAGGATAAAGGGCTGGACTTCGTCCACACGGTCGACCTGCAGGGCAACATCACGGGGAGTTATCCCTTTGCGGGTAAATTCGTTAAACAGGCAGACCCGCTCGTGCTTGACGACCTGAAAAAGCGAGGACTACTTTTCCGCGCCGGGACAATTCGTCACACTTATCCGTTCTGCTGGAGGTGCAATGCGCCCCTCCTCTATTATGCTAAACAGACGTGGTATATACGAACCACCGCTGTAAAGGATGCGCTCATTGCGGGGAACCGTGAAATCAACTGGTACCCGGAACATATCAAGAACGGTCGGTTCGGGAACTGGCTGGAGAACAACATCGATTGGGCGTTTGCACGCGAGCGCTACTGGGGTTCACCGTTACCTATCTGGGGCTGCGAGAAATGCGGCTCTTTTGAGTGTGTCGGGAGTATCGAAGAACTTGGGGAAAAACCGGGCGTCACCGGTCTGACACAACCGCTTGATATTCACCGCCCGTATATAGACCGCGTTAGTTTCTCGTGCGGCAAATGCGGCGGTGATATGAAACGTACCCCGGAGGTAATGGACTGTTGGTTCGACTCCGGTTCGATGCCATTTGCCCAGCTTCATTATCCGTTCGAAAACAAAGACCTGTTCGATAAAGAGGTCGGGATAGCGGACTTCATCTCAGAAGGCGTTGACCAGACGCGCGGCTGGTTCTATAGTCTGCATGCTATTTCCACCCTGCTCTTCGACCGCCCGTGCTACAGGAACTGTATCTGTCTGGAACTTGTGCTAGATGCGCAGGGCAAGAAGATGAGTAAGAGCAAAGGGAATGTAGTTGCGCCGATGGATGTGGTAATGAAACACGGTGCAGACGCTCTGCGCTGGTACTGCTATACTTCGGCGCCGCCGGGCATGGTGCGTCGGTTTGACACAGCGATGGTGGCGGATGTCACCCGGCGGTTTTTGCTCACCCTGTGGAATGTTTACTCCTTCTTTGTTACCTACGCCAATATCGATAAGTATGTCCCTGACCCATCGAAGACGGTGACAGAATTGACGGAGATTGACCGCTGGCTTCTCTCGGAGTTGAACCAGCTGGTGAAAGATGTGGATACCGAGATGGAAAACTACAATCCGACCAGCGCCGGACGTAGAATCGAGGAATTTGTTGACGACCTTTCCAACTGGTACGTGCGGCGGAGTCGGCGGCGATTCTGGAAGAGCGAAAACGATACCGATAAACTCTCCGCCTACAACACGCTCTACCACTGCCTGGTGACGGTGGCGAAACTGATGGCGCCCTTCACGCCGTTTGTTGCTGAGGAGATGTACCGTAACCTGGTATGCTCCGTAGAGAAGGATGCACCGGAGAGCATCCATCTGGTTGATTTCCCGGTGGCGGAT